>NZ_JBSGVW010000021.1:0-155708 GCF_053608645.1 Streptomyces sp. NPDC055013
GAGCGAGTAACTCCCACTCCTGGTCGGTGAGTTCATGGCGTCGTATCACCCCACCATGATCCACCCTCCGATGATCTTTGAAGACGGACCCTAGTTGGCGGATGTGAACCAAGGCGTGCCACCCCCAGAGTCGGTCTGTAGCAGAGCGTAATCACGCGACTTCGCATTGGTGACGTGAATCGTGAAAATCGCCGCGACACCCCCGCCCACCCGCTGTTACGGTCGCCCCATGCAGCGCGCCAACCCGTCTCTGACGACGACGCCGGACCATGTCCCGGCGCCGCGCTGAAAGCTGAGCGAAATCCAAGCCCCGGGGCGAGTGCCTCGGGGCTTTGTCGTGGGCGCTCGTCCCCTCACCCGGAGGAGCAGCCATGCACGACCACCGCCGCCTCGGCCGCGAACTGGACCTCTTCGACACCGACCCCCTGATGGGCGCGGGCCTGCCGTACTGGCTGCCCGACGGCGCAGTCGTCCGGCATGCGCTGGAGGAGTACATCCGCGAAGCCGAACGCGAGGCCGGCTACCGGCACGTCCACTCCCCCGTTCTCGGCAAGCGCGAGCTCTACGAGATCTCCGGGCACTGGGACCACTACAGCGAGGACATGTTCCCGCCGATGGACCTCGGCGGCGGCAGCGACAGCCGCAGCGAACAGCTAGTCCTGCGCCCGAGCCTGTGCCCGCACCACGCCCTGATCTACCGCTCCCGCTCCCACAGTTACCGCGAACTACCCTTCCGTATGGCCGAGTTGGGCGGCATGTACCGCTCGGAGCTGTCCGGCGTCCTCGGCGGCCTCACCCGCGTGCGGGCGATCCACCTCAACGACGCCCACATCTTCTGCACCCTCGACCAGGCCGTCGACGAGGCCCGGGCCGCCCTCCAGCTCATCGCCCGTGCTTACGCCGATCTGGGGATCCGGGCCGTCCGGCACCGCCTTTCCCTCCCGTCCGAGGGCGGGGGCGCGGGCGGCGCCAAGTACGTCGCCGACCCCGAGCTGTGGCGGCGGGCCACCGCGCTGCTCCGCGAGGTGCTGGACGCCTCCGGCATCCCGTACGAGGCCGCGGAGGGCGAGGCCGCGTTCTACGGCCCCAAGATCGACGTCCAGATCGCCGACCCGGCCGGACGGGAGTCGACCCTCTCCACCGTCCAGATCGACTTCCACCAGCCCGAACGCTTCGACCTGCACTACATCGGCCCTGACGGCGCCAAGCACCGCCCGGTCATGGTGCACCGCAGCATCATCGGCAGCGTCGAAAGAGCCGTCGCCCACCTCATCGAGCAGCACGGCGGCGCTTTCCCGGTCTGGCTCGCCCCCGTGCAGCTGGTGATCCTCCCCGTGTCGGATGCACAGCGGGACCAGGCGGAGAGGATGCTGCACCGCGCCCTCGACCGGGGCCTGCGCGCCGAGCTCGCAGGCCCCGAACACGGCACCCTGGGTGCCCGTATCCGGGCGGCACGGCTCGTGCCGTACCAGGCGGTCATCGGGGAGCGGGAGGCGGCGGCCGAGGCGGACGGAGGCCTGGCGGCCGTACGGCTGCGTGACGGGCGCAAGCCGGGGGCCGTACCGGCCGCGGAGCTCGTCACCCGGATCGCCGCGCGCGCGAAGGCCCGCGGACCCGAGTTGTGGGATGCCCCGTGACGCCTGCGACGGGCGTTTAGACGCCGTATGACGCCGCGCGCACGAAGCCCGTACGGCGGCGCCATACGACGACGCACTCCACCTGGGCAACACCGTAAGGTCGGTTCCGGTGACCCGCCACCGCACCCGTGAGAGGAACCCGCCGTGACGAACGCCGACGGTCCGCCCATCCCGGTGATCATCGACTGTGACACCGGCGTCGACGACGCCCTCGCGCTGCTGTTCGCCGTACGCCACCCGGGTGTCGACCTGCGCGCGGTCACCTGCGTGGCCGGGAACACGGATGTGGACGGCGTCGTACGCAACACCCTCACCGTGCTGGAGCAGGCCGGTGCCCCCGACATCCCCGTCGCCCGGGGCGCCGGACGGCCGTTGATCGAGGCCGCGCGCTCGGCGCGGCACGTGCACGGCGAGGACGGCATGGGCGACATCGGCCTGCCCGCCCCGACCCGCGCCCCGGCCGACGTGGACGCGGTGACGCTGCTGCGCCGCGAGATCCTGGCGTCCCCGCGCCCGGTCACCCTCGTCCCGACCGCGCCCCTCACCAACATCGCCCTGCTGCTGCGCACGCACCCGGAGGTGACCCGCAACATCGAGCGGATCGTCTTCATGGGCGGCGCGGTGGCCTGCGGAAACGCCACGCCGGTCGCGGAGTTCAACGTGTGGCACGACCCGGAGGCGGCCGCGATCCTGCTCACCGCCGGGGTGCCGATCACCATGTACGGCCTGGACGTCTTCCAGCGGGTCGTGGTGCCCGGCGCGGACGTACGGCGGCTGCGGGAGAGCCCGGAGCCCGGTACCCGTCTCGCGGGCGACCTGCTGGCGCACCGCCCGGCCACGCCCGATGTCGCCGCCGACTCCGAGGCCGGCGGCATCGGCGACGCGGGCGCGGTGTGCGCGGTCGTGGACCCGGCGGGCATCACCACCCGCCTGCTGCCCGTCGAGGTCTCCCTCGCCCCCGGGCCGACGCGCGGCCAGACGATCGTCGACCGCCGGCCCCGGCCCGGTGAGGCCGAGATCCACACCGGCCTGCGCGAACAGCCGTTGGTGGACGTCGCCCTGGACGTGGACGTGGACCGCTTCGTGAAGCTGTACCTGACGACGGTCGAGCGTCTCTGACGCATCTGTCTGACGCATCTGAAGGACACGTCACTCCTGCAGGGCCCAAGGAGGCGGCTGACAGCAAAGGCGCACGCAAGTGGGGTCGAGGTAGGGCTGGCTGCACCTCGGCAGGGGGCCAACCACCACCCCCGACAGGCCAGTTGGCCCGATCGCCCGCGATCAGCCGCGTTTCTAGGTTGGTGTCCGCATCGCAGACAGCGGTGCCGACACCGACCGACCCGCAAGGAGCACCCGCCATGAAGCGCACCGCCACGGCCCTGGTCGCCGCGATCGCCGCGTCCGTCCTGACGATCCCCGCCGCGTCGGCCACCGCCGAGTCCCCGCGTCCCGCCCAGGAGTCGCTGCGGGACCGCGTCAACGCCGTGATGGAGACCGGAACCGTCGGCGCCGTCGCCCGCTCGACCGGCCCGCGCGGACAGCGCTCCGCCGCCGCGGGCGTCGTCGACAAGACCACCGGCGAGGCGGCGCGCCCCGGCGACCGGTTCCGGATCGCCAGCGCGACCAAGACGTTCGTGGCCACCGTGATCCTGCAACTCGTCGGCGAGGGGCGGCTGTCGCTGGACGACACCGTCGAGGACTGGCTGCCCGGCGTCGTCTCCGGCAACGGCAACGACGGCAGCAGGATCACCGTACGGCAGCTGCTCCAGCACACCAGCGGGCTCTACAACTACACGGCCGACTTCCCGCTGCTCGCGAGCGCCGAAGGCTACGAGGCCGGCCGGTACACCACCTGGACCGACGAGCAGCTGGTCGCGATCGCGATGAAGCACGAGCCGGACTTCGCGCCCGGCACCAAGTGGTCGTACTCGAACACGGGTTACATCCTCGCCGGAATGATCATCAAGAAGGCCACCGGGCACACCTGGCAGCAGGAGGTCACCCGGCGCATCATCAGGCCGCTGCACCTGAGCCGCACCCTCGCCCCGAGCACCGGGACCGGCATCCCCGGCCGCCATCTGCACGGCTACTCCGACTTCGGCGGCACCGGCGCGACCATCGACGTCACCGAGTTCAACCCGAGCGCGGGGGGCGCGGCCGGCGCCATGATCAGTACGACGGCCGACCTGACCCGCTTCTACCAGGCGCTCCTCGGCGGGCACCTGCTGCGCCCGGCCGAGATGAAGGCGATGAAGACGACCGTGCGGGCCCCCGAATTCGACGACGTGTGGCCCGGCGCGAGCTACGGCCTCGGCATGATGAGGATCCCGCTGTCCTGCGGCGGCTCGTACTACAGCCACGGTGGCGACCTCCCCGGCTACACCACCCGCGACGGCGTCACCGCCGACGGCCGCCGCGTCGCGGTCCTCGCGACGACGGGCGACGGAGCCGCCGACCTGTCCACCGAGCACGCCCGGAACAAGCTGATCGACGGCGAACTCTGCGCCTCGGGCAGGCAGTAGCACCACGGGCGGGGCGGCCCCTCACACCGCGCCGCCGAAGAACACCTGCACCTCCCTGATCAGCCCGTCCCGGACGGCGATCGTCTCGACGTTGCGGTAGCGGCCGCCCGCCGTGAGCTCGTACTCGTAGTAGGCGAAGACGAGCTCGCCGTCGGCGGGGATGACGTGCAGGAGTTGCTGTTCCTCAAACCGGTCGGCGGTCGGGAAGCACCGCTCGAAGAACGCGGCCTTGTCGATGTGGTCGTCCTGCGGGCTGGTGAAGGTGAAGTCGTCGGCGTAGAGGGGGAGGGCGGCTTCGCGGTCCTGCGCCAGGTAATGGCGGAACGCCGCCCTGACGATGTCCGTCGGTGTGCTGCTCATGCGGGGCTCCTCGGCCGTGGGGGACGGTCCTCCTCCGCCACCCACCGTATCCAGGTTTCTCAGGGCTTCAGGGTCACCTGCGCTTCGCCCGCCGCAGGAGGGGGCGGGGTCAGGTCCTCGGACGGGAGCTTCGGTGGGGTCGTCTCCTGGAACAGGACCTGGTCGAAGTCGACCAGCCCGGTCTTCTCCATGACGGTGATGTGGTCCAGGACGGTGTCGTTGGCCTGGTCGGCGAGCTGTCGGACCAGCGTGTTCTCGGTCGTGGCCCGGATCTTGGCGATCGTGCCGAAGATCTGGCCGTGGGTGGTGCGCAGGATGGTGGCCATGTCGCTGTCGAACCGTCGGCCGGTGTCCGCGTCGAGCCTCGCCACGAAGTCCCGCTGCTGCGGGCTGGGCCGGTTGGGCAGCGTGATGTTCAGCTGCGCGGCGATCCTGCGGCAGTTCGCGTCCAGCGCCGCGTGTCCCGAGACCAGGTGCTGCCCGGCCGTGCGCACCGCCCCGGTCGTGCCCTTCTGCAGGGCCATCTTCCCCACCGGGTACTCCCACAGCCCGGCCGCCCGCACCTTGACCACGAAGTCCCGGTCGGCCTCCGTCAACGGCCCGGCCGACGTCTCGGCGACGACCCTGTCCTGCGCCGCGGCGACGGTGCCGAAGCCGAGCATGGCGGGGTAGGCGAGCGCGGCCAGGGTTCCGCCCAGGGCACCGCCCACGAAGAGAGCTCCTGCCGCCTTCCGTGTGATGCGCACCCGGGCCTCCTGCTGGACGGGGATGGTCTGCTGTCGTACGGACGTACGGAAATCCCCGGTGCGGGAGGCCTTTTGGCTTGGCATCGGCTCCGTAAAGCGACCTTGAGCGCGTCTTTGCCTGAGCCCGGGCGCCGTACGGGTGAGAGGCACCGGCCGCGCGCGTGGCGCAGCGGATCGCCCGGTCCGGCTGCCCCAGGATCCGGACGCGTGGCACACACCTTCGACGAACTGGTCGCCATGCAACGGGCGGCGGACCGGGCGCACTCCAGGGTGGAGGACCTACGGGACCGGTACGGCCCGCCCGCCCACACCCCTTGGACCGAGCTGCGGACCGACACCTACGCAGCCGCCTGGCGCACCTGGCGCGACCTCGCCCGCACCGTCCAGACCGCGGTCACCGAACACGCGACGGAACAGGGCATCGCCCGCAGCGAGGTCGAGGCGGACGTGAAGACGGCGGCCCGCCATCCGAAGCCGGCGGCGGCGCAGGACTGACGTCGGCTTCCAGGCGCCCGGACGGGTGGTGCGGACCGCGCTCCTGGTCCGTACGGCCGAACAGCGCGCGTCGTCCGCGCGGACCCGACACGACAATCGCAGGCAGTGGTGTTGCCGACGCACGTGTGAGGAGCTCCGCCGACGATGAGCAGATTCAGGAGGGCAACGGTCCTCGGTTGTCTCGCCGTGGCCGGCGCGGTGACCGCGGCCGGAATGGCGTACGGTGCTGACGGGGCGTCAGGATCGGACGGCGGTGACCTGTGGGCGTCCGCGACCATCGAGCCCGGGCGGGAAGGCATCGTCCGGGTCGGCGGGTACGAGGGGGCGCCGCTGGGCGCGGGCTCGGTGCTGACTCTGTCGGCGCCCGCGCAGGCGAGGGTGACGGACACACCGTTCGCCGCGGGCGGGTACCGAGGGGTGGTGACCCTGGGCGGGAGCAGCGGGACGTACACCTTCGAGGGCGCGGTCGGCCCGGTCGCCGGGGAGTCGGCATCGGCGGCCTGGAAGGGCCGTACGTTCCCCTTCGTCCTGTCGGTCCCCGCGGACGCCGAGCCCGGCACCCGTCTGCCCGACTGCGCCCTGGTCCTGAAGGACGCCGAGGGAGCCGTGAAGGAGAAGGGCACGTGTGCCGTGACGGTCGGGCTGCCCGCGCCGACCCTGTCCCGCCCCCAGTCGGGCGTGCCGCTGAGCGCGTTGCCGGAGATGTCGGGGACGGCCTACCCGGGCGCCCAGGTCACGGTGCGCGACGCGCTGGAGGAGGAGGTCTGCGCGACGACCGCCGCGCCCGACGGCACCTGGTCCTGCGTGCCGAGCCTCGGCCTCGCGCCGGGCGCGGGCCGCATCCAGGCGACGGCCACGTTCAACGGGGTCAGCGCGGCGAGCGAGCAGATCCAGATCCTCGTGACGGAGCCGGCCGGCGCGCAGCCGGACACGGTGACGGACAGTGAGGGCGGACGGCCGGCGCCGGGCGCCGTGCGCAATCACGCCCGTGGCGCAGGCCGGTAGCGCGCCACATCAGTAGCGCACGGCCCGGGCCACCTCCGCCCGGATGTCTCCGCCCAGTTCACGCGTGCTGCGGACGGTTCCGTTGCCCGTCTTGCCCGCGGCCACGTCCGACACGGTCAGCACGTTCGCGTCGAGCAGATTGCCGTCCTCGTCACGAAAGTTGACCTGTACGCCGAAGGACTTCGTCGAGTCGGTCGTGTTCTCCGCCGTGACCTCCACGGTCGTACGGCCGTCCGAGTCGGTCGTCGGATCGCCCAGCCGGATCGCGCCCTTGGCGTCGACGCCGCCCTTGATCTCGTCGAGCTGTTGCCCCGCCTCCGCGGTCGCCGAGGCGAAGGCCGATGCCGCCCGGCTGGCCACCGAGGAGGGCGTGTCCTCGTCGCCGCAGGAGGTCAGGGTGAGGGCGGCGACCACGGCGGCGGTCGTCGTGAGGATCGCGGTGGTCGTCCACCGCGTTCGGTGACCGGGCATGGCGCCTCCAGCGTCGGTTCGGTGTCCGGGCTCCTTCAGTGAAGTTCCGCACGCCGCTGTCCGCACTCCGGGCATCACCCGATCGGTCCTTCCCCCGTGGTGGCCACCCCCCGGCCGGTCGATCGTCGAACCGACCGCAGCACCCGACCACGGGTACACGCGAGAAGTGGGGTACGGCAGCCATGAGCCAGCAGCAGCCGCAGTCGCATGCGACGGACGCGGCACACAGTCCCGCCGGCACCCCGGGGTCACCCGGCACCCAGACCACCTGGGGTTCGTCCGCACCCGACGCCGGTGGCTACCGCCCCGGCGCGCCCGCCCCCTCCGACACCGGCTGGGCGACCGGCGCGCTCGTCTTCGCCGGTGTGCTGATGCTGGTCAACGGTCTGCTGGCGATCCTCCAGGGGATCTCCGCGATCGCCGAGGACGACGTCTACGGCAGCGTCGGCGACTACGTCTACAAGATCAACCTCACGGCGTGGGGCTGGGTCCTGCTCGGCATCGGCATCGTGGCCGCCTGCGTCGGCTACGGCATCCTCAGGGGAGCCTGGTGGGCCCGGATCACCGGCATCTTCCTGGCGTCCCTCAGCATGGTCGCCCACTTTCTGTTCCTGCCGTACACGCCGGTCTGGTCGGTGATCATGGTGGGCATCGACTTCTTCGTGATCCTCGCCCTCGCCACCGCGCCGGACGTCCCGCGCGCCGACGCTTCGACGCGCGCTAACGCTTCGACGCGCGGCAACGCTTCAGGAGTGCGCTGACCCTCGCCGGGTCCTTGCGGCCGTTCAGCTCGGTCAGCAGGTCGTCGGGGCACAGCTCGTAGAGGTCGCCCCAGAAACGGCGGCCGTGGTTGTCCCAGATGCGGTAACCGCCGGGGACACCCCTGGCCACATAACGTCGTCTGCTCAATCCGCCACGCCCCCCGTCCGGACCGCACACGTGTGGCACGCCCACGGTCCGGACAGGGTGGCATCGCACGGCCGCTCGCGTCGCCCGGATTTCCGGGGCTCAGCCGTGCCCGATGCCGCCGCCGCCGAAGGAACCGCTCTTCCCCGGCAGCCAGCGCTTGCGGTGCTGGTCCGTGCTGCGCCTGCTGCCCGCGTGGTGCAGCTCGTGCGGCAGGAGCCGTTCCCTGCCCTCCGCGTGCGGCACTTCGTCGGGTTCCCTGAGCTCCCGTTCCTCATGGACGGGCCCGGTGTCGGGAAGATGGGGCTGCTCGTCGGCCTTGGGCCGCGGCAGCTCTCGATCACGGACCCGCATGCCGAACTGCACGGCCCAGACCAGGGCGCCGGCGATGAACAGGCCACCCACCAAGGCGGCAAGCACGTTGAGTACTTCGCTCGACGTGGCCGCTAGTACAAACGTCGTCGTACTCATGCCCCAATTATCACCGAAACGGACGAATAAGCTCCTTGTGGCGCCGAGGAACCCCAGGACCCTGTGCCCACGCGTGTCTACGCGCGTTCCGTGGTGTCCTCCAGCTCGGTGAAGAGGGTCAGTTGCAGGGCGCCGGGCGCTTCGAGGCGGGAGTTGAGGGAGTTCCAGGGCGTGCGGGTGGGCTCCGCGAGAACCTCGGCCCCGGCGGCCGCCAGCCTGGCCGTGGTCGCCGTCGAGTCGGCCACCTGGAAGGCGACCCGGACATGCCCGGCCACCCGCCGGCCGACCTCGACCTCGTCGATGAACTCCGCGTGCTTCGGATCCGTCAGTTCCAGCGTCGCCCGCCCGGCGTCCAGGATCGTGACCCGGCCACCGGGCGAGGTGAACGCGCCGCGCTCGGGGAGCCCGAGCACATCCCGGTAGAACCGCAACGCCTCTTCGTAGTCCTCCGCCGTGACCACCAGACGCAGCTCGCGTACGGGGGGTTCGGCCTGGGCGTCGGCGGCGGGTGCGTCGGACATGTTCGGCTCCTACTCGACGAGCGGTTCTTCTACTGGTTGTGCACCTGAACCCCGGGTCCTGGGTCGGTGATTCCCGGCCGGCGTCGGTACCGGCCCTACCGGCCCTGGCATGGCCGGCGCGGTCCGCGGACGGGCTCCGTGGGTCTGCGGGAGCCCTGCTCCCGGGGTCCGTGACTCCCGGTCCGCCTCGGCACCGCACCGCCACCACGGTGTTCGGCTTCGGTGGGGCGGACTTCCCTCCCGTGCCGGCAGGCCGGGCGACTGCGTGGGACATGGGCGGAGCCTCCATCAGGGGTTGGGGCGCGGGTGCGGTGAGCCGGGGCCCGCTCGCGACGGCAGATGTGGCGGGTGTTGCGGTGTGCGGTGTGTCCGGACCCGGCGGCGGATGGGGGATCTGATTCCGCCGCCGGGCCGGGCGGCCGCGCCGTCCCCGTCCCCACGGAGTCGGCGCGTCGGGGCCGTCCTCCGCTCGAGGAGGCCCCGGGCTCTGCAGCTCGTCGGCCGCCGGCTCGCTCATTACTTGACTTAGGCAAGCATAGGGCGTCGTACCGCCGGAGCGCGGGCTCGAAGTGAAGGAGGGTGCAGGGCGGTGTGGGCCCGGGCCACGGCTCGCGGCCCGGGCCCACCGACTGTCGGAGCGTCAGCCCGCGCTCTTGCCGAGCAGCTTGTTCATCTCCCCGATCTCGGCCGTCTGGGCGGTGACGACGTCGTCGGCCAGGGCGGTCGCGGGAGCGTACCTGCCCTTCGCCTTCTCGGCCCCGGCCATCTCCACCGCACCCTCGTGGTGCTCGACCATCATGGTCAGGAACAGGGAGTCGAAGGCCTTGCCGGAGGACTTCGCCAGCCGGTCCATGTCCTTTTGGTCCATCATCCCGGCCATGCCGGAGTCACCGCCATGTCCGCCGGAGTGGTCCATTCCGTCCGTGCCGGGCGCGGCCGACGGCACGTCCTCGCCCCAGGTCTTCAGCCACCCCGACATGGTCCGGATCTCCGGGTCCTGAGCCTTCTCGATGCGCGCGGCGAGGTCCTTGACCCGGGCCGAGGAGGCGCGGTCGGCGGCCAGCCCGGCCATCTCCACCGCCTGCCGGTGGTGCGGGATCATGCCCTGCGCGAAGGAGACGTCCTGCGCGTTGTGCGCGCCGGCGGTGGCCCCGGCGGTGGCGTCGGCGCTCGTCGAGGACGACGGGTGCGTGCCGGAGGCGGTGTCCGAGTGGTCGCCCCCGGCGCAGGCGGAGAGGACGAGTGCGGCGGTGACGGCCGTCGCGGCCAGGGCGGCGCGACGGACCGCGGTACGTGTGCTGGTCATGCTGAGAACTCCTGCGGTGTACGTGAGTTGCGGCGCCCTCGGGGCGCGGCACGGGCATGGCTGAGCGCCGTACGCCCTTCAGGGGGTGAGGGGCACGGCTCGGCCTTGTCCTAGGTCCGCAGGATCTGCAGTTCGGTCAGGGAGGGAGGCGCCCGCCCGCCTTCGGGCAGGGCGGCAACGGAACGGCCGTCGAGGTCGGCCGCGACGGCGCTGCCTGCCGGATCGGGCACCGGGGCCGGCAGCACGGGGCCCGCACCGACGGCACTCGACGCGCAGGTCGGGTCGGCGTGCTGGGCGTGCCCGCCGCCCGAGTCGGGGCCGTGGCAGGCGGACTCGTCGGTCACGGGCGTCGGATGGGCGCTGATGGCGGGAGCGCCGTGCCCGTGGTGCGCGGAGGCCGAGACGGCGTCGGCGGGGCCGAGCGCGTGCATCCCGAACAGCCCGGCGAGGAGCCCGAGCAGCAGAAGCATGCGCCACGGCCCCGGCAACGGGATCCGCAGCGCACGGTGTTGCTGTGCGCGGGCTGTCACGCCGTCATCGTAGCGGCGGACGACTTTGCCATCTCTTTACAACCTGCTCCGGCGCCCCGTCGTCTCTTCGCTCGACCCGTCACCCAGCCCGCCGGGTACGGCAGTACCGGCCGGGCCGACGAAAGAGAGCGACACAATGCGCCGAACCGTCCTCAGCGCCATGGCACTCAGCTGCGCGGCCCTGTTCGCGACCGCCGCCCCCGCGCTCGCCGACAGCTCGTCCCCGACCCCGGTCCCGAGCACGTCGGCCACCTCCCCCGCCACGGAGGCCCCGAGCCCCAGCGCCGAGCCGACCCGCCCCCCGGCCGACGGAACCCCCGAGCCGTCGGCCGCGCCGAGCCGGGACAGCGGCCAGGTCTCCGTCAGGCCGTCCGGGGCGCCCGACACCGGTGTGACGCCGGCCTCCTCGGACTCCGGCAGCGGACGCGGCGGGATGATCGGCGGGGGCGCCGCCGCGGTGCTCCTCGCCGGAGGCACGACGGCCTTCGTCGTACGGCGTCGCCGGACCACGGGGGCCTGATGCCGCTGTCCAGGCGGGCGTTCGCCACGGCGGCGATGGCGTCGCTGCTGGTGGGCTGCGGCGGCCAGGGCACAGAGCAGGGCGCCACCGCGGGCTCCCGGAGGAGGAGGGACACGGACGCGTCCAGGGAGGGCCAGGAGGGCGGTTCCTCCGCGGCGTCCTCCAACTCCGGGCGCGCGCTGGGCAGTTCACCTCCGGTCCGGCTGCGCATCCCGGCGATCGACGTCGACACCCCGGTCATCCGGCTGGGCCTGGCGCAGGACGGCACCGTGGAGGTGCCGCCGATCACGGCCGACGACCGGGCGGGCTGGTACCGGCACTCGCCGACGCCGGGCCAGGTCGGGCCGTCCGTCATCCTCGGCCATGTCACGGTGGGCTCCTACGGGGCCGGAGTGTTCCGGGACCTGGCGCGGCTGCGCCGGGGGGACCGGATCGTGGCGCGCAGGGAGGACGGCACATCGGCGGAGTTCGCCGTGAGCTCCGTACGGACGGTCGCCAAGGCGGACTTCCCGGCGGACGACGTCTACGGCGACGTGGACCGCCCGGAGCTGCGGCTGATCACGTGCGGCGGCCCGCGCTCCGGCGACGAGTACCGCGACAACGTGATCGTCTTCGCCGAGCTGCGCTCCACGTCCCCCTGACCGCACCCTGCTCCCGCAGTACCGGCACGGAACCGGTGCCGGGCCGACGGAACGTACGCCGCCGGCCCGGCATCCCTCTCAGTGCCGCGCAAGTTCCCCACGACCATGGAGAGCGTTGAAACGGTCCCGCGACAAGGCAGCGTCCGAGCTGTTCGCCGCCCTCTACCCACGCCTGGCCGGCTGGTGCCGCCGTCTCGTCGACGACGACGAGACGGCCCACGAGATCGCCTCGGAGGCCTTCACCCGGCTCTGGGCGCGCTGGAGCCGGGTGGAGGAGCCGCGCGGGTTCCTCTACGTCACCGCGGCGAACCTGGTCCGGGACCACTGGCGCAAGCTGGAGCGCGAACGGCGGGCGATACGCCGGGCCACGACGGAAGCCGCGGTCAACTCCCACACCGAGCAGGAGGACCCGTCCGTACGCCTGCTGGTCCAGTCCCTCCCCGAACGCCTCCGCGTCCCGATCCTGCTCCACTACTACGCTGACATGCCGATCCGGGAGGTGTCCGTGCTGACCGGACGAAAGGAAGGAACCGTCAAGGCCGACCTCCACGCGGCCCGCGAACTGCTCCGCGTCCACCTGAGGAGAAGCCTTGACCACACGCTTTGACGAGGACGCGGACGGTCCGGAGTCGTCCCCCGACGACCCGCTCGCGGTGATCCTCCGCCCCGCCACGCACTACCTCGCCCCACCCTCCGGCAGCTACCGGTCCATCCGCCGCCGGGCCGCACGCCGCCGGCTCGTCCGTGCTTCGATCGGGGCGGCCGTGACCTGCGCGGCCGCGCTCCTGGTCGCCCTCCCGCTCACCTCGGGAACCTCCGACGCCCCGCCCGCCCCGGCACCCCCGCTCGCACCCCCGCCCGCGACCGAGCGCACGACGCCTCCCACCCCGTCCCCGTCGCCGCCGCGCGCAACCTCACCGACGCCGACGGTGCCACCCGAGTCCGCGACCTCCGAGCCCACCCCGACATCCCGGCCCACCGACTCCCGCACGCCGAGCATGGCGGGCCCGCCCACGCCCGCTCCGTCGTCGGACGGGGCGCTGGCGTCGGTGGATCCGGGCACGGGAGGCGTGACGGCGAACGTGACGGGAACGCCAAGGCGTTAGCCGTGTGCGTGTCAGGCGGTCCGGGGCACGATGCTCACCGCGTGGCAGGCGAACCGGACCCCGGCGGAAAATGCCTCGCGGCTCCGCGCGGGTCGCGTTACGCTCGCCCGCGATGACGACTCACTCTGTTCACAGATTGGGGGACCCGTCCGCGCAAGGTGAGTGCTGATGAGCACTCAGATCGCGAACGGGAACACCCGGCTCTCCGAGCCTCCTGTTTCTGCCTTTCCCTCCCTGCCTTCCCTGCCTTCCTTCTGGCCGCGTGTGCGGGAGTTCGCCGTGCCGGCCGCCATGATCGAGACCGCTGCCGCGCGCCGGCTGGCGGGGGACTGGGCGGGGGCCTGTGCCGCCGCCGGCGTCGATGTCGATCTCGATCTGCGTTCTGTGGCGCGGGATCACGGCCGGGAGGCCGCCGCCTGCCTTCGTAGCGACCTACGGAACCTCGCCCCCGACCTGCTGCGCTGGCACATGCCGAGGATCGCGCCCGACGGGCTGTTGCGGCCGGGGCTGACTCTCGCGCTGGCCAAGTACGGTGGCGGGGAGCGGGGTTGCCAAGGTCCCCTGCACCTCGTCGTGCGGACTCCTCCTGCTTGGGCCGATGCCGGGCAGCGGATCAGTCTCGGGCTGTGGCAAAGGGCTCCGAACCCCCGCACCGCACACCCGCATCCGCGTCCCAGCCGGCGGTTCCGCTTCGATCTGCACCGGCATCTGTGGGATGCGCGGCGGGTCGGTGAGCTGCGGATTCGGGCCGGTGCGGGGCTGCCCGACGGTGACCGGCCCGGACTGGATCCGGATCTGCCCGGGCCTTTGCGCTACGGGCGTGGCTGTGCCGTTGACCGGTGGGCCGACGAGGCGCGGTTGCTGCTTCGCGCCGAAGGGCGGTCCGGTGGGACCGTGCTCGTGCGGTTGGGGGGACGGCATCGGCTGGTCCTGGAACTGGAGGGCGAGCTGGACCGGGACGGGGACGGGGACTGGTTCGGTGGCGCCGGGCCGGCGGTGATGCGGATCGCGGCGTCCACCAGGAGGAGTCCCGGTGCGCTGCCGGTGTTGCCCGACGCGGCGACCTGGGTGCTGCCCGACCTGGAGTTGCTGCGCGTCGGTGCGGTCGACGCCGATCGGCTGCATCCGCTGGTCGCCCCGGCCCTCGTACCGGATGGTCCGCCGCCGGCACGGCCCTTCCCGGCTCCGGACCGGGCAGGGCGGCCACGCCTCGTCGAGTGCCGGGGGGCCCGGCATCGGATCGGTCCGGTCGACGGGGTACTGGCTCCGCTCGACCACGACCCCGCCGAGATCCGGCGGGAAGAACTGCTGGCCTCCCTCACCGGCACGCCGCTGCCCTGTCTCCAGGCCATCGACGAGGCGCACCGGCATCCGGAGTGTCTGCCCGACGTCCGCGAACGGCTCTGGCACGGCGACACCGCCGGCGCGCTGGCGGTCGTCGAGGGGCTGTTGGGTCCGGACGCGGTGCTGCGTGACGGTGCGTTGCGGGACGAGCTGCAGGCCGCCGCGCGCCGACGCCTGACCTACGGGCTCTTCCGGGCCGGGTTGATCGGTCCCGGTCCGGGCCGGGTCCCGTACGACGAGCGTGGCCGGCCCCGTGAGCAGCGCGGGCATCCACGGCACGCGGCACGTCGCTGACCCTGCGCCGCGCGGCATCTCCTCCGGGCCTTGATGCGCCCTCGCTCCGCACCTCGTCTCGCCCCACCCATTCACCCACCCTCACAAGACCCACAGGTGACCTCACATGCCCACATGCACCCGGAACGAGCCGGCAGTGTCCCAACTCGACGTCGCTGCCGACCTGTTGACCCTCCTGCGCGACACCACCACCGAACCCCGCCCCGACGTTCAACTGGAGGCCCTCACCCTGGCGGTGGCCGCCGACCTGCCCGTCCTTCTGTGGGGTGAGCCGGGGATCGGCAAGACCGCCGCGCTCACCCAACTCGCCGACACCCTGGGCCTTCCGCTGACCACGGTGATCGCCAGCGTCCACGAACCGTCCGACTTCTCGGGGTTGCCCGTCGTCGGCGACGACCCCGCGGAACAGGGAGTTCCGATGGCGCCGCCGGACTGGGCCGTGCGGCTGGTGAAGGCCGGGCGGGGGCTGTTGTTCCTGGACGAGTTGTCGACCGCGCCGCCGGCTGTCCAGGCCGCGCTGCTGCGGCTCGTGCTGGAGCGGCGGATCGGGGCGTTGCGGCTGCCGCCGGGCGTGCGGATCGTGGCCGCCGCCAACCCGCGGTCCTCGGCGGCGGACGGGTGGGAGCTGAGCGCGCCGCTGGCCAACCGGTTCGTGCATCTGCAGTGGACCCATGACCACGAGGTCGTCGTACGCGGACTGGGTGGCACCTGGCCACGGGCGACCCTGCCGCGGCTCGACCCGGAGAAGCTGGCGGGGGCCGTGGACTTCGCCCGGCGCGCCGTGTGCGGGTTGCTCTCCGGGCGGCCGGGGCTGGTGCACCGTTTGCCGAGCGGCGAGGCGCGGCGGGGCGGGCCGTGGCCCTCGCCCCGGAGCTGGGAGATGACACAGTGCCTGGTCGCCTTCGCCACCGCTGCCGGGGCCTCGCGGGAGGTGCTCTCCCTGCTGGTGCGGGGGACGGTGGGGGACGGGCCGGGCCTGGAGCTGCTGGCGAGCGTGGACCGGATGGATCTGCCGGACCCCGAACTGCTCCTGGCCGACCCCGCGGGGGCCGAGCTGCCCGAGCGGGGGGATCTGCGGCAGGCCGCGCTGGACGGGGTGGTCGAGGCGGTCCGGGCGCGGCCGGACAAGTCCCGCTGGGACGCGGCCTGGGCGCTCCTGGTCCGAGCCGTGGAAACCGGCCCCCCGGACCTCGTCGTCGTCCCCGCCACCACACTCGCCTCCCTCCGCCAGGAGCACTGGGACGTACCGGCGACCATCGACCGGCTCGCCGGAGTGGTGTCCCTGTCCCTACGCGCCGACCACACGGCGGCACGGACAGCGGCGGTCGCGGCGCAGGCGGGGCGGCGATGAGCGAGGGTGAGGCGGGGGTGCGCCGGGAGGTGCCCGGGTCCGTGGAGGTGGGGACGTCGAGCGTGAGTTCGCCGGGGGCGCTCGCTCGGCCGCTGCGGTCCGGTGGGGCGGAGCTGTCGAGGTCGGCGGGTCCGGCCGGGGCCTGTCGTGACGCCGTGCAGCCTGCGCAGGGCGGGTCGGTGAGCGGGGATGAGGCGGGGGTGCGCCGGGAGGTGCCCGGGCCCGTGGAGGTGGGACCGATGAGCGGCAGCAACCCGTCACGCGCCGCCCACCCGCCACCCCAACCCCTGGACCGGGAAAAGCTCTTCGCCGCCCGCCTCCATGCCGCTCGGGTTCGCCCCTATCTGGCCACGGCCCTCTTTGCCCTGCACGTGGTCGAGTCGTGGCGGGTGCCGACGATGGCGGTGGACCGGCACTGGCGGTGCTATGTGTCGCCGGGGTTCGTGGCGCGGACGCCGGTGGAGGAGTTGGCCGGGGTATGGGTGCACGAGGTGTCGCATCTGCTGCGGGATCATCACGGGCGCGGCGACCGGGTGGCGCGTGAGCGCGGGCTGACGGGGCCCGGGGAGCGGCTGCGGATGAACATCGCCGCGGACTGCGAGATCAACGACGACGTCTACGGCGACGGGCTCGCCCGGCCCGACGGCGCCGTCGAACCGGCGACGCTGCGCCTGCCCGAGGGTGAGCTCATGGAGGACTACCTGCGGCAGTTCCGGCTGGGACCGCGTACGCAGGATCTCGCCTGGCTGGACTGCGGCAGCGGGGCCGACGGCCTGGAGCGGGAGTGGGATCTGGGGGCGGACGGCGCGCAGGGGCTGAGCGCGCAGGAACGCGACGCCGTCCGGTTCCGGGTCGCGCAGGGCATCACCGGGCGGCCGGGCAGCGCCTCGCAGGGGTGGCAGCGGTGGGCCGCGGAGGCGTTCCATCCGCCGCAGCCCTGGCGGGAGTTGCTGGGGGCGGCCGTGCGGTCGGCCGCCGGTGGCCCCGGTGCCGGCGAGGACTACACCTACGGCCGCCCGTCGCGCCGCTCCGCCTCGGTGCCCGGCGCCGTCCTGCCGAGCCTGCGGCGCAGGCCGCCCCGCGTCTGTGTCGTCATCGACACCTCCGGCTCGGTCAGCGACGCCGAACTGGGCAGCGCCCTGCTGGAGGTCGCCGCGATCTCCCGGGCCGTGGGCGGGCGCCGGGACCTGGTCGGCGTGGTGTCGTGCGACGCGGCGGCCCAGGGCGTGCACCGGGTGTGCCGTGCCGAGGGAATTCCGCTGGTCGGGGGCGGGGGAACGGATCTGCGCGCGGGCTTCGCCAGGGCACTGCGCGCGCAGCCCCGGCCCGATGTCGTCGTGGCCCTGACCGACGGCCAGACACCCTGGCCGAGCACGCGGCCGCCGTGCCGGACCGTGGTGGGGCTGTTCCCCCGGCAACGGACGGCCCGCTCCTGGGACGAGGACGATCCCGAGTACGTACCGGACGCACCGCCGGCGTGGGCGCGCGTGGTCGAGATCGGGTCGGTGGGAGCGGGCCGGTGAGCCCCGGGCGGGAGGCACGGGCGGGAGGCACGGGCGTGAGACCCCGGGGTGAGAACCGGGGCGTGGGCCGTCGTACCCACGGCTGACCCACCTCGGTGCCGTACTGCGTTCTCAGTACCCCCGATTGTCGGCAGCCGCACGACGACAGGGCACCCCCGCTCCGGACAGCCTGGGCACACGTTCGAGTCCCAGATGTGGAGACCCCCTGCCGTGGCTACTTTCCTGTATCGAGTGGGCCGTCTGGCCTTCCGGCGGCGCTGGTACGTCGCCCTGGTCTGGGCGGCCGTGCTGGCCGCCGTCGGACTGGGTGCCCTGAAGGCCCCGGGCGCCGTCGACGAGGAGTTCTCGATGCCGGGCATCGAGTCGCAGAAGGCGTTCGACCTGATGGAGGAGCGGTTCCCGGGGGCGACGGCGGACGGCGCCACCGCGCGGGTCGTCTTCGTCGCGCCGGGCGGGCAGAAGGTGACCGCCACCGAGAACAAGAAGGCCGTCGAGGACGCCGTGGCCGAACTCGGTGACGGGGCGCAGGTCGCGAGTGCCGTCGACCCGTTCCGGACGCAGGCCGTCAGCAAGGACGGCACGACGGCGTACTCGACCGTCACCTACAAGGTCGGGGCGAGCGACCTCACCGACGCGAGCAAGGCGCATCTGGAGCGGACGCTGACGCAGGCTCAGGAGTCGGGGCTGACCGTCGAGGCCGGCGGGACCGCGATGGACGACGGCGGTGGTCCGGGCGGGGCGGCCGAGGTCATCGGCGTCGCCATCGCCGCCGTCGTCCTGCTCGTCACGTTCGGGTCCCTCGCCGCAGCCGGGCTGCCGCTGCTGACGGCCGTCATCGGCGTCGGCGTCAGCATGGCCACGATCCTCACCCTGTCGAGCGCGCTCGGCCTGTCCACCACGACCGGCACCCTCGCCATGATGCTGGGCCTGGCCGTCGGTATCGACTACGCCCTGTTCGTCGTCTCGCGGTACCGGGAGGAGCGCGCCAAGGGACGTACGCCGCAGGAGGCGGTCGGGATGGCCGTCGGCACGGCAGGTTCCGCGGTCGTCTTCGCCGGGCTCACCGTCGTGATCGCGCTCGCCGGGCTCGCGGTGGTCGGCATTCCGATGCTCACCAAGATGGGCCTGGCCGCGGCGGGCGCGGTAGTCGTCGGCGTACTGATCGCGCTGACGCTGGTCCCGGCCTTTCTCGGCTTCTGGCCGAACGCGGTGCTGTCGCGGCGGGCCCGCAGGAGCGGCCGTATCGAGGAGAGCGTCGCCGACAACGGCGGCACCCGCTGGGCGCGGTTCGTGCTGCGCCGGCCCCTGCCCGTGCTGCTCCTCGGCGTCGTGGGGCTCGGGGCGCTCGCCGTGCCGATGACGGATCTGCAGCTGGGCATGCCCGGTGACGAGGCCAAGTCGACCTCCACCACCGAGCGGCGGGCCTACGACGCGCTCGCCGACGCCTTCGGGCCGGGCTTCAACGGGCCGCTGACCGTCGTCGTGGACGCCAAGGGGGACGCGGATCCGAAGGGCGCCGTCAGCACGATCTCCGAGGAGATCGGCGGCACGAAGGGGGTCGTGTCCGTCTCGCCCGCCCGCTTCAACGAGGCCGGGGACACCGCCGTCTTCTCGGTCGTGCCGTCCACCGCGCCGACCGACGAGAAGACCAAGGACCTGGTGACCACCATCAGGGGCGAGCGGGACGGAGTCGAGGCCGGGACGGGGGCCACCTTCGAGGTCACCGGCACCACCGCGATGAACATCGACATCGCCGACAAGGTGCAGGCCGCGCTGGTCCCGTATCTGATCGTCGTGGTCGGGCTGGCGGTCTTGCTGCTGCTGGTGGTCTTCCGGTCGCTGCTCGTGCCGTTGAAGGCGGCCCTCGGCTTCCTGCTGTCGGTGCTGGCCTCCCTCGGCGCGGTCGTCGTGGTCTTCCAGCAGGGGCACGGCGCCGAACTGCTGGGCGTGGAGCAGACCGGGCCGATCATGAGCCTGATGCCGATCTTCCTGGTGGGCATCGTCTTCGGGCTCGCCATGGACTACGAGGTCTTCCTCGTCTCGCGGATGCGGGAGGCGTACGTCCACGGTGAATCGCCCGGCCAGGCGGTCACGTCCGGCTTCCGGCACAGCGCCCGCGTGGTCGTGGCCGCCGCCCTGATCATGATCGCGGTGTTCGCCGGGTTCGTCGGGGAGAGCGACTCCATGATCAAGATGATCGGGTTCGGGCTCGCCTCCGCCGTGCTCTTCGACGCGTTCGTCGTACGGATGGCGATCGTGCCCGCGGTGCTCGCGCTGCTCGGCGACAAGGCCTGGTGGCTGCCGAAGTGGCTGGACCGGATCCTGCCCCGGGTCGACGTGGAGGGGGAGGCGCTCAGCGGGCGGTCCGCGGCGCAGCCCGCCCCGAGCGAGGCGGCCGAGCCGGTGGCGGCGCGCACCTGATCCGCCGGCCCACCCCCACCGGGACCGCCCGTGACGAAGGACACGGGCGGTCCCGTCGGCCGTTCGTACCGTCCGTACCCGCAGGCGTTCACCATGGACCCAGCCGACCAACCGGAGAGCATCATGAGCACCAGCCCGGAGCGGCGCTACGCGGACCGCATCGAGGAGTTCTCGGACCGCCACCCCCATGTCGTCGACGTGGTGCTGGTCGCGGCGCTGATGGGCTGCGCGTCCCTGGGCAGCATGCTCACCCTGCCCGGCGCCGACCCGCCGGACCAGGACAGGACCGCCGTCGCCTTCATGGGGGTGGCCTGCCTCGCCCTGCTGAAGCACCGCAGGCATCCACGCGTCGCCGTCGTCGTGGCGGCCGCCTGCACGGTGACCGTGATCGCGCTGGGGTATCTGCTCACCCCGCTGCTGCTGGCGCCCGTCATGGGGGCGTTGTACTGGCTGGCCACTCTCACCGACCGCCCGACGACCCGCGCCTACGGCGTGGCGACCATGGTGGCCGTGACCGTCGCGGCGGCGATCTCCGACAGCATGGACCACCTCTCGCTGCTGCTCAGGACGATCGGCCCGTTCTTCTGGCTGCTGCTGCCCCTCGCCGCCGGCAACATGACGCGGCTGCGGCGTGCCTATCTCCAGGCCGTGCAGGCCCGCGCCGAGCATGCCGAGCGCACCCGGGAGGAGGAGGCCAGGCTGCGGGTCACCGAGGAGCGGATGCGGATCGCCCGCGAGCTGCACGACGTCGTCGCCCATCACCTGGCCCTGGCCAACGCCCAGGCCGGCACGGCCGCGCACCTGGTGCTCACCAGCCCCGAGCAGTCGCAGAAGATCCTCACCGACCTGACCGGAACGACCTCCTCCGCGCTGCGCGAACTGAAGGCCACACTGGGTCTGCTGCGGCAGAACGGCGACCCGGACTCCGCCCCCCTGGAACCGTCCCCGGGGCTCGCCCGGCTGCCCGAGCTGGTCTCTGCGTGCGCGTCGGCGGGGGTCACCGTCACGGTGACCACGGAGGGGGAGCCGCAGCCGCTGTCCCCCGGAGTGGACCTGACCGCGTTCCGGATCGTGCAGGAGGCGCTCACCAACGTCACCAAGCACGCCACCGCGGAAGCCGCGACCGTACGGATCGGCTACTCCGATTCCCGGCTGCTGATCACGGTCGTCGACGACGGCCCCGCCGCAGCCGGTTCCGGCCCCGCGTCCGGGACCGGGGCGCTCCACGGCTTCGGCGTCATGGGCATGCG
This sequence comes from Streptomyces sp. NPDC055013, assembly GCF_053608645.1. Taxonomy (NCBI): domain Bacteria; kingdom Bacillati; phylum Actinomycetota; class Actinomycetes; order Kitasatosporales; family Streptomycetaceae; genus Streptomyces; species Streptomyces sp. NPDC055013. The sequence continues at coordinate 21,421 of NZ_JBSGVW010000021.1, forward strand.
CGAGCGGGCCCACTCGATCGGCGGCGAACTCCACGCGGGCCCGCGCCCCGAGGGCGGCTTCGAGGTCGCGACCGCCCTGCCCCTGCAGCCGTACGGTGCCGGGGAGCGGGCGACTCCATGAGTGGCCCGCGCCCTCCGTGCGAGAATGCCGGTGCTCCACGTCCGTGTCCGCACGGTGTCCCACTTGCTCCGCGCTGATCCATCGAGGTTTCCGTGACCAAGCCCGTCGCCCGCGAGCCCCTGCGCCGCAACGCGCGGGCCAACCGGGCGCGCATCCTGGCCACGGCCCGCCGGGAGTTCGGCCGGAACCCGGACGTCACGCTGGAGGAGCTGGCGCGCGCCGCGGGTGTCGTACGGCGCACCCTCTTCGGGCACTTCCCCGGGCGCGAGGCGCTGTTGGAAGCCCTGGCCGAGGAGGCCTCCGAGAGTCTGCGCAGTGCGCTGGCCTCCGGTGTGCAGGCCGCTGAAGGGGAGCCCGCCGAGCGGTCGCTCGCCCGGCTCGCCTTCTCGATGTGGCCCGTGGGCGACCGCTACCGCCTGCTGCTGGCGCTGGCCCAGCGCGACCTGGGTGCGCAACGGGTGGCCGAGGTGCTGGCCCCGGCCCGCGCCACGGCCACGGCCATCCTGGAGCGGGGCCAGCGGGACGGCGTCTTCCACACCCACCTGCCGGCCGCCGCGCTCAGCGCCGGGTTGGAGGCGATGACGGTCGCGCTGCTGGAGTCGGTCAACACCGGAGTGCTGGAGGACGACGGCACCCGCGTCGCCATCGTCACCCTCATCGCGGCCGGCGTCCCGGAGGAACGGGCGCGGGCGGTGGCGGAGGCGGTCGCCCCGACGGTGGCCCCGGTGCCGGACGCGGCCGACGACTGAGCCGTCGTATCCCCCTTCTGACATGGGAAGGACGGTGCCGGGCGTCCCCTCCCGGCACCGTCCGGGGCCGTGTGCCGCTCAAGGCACGGCCCGTTCAGGGGTGGCTGCGTCTCAGACGACGCCGCCCGTGTGAGCCTCCTGCGAGTCGCCGGTCTCCTGCGTCTCCTGGGGCTCGGGCTTCTCCTGCGCGTCCTCCGAGCGGTGCTTGCCCGCCTTGCGGTGGCCGGGGAGGACGGCGAGGACGATCAGCGTGCCGGCGGCCATGATGATCCCGCCGGTCAGACTGGTCCGGGCGACACCGTGGGCGAAGGCCTCGTGGACGGCGTCGACGAGGGCCTGGGCCTGCTGGACGCCGCCGGCCGGGTTCTTCGCCACCTCCTGGGCCACCGCGAGTCCGCCGCCCACCGAGTCCTTGGCCGTCTCCAGCGCGGAGTGCGGCAGCTGACCACCGATCAGGTCCGAGAGCTTGTCGCGGTACGCCGTTCCCAGCAGCGAGCCGAGGACCGCGATGCCGAGGGCACCGCCCAGCTCCAGCGAGGTGTCGTTCGCCCCGCCGCCGACGCCCAGCTCGGACTCGGGGAAGGAGCCCATGATCGTGTCGGTGGCCGGGGACACGCTCAGGCCGATCGCGAAGCCCAGCATGATCAGCGACGCCAGGAAGTCGGTGTACGTCGAGCCCGACTCGATCCGCGTGAGCAGGAAGACGCCCGCCGTGCCGATCGCCATGCCGGCGACGACCATGGCCTTCACGCCGAGCTTCGGGGTCAGCCGCCCGGTCACCGCGGCGCCGGCGAAGACGGCGCCGGCCAGCGGCAGCAGCCGTACGCCGGTCTCCAGCGCGCCGTAGCCGAGGACGAACTGGAGGTACTGGGTGGCGTAGTAGAGCGAGCCGAAGGTGCCGAAGAAGAAGAACAGCACCGCGAGCATCGAGCCGCTGAAGGGCCGCTGGGCGAACTTGCGCACGTCCAGCATCGGGTGCGGGTGGCGCAGCTCCCAGGCGACGAAGGCCAGCAGTCCGACACCGGCGGCCATGGCCGCGGCGATCGGGCCGGCGCCCCAGCCGAAGTGCGGGCCCTCGATGGCCGCGTAGACGAGTGAGCCGACGGAGACGATGGACAGCAGCCCCCCGACGTAGTCGATCCGGCCCATCCCCGCCGCCTTCGACGGCGGTACGAGCGCCAGCGCGCCGACGACGGCGACGATCGCGATGGGCACGTTGATCAGGAAGGTCGACCCCCAGGCGTGGTCCTCCAGAAGCCAGCCGGCGACCAGCGGGCCCACGGCGATGGCGAGGCCCGAGGTGGCGGTCCAGCCCGTGATGGCCTTGGCGCGCTCACCGTGAGGGAAGATCGCGACCAGCAGGGACAGGGTGGCCGGCATGACGACGGCGGCACCGACGCCCATGACCGCGCGGGCGGTGATGACGAGCGCGGTCTCGTCGACCAGGCTGCCCATCACGGATCCGCCCGCGAAGATCAGCAGGCCCACGATCAGGGCGCCGCGGCGGCTGTACTTGTCGCCGATCGCGCCCAGGACGAGCATCAGCGCCGCGTACGGGACGGTGTAGCCGTCGATGACCCACTGCAGGTCGCTGCTGGTGAGGTCCAGATCCCGGGTCATGTCGGGCGCGGCCACGATCAGCGACGTGTTGGCCATGACGACGATCAGCAGGCTCAGGCAGAGCACGAGCAGTGCCCACCAGCGCCGTGTGTACGGCCCGGTCATCTTCTCGACGGGTGTGGTGGCAAGGAAGGGCACGGGGACTCCCAGGGGAGGTGAGTTATTTGCACATCACTGAGCAGACTAGTTTCTTGCCCGTCGATGTGCAAATATCGCGGTGAGCCCACCGACCCCTCCCTCCGCACCGAGGTGCCGACGTGACCAGCCCGACAGCCCCGCGCCCCGTACGCCGCCGCCGTACGACGCGTGCCACGCGCGCCCGCATCCTGGACGCGGCCCTGCGGGAACTGGGCCGCAACCCCGACTGCAGCCTCGGTGACATCGCCGAAGCCGCCGGGGTGGCACGGCGCACCGTCTACACGCACTTCACCGGCCGGGCGGCACTGGTGGAGGGGCTCGCGGGAGAGGCGGCGGAGGCGATACGCCTTGCCGTCGCCGATACGAGCGGAACGGGCCCGGGCGACCCCCACTCCGACCCCGACCCCGACCCCGACGCCAGCCCCGCGAGTGACCTCGCCCACTTCGTCCTCACCCTGTGGCCGGTCGGCGACTGCTACCGCACGCTGATGGGCCTCGCCCGCCAGGACCTGGGCAGCGAGCAGGTGAGCGACCTCCTCGCCCCGGCCCGCGAGCGGGTCGCCGGCATCCTCGCCGAGGGGCAGCGCCAGGGCGTCTTCCACGGCGCCGTACCGCCCGGCCCGCTCAGCGGCGCCATCGAGGCCCACCTGCTCGCCCTGCTCGGCACGGTCAACGCCGGGATCTGGGCCGACGACGGCACGGGTGCCGCCACCGCCGCGCTGATCGCCGCCGGAGTCGACAGCGACACAGCCGCCGTCACGGTCCGGCGGCGGCACGCCACCGACCGGATCCGTCCGCCCCACCGACCCCACTGAGGAGGCCCCCGCGCATGCGCCGGTCCCAACAGCACGGACACGACCACGACTACGGCCCCGACATCGACCACAACCCCGACTACGCCTACGAGTCGGCGTACGAGCCCTACGAGCCGTACACCCCGCACGAGCCGATGGATCCGAACGAGCCCCACCGCCCCCGTCCCCGCCGCGGCGGACGACGCGTCACCGCCGTCGCCGTCGCCGCCCTGCTCACACTGACCCTCCTGCCCGTCGCCGCCGATCGGTTCGTGGCGGCGCGCATCGAGTCACGTACGGCGAAGGCGTTCCAGGAGGGCATGGACACACCTGTCGAGCCCGAGGTGCACGTCCGCGGCTTCCCCGTCGTGACGCAGGCGGCGTCCGGCACCCTGGACCACGTCGACATCACCGCCCACGACATACCGGCCCGCGGGACCACGCGCCCGCTGCCGTTGAGCGAACTCTCCCTCCAGCTCGACGGGTTGACGAAGTCCGACGACGACAGCGAGGCACGGGCCCGCAGCGCGCAGGCCACCGCCTTCCTGTCGTACGCGGACGTCTCGAACGCGCTCGGGCTGGAGATCTCCCAGGGCCGCCGTCCGGGCCGGGTGAGCGCGGTCGTCCTCCTGCCCCTCGGCGAGGAGGTCACCGTGACGACGACCGTCTCGGCGGACTCCGCGAACCGCATCGCCTTCGATGACTTCACCGTCTCGGGCGGGGCGTTGCCGACCGTCGGGAGCGCGGTCCTCGACAAGGTCTTCGAGCGGCCGATCCAGCTGCGGAACATCCCCGAAGGGCTGCACCTGCGCTCGGTCACCCCCACGGCCGACGGTCTCAGCGCCCGCTTCTCGGGCCGCGCGGTCACCTTCCGGCCGGAGGGGGAGCCGCAGGGCGACGCCTGACGGTCCGCCGGCGTGGGTCCGCCGGGGCGTCGGGGAGTCGGCGTCAGGTCCGGCTCACCTTCACGGAGTACCGTGCGGCGTGATCCACCGGCGGCCCGGCCGTCGCTGCACGGAAGGACCGAACCTGAACACCCCGCTCGCCGAGACGCTGTCCGTGGCCATGCTCGTGCTCGTGCTGGTCTGTGCCGTCGTCCGTCCCTTCAACTGGCCGGAGGCCGTGGTCGCCGTGCCGGCCGCGGCGCTGGTGGTCGCGACCGGCGCGATCTCCCCGGGCCACGCGCTGGACGAGGCCGAACAGCTCGGGCCGGTGATCGGCTTCCTCGCGGCCGTCCTGGTCCTCGCCCAACTCTGCGACGACGAGGGGCTGTTCCAGGCGTGCGGGGCGTGGATGGCGCGTACGGCCGCCGGCCGGCCCCGTCGCCTGCTGATGCAGGTGTTCCTGGCCGCGTCGGCGATCACGGCCGTACTGAGCCTGGACGCCACGGTGGTGCTGCTCACGCCGGTGGTGTTCGCGACGGCGGCCCGGCTCGGGGCCCGCCCCAAGCCGCACGTCTACGCCTGCACGCACCTGTCCAACACGGCCTCCCTGCTCCTGCCGGTGTCCAACCTGACCAACCTGCTGGCGTTCGCCGCCAGCGGGCTCAGCTTCACCCGGTTCGCCGCGCTGATGGCGCTGCCGTGGGTGGCCGCGATCGCCGTGGAGTACGTGGTCTTCCGGCGCTTCTTCGCCACCGACCTGGACGCCGGGGCGCAGGCCCCGCACACCGCCGACGCCCCCGAACTGCCGTTGTTCGCCCTGGTGACCGTGGGGTGCACGCTGGCCGGGTTCGTGCTGACGTCGGCCGTCGGCATCGATCCGGCCTGGGCGGCCCTGGCCGGCGCGGTGGTCCTCGCCGTGCGGGCCCTGCTGCGGCGCAGCACATCCCCCAAGGCGTTGCTGCGGTCCGTCTCGGTGCCGTTCCTGGCCTTCGTGCTGGCGCTCGGGATCGTGGTCCGCGCGGTCGTCGACAACGGGCTCGACACGGCCCTCGGCCATCTCATCCCCGACGGCACGGGGCTGGCGGCCCTGCTCGGGATCGCGGCGCTGGCCGCCGTACTGGCCAACGTCATCAACAACCTGCCCGCGGTGCTGGTCCTGCTGCCACTGGCCGCCGGCTCCGGCCCCGGCGCGGTCCTCGCGGTGCTGATCGGGGTGAACATCGGCCCCAACCTCACCTACGCCGGCTCGCTTGCCACGCTGCTGTGGCGGCGTATCGTCCACGCGCATGACGCGGAGGTGGAGCTGGGGGAATTCACCCGGCTCGGTCTGTACGCCGTACCGGCGAGCCTCCTCGCCGCGGTGCCGGCACTGTGGGCCTCACTGGCCGTGATCGGAGGAGGCTGATCCCATGGCGGTGGTCGTCTGGATCGTCGAGGGCACCTGGCCCGCCTGCGTGGACGCCGCGCGCCGGCACGCGCCCGAGGATGCCGAGGTCGTCCTGCTGCACGTCACCGGGCACGAGGCCGCGGACGTCGCGCACGGCGCGTTCGCCGGACTGCTCGGCCGGGGCCACCCCGAGCGCGATCCCGGCACCCGCGTCGAGCACCTCGCCGCCGCCTCCGCCGAGAGCCTCCTGCAGGCGGCCGCCGAGCGTCTCGACCGCCCCTGCACGCGCGTCGAGCGCTCCGGCCGCGTCGAGCGCGAGGTCGTCGCCGCGACGGAGGGCGCCGAACTGCTCGTCCTGGCCCGGGACGGCGACCGCGCCACCCTCGGCCCCCACAGCCTCGGCCCCGCAAGCCGCTTCGTCGTGGACCACGCCCCCTGCCCACTCTTGCTGGTCTGGCCGGAGCCGGCCCCCGACCTGACGACCATGCCGCCCCCGCCGCCTCATCCTCCACACCACGGGTAGCACCTGCGGGGCCTGAGGAGCGGGGGCAAGCGAGTGAACAGTGCCGGCGTCAGAGGCCGAATTCCTGCGGGGACAGGCCGAGCGTCGAGCAAGCCTCGCGCAGGACCTGCTCCTCCGCCGGTGCGATGTAGCCGTCCGCGCCCGCCACGACGAAGCCGGTCTGGACGACCGCCCGGGCCTCCGTCGGCTTCTTCGCGGCCTTGGCGATCTCCTGCAGGGCCTCGGCCTTGCCCTGCTGGAAGTTGAAGGACAGCTGGTCGACGTGCTTGTTGAAGCGCTGCCGCAGCTGCTCGGACGGGAAGTTCTGCAGGACGTCGTTGTTCAGGATCAGCGACTCCACATGCTGGCGCTCGGCCGGGTCGACATTGCCGTCGGCGGCGGCGACCAGGGCGCACATGGCCATGCTGGCGTCACGGTAGGCGCCGCTCTTCAGCTCCGTCTTGAGGGAGGTGAGCTGGGTCTTGAGCGCGCTCACCAGCTGGGCCTTGGATCCTCCCGAGGACCCGGAACCCGGCCGCCCGTGCCCGCCTGAGCTCCGCCCGGCCTGTGCCTGCTGCTGCAGACCCTTGGCCTGGTCCTTGATCCGATCCCACATCGCCATCCGTGCCACCTCGGCTTCAGCCCATGTCGTTCAGGTCGACTGCGTGTGTTGCATGTGTTCCGTGTGTCCTCCTGCAAACGTCCACCGGCCCTCGGGAGTTCCTGGGCCGGCGGACGCATGCGAGGTCACCGCTCGACGACCGGCCGGAAGGCGTCCCGCACACCCGACTCGGACGCGGAGACGAACTGGTCGCCCGGCCCGAGGCCGTAGCCGCCGTTGTACTCGTAGTACAGCGTCCGCGGGCAGCTCGTGCCGCCGATCTGCACCGAGCGCGGGTCGAGGCGCTTTCCGGTGCGCAGCTCGTACACCTTCAACGGGATCTTGACCTTGTGGAAGGTCACCTCGTGGGGGAGGTACTCGGACCTGTCGTTCTCGTAGGAGCAGGTCTCGACGGCGGCCCCGTTCTCGGCCGTGTCTGCGCAGACCACGAGCGCCGCCTTGTTCGGGTCGCCGGTCCGCCAGCCGCCGGGGAGCCGCCCGGTGTAGTCGAACTCGTCCGACCCCTGGGGCGGCGGGTCGCCCCAGCCGTACCGCTCGGCGACGGTGGGAGCCGGAGGGACGGGCGCGGCGTTCACCGTGGCCGCGGTGAGCGTCAGCCCGAGGGCCGCCGCGCCGAGCACCACGGCGAGGTGCCGGGCGCGAAGTCGTCGGTGCATGGCCTCCCTTCAGCGTGTTGGGTACGGACGAAGGGAGCGGCGGCCGAGTCCTCCCCCCTTGCGGGGGCTCGGACCGCGCCATGGCCGTCGCGGCCACGTCCCACGACCAGTCGACCGCTGTACGGGGTTGTTCGGCAGGCCCGCTTCCGGCACCGAGCAAACGGGAGGCGCCGACCTCGCCAAGCGCGGTCCGCCCTCGGCATCATCGCCGTCCACGCCGCGCAGCGGCCCGACGCGAGTCCTGCCGCCGGGCATCAGCGCGAACGCCGTCCTGCCCTTCTGCTTGAAAGTGGTGGGGCACGCCGTCAACGACAGGGACCTTGGTACCGGCGCCTCCAAGTCGGGCATCCGCGCGCCGATGTTCAGCCGCTCCGACCGCGGCATCTGCCGAGTGTCCGGCGAGGGCGACCGAACCGATCAACGTCGCGGCCGCGTCCGGCGACGGCACGGCCGTGAGGGCCTCTCACGTCCTTGCCTGTCACTCGCGGGTGGCAATACACCGGGAAAACCCTGACAAACGCTCGTAACACCAGCACACTGCCCACACGCCATCGACACCACGGGAGCCGCGTATGACCAGCAACCCCTACTTCAATCAGCCCTTGACGCCAGCCCGGCCGCGCATGTTCAACTCCACGGTCGCCAAGGTCATCTGGGTACTGGTTCCGATCGTGACCGTCGGTCTCGCGGCCGCAGTCCCCTTCGTCGTCGCCGCCGTCAAGGGTGTGGTGAAGCCATGGCTGGCCATCGCCTACATCGTGGGGGAGATCGCCGTGTTCTCCATCGCCTTCGCGATCAGTCCCAACCCCGATTCCACCAGCCCAGTGCCCGGGTTCCTCATGGTCCTTCTGATCATCACCGCTGCGACGCACACCGCGCTCCTCGACAACGACAAGGTCAGCATCGGGAAGTAGGCCGTACGCTTTCGCCGATTGATCCAGACCGTGTGGTGCTCACGCCGTCAGCCCCGGCCTCGTTGCTCTTGCGATTGGCGGGGCAGGGTCCGTGTCCGGATGCGCCCCCGGAGCGCATCGTGGTGCGTGACTCAACAACGCGACCACATGACGCTGATGAGTCCTTCACCGGCACATGATGCCCTCTCCAGTACGCACGTCCAGGGGGACTATGCGCACCCGCACCGTCATCGCCGCCTGCCTGCTATTCGCAGGCCTCACCTCCAGCTGCTCGTCCGACGAAACCGATGAGCCGACCGTCGGGAAAGCCTCGGCCACGAAGTTGGACGGTTCAACCCCGAGCCCCATGTCGTCACCCAGGCTGGAGACATACAAGCTCGGCGACATCGTCGACATCAGCGCAGATGACAAAGACTTCTCGGCGGCCACGATCATCTACAAGGACAAGGGCGTCGCCAGCCCGCCGGGTCTTCTGCACGATGGGCAGAAGTTCGCGACGGTCCAGGTGAAGGTGTGCAACCGCAGTGACGAGCCGATCGAGGTGAGTCCGTTCACATGGTCCCTCGCTTACCAGGACGGGGCGCGGGTGGAGCCGACGCACGTGAGCGGGAGCGGCCTGCCCCAGCCGATGTACCCCCTGGACGCGAAGGTGCGGGGTGGGGACTGCGTGCGCGGCTACATCCTGTTCGAGGTGCCCGAGGAGTTCGGCCGGGCCGAGCGGGTGCTGTACTCGCCGGGGGATTTGGATGAGCCGGTGGAGTGGACAGTCCCGAAGGCGTAGCAAGAGGCCCACCGCCACGGCCCACTACGGCCGCGTGGGGGGCCTTTCACATGGTCATGGACGCCGCATACGCTCCCGCCCATGGCTGACTACCTCCAGGTATCCACAGCGACTCCTACCCGCGACCAGGCCATCGACCTCGCCCGCACGGCCGTCGCCGAACGGCTCGCCGCCGGCGCGCAGATCATCGGCCCCGTCACGTCCGCGTTCTGGCACGACGGCGAGTTCGGCACCGGCGAGGAATGGCAATTGCTGCTGAAGACCACCCGAGCCCGCTACCCGGAACTCGAGATCCACCTGTTGGCGAACCATCCATGGCGGAACCCGGAGATCGCCGCCGTGGCGATCGAGACCGGCGCGAAGGGCTGCCTCGACTGGATCACCGCGAACACCAGCCCTGCCGAGTAGCTCAACTGCGAGCCATGCCCAGGACGTCGGCGACCACGGGCAGCGCTTGGTGCTCGCCGAGCCGTCGCAGTACCGGCGCCAGCCGCTCGCGCGGGCGTACGGACGCGACCCCGGAGGACAGGTTGAGCGCGCGGCCCGTTACCGTGGCCGCCTGCTCGATCTCCCCGGCGGCCAGGTAGGAGTCGGCGAGCCACGTCAGATACAGCGCCTTGTCCCGCGCGTGTGAGTCGTCGTACCGGGCGAGCGCTGCTTCGAGGACGGGCACCGCCCGCAGCGGGCGGCGAAGCGCCGTCCAGCACCGGCCGGACATGATCTGCAGCTCAGTCTCGTCGACCCACGCCGCCCAGTCGGGTTGGGGCAAGCCGTCGACCTCGGCGAGCGCGTAGCGAGCGGCGTCCAGGGCACGCTCCGCCTCGTCGGCCCGGCCCGCCACCGCGTGCGCCCAGGCGAGCCGCTCGTGGAGCAGGGCCCGCACCCCTGGTGCCGCGTCCCGGCCGGCCATGGCACACGCTCGGGCGGCGGTCTGCACGGCGTTGTGCCGGGTCTGCTGGTCTCCACACAGTCCCAGGTACGCCAGGAAGGCGAGCGCGTTCCCGGCGAGCGCGGCATCGCCGCCATCGACCGCGGCCTTATGGCTGGCTTCGTACAGGCCCCGCGCCTCGGCATGCCGCCCGCCGTCGAACGCCGCCCAACCGGCCTGCTGAGCCTGCTCGGAGAGCACAGACAACAGCCTGCGGCCCGTCTCTTCGGTATACGAGCCGCGGAACAGGAGCGTTCTGGTGGCCTGGTACTCGCCGAGGTAGGTGCGGTAGGTGTCGCCGCCGCCGAGGACGTCGTCGAGGCGGCGCAAGCGGGCCGCGCGCTGCCGTAGTCGCTCGGGCAGATCGTCGGCGATTCGGCCACCGTCCGAGGGCCGGGAGAGTTCGGGGAGGCCCACGGCGAGGCCCGCGGCAGCGGATGTCTTGAGGAACTCCCGACGTCCCGCATCCGCCGAGCCCGCGGGCGCCCCCTCCCACGGGCGCCGGGCCAGCCCCACCATGTGACCAGGGATACGCAACGCATCGGCGATGGCGACGATCTTCTCGAAGGTAGCGACCTTGCCCTGTCCCCTGGCCAGCGTTCCCACGCGCTCCGGCTTGATGCCGCACTCAGCCGCGATCATCGAGTAGCTGATGCCCGCCTCGGCGCGGGCGACGTGGATCACGGTGCCGAAGTCGTGCGCAGCAAGCGCAGATCGCACGTCCGGGCGCTCAAGTAGTTTCCGAGGAAGCGCGGTTGGGGGCACGTGACGGGACATGAGGCGCCTCATCGCGCTCGGTGACGGCGTGGTCTGTCGTGAGGGTACCCATCATGGGTACCTCTCGGAGGGAAGTCAGAAGCCTTACGTGCACCGAAGGTTGAGGCCTGAGACCCCGGCGAGGTGTTGGCCTCCCCGGCCGTGGCCCATGCTGACTGGAGCGCCGACATGGCAACAGATACCCCCCACCTTCCCGCTCCGGCAGACCAGGGCTCGGCCGATCCGCCGGACATCCTCACGATGCGCGCCAGTGTGCGCCGACTGCTCGGGCCGGATGACGCCCCGGATGCGCTGCCACCCAACGCCGGCGAACTCGACACGATCACCCTCACCCTGCGCGGGCACCTGGCACTGATCATTCCCGAGGTGGAGCGGGCAGTCGGCCCGCGGCCCAAGGACACTTCGACGTTCTGTGCCCTGGGGTGCGTTGGCGAGGCCCGCGGGAAACTGCGTCACATGCCGGGCGCGACATGGGAGTCCCGGGTTGTCCATGCCCGACGACTGGCCCGCGTCTTGAACGCCCTGTGCGATCACTACGAGCGGCTCGCCATCAAGGGCGAGACACGCGAGCAAACCGCCCTGCGGCGCCTGGGTGAGCACTCCGTGAAGTGCGCGGCCTGCCGAACCTTGGACGATGACGGAGCGAACGTGAACCTGCCCTGCGTTGAGGGCGAGGGCCTGTACGACGCGTACCGGCAGGCACGCCGCGCCAAGAACTTACCGATGTGTCATCCGTGACATGACATCCAAGCTCCCGTCATGCCGGTGACGGGAGAGGGAGCTGCCTTCCCATAGTGGGGCCGGGGAATCGGCGCTGGTGCGAGGTTTCGGACGAGCTGGCCGCCGCGGCCCACGACGGCTCCCGGCCGCCATACCGTGGCCTGACCCGGTTTGAACCGGGCGACGCCGATCTGGTCCTGGGCCGCGACCAGCTTCTGGAGCGGCTCACCGAGCTGAAACGCAAACACCGCTACACGACCGTATTCGGCCCCTCCGGCAGCGGCAAGTCCTCCCTGCGCCGCGCCGGGTTGATCCCCCGGCTGCGCCGCCCGGCGCCGACGCGGACGGCGACCCCGGGACGCGCCTCCCGCGGCCCTACGCATCCTCACGCCCGGCGCGGACCCGCTGCGCACCCACGCCGAGCGGCTCGTGCCCGTACCGGACACCGATGCCGACACCTGGCTGATCGTCGACCGGTTCGAGGAGCTGTACACGCTCGGCGCCGACCCGGCCGACCGGGACGCCTTCATCGACCGCCTCGTCGCCGCCACCGACGCCGGCAGCCGGCTGCGGGTCGTCATCGCAGTGCGGGCCGACTTCCTCGGCCGGTGTGTGCCGAACACCCCAGTCTGACGGCCGCGTTGCGGGACGCCACGCTGCTCGCCGGGACATGTGCGAGGGGCGGCAGGAGCGGGCAGCGGCGGCCTTCCGCGGATGGCGCTCGGGTCGGCTCAGGGGGGTCGTGAACCTCAGCACCGCGCCCTCCTTGTCGTGTGCGACGACGGTCGCCTTAAGCCGGTCGCCGAAGCCGGCCTCGCCGCCGAGCTGCATCAGGGTGCCGCCGTCTGGAAGGTGACGTGGTCGTCGCCCAGGGAGACGTGCACATCGACGTCGTTCGCCGTGATGTCCGCCGTGGACATCACCAGGACCTCGCAGGCGCCGTCCGAGCACGCGCCGTAGTTCTTGCCGTCGGCAGCCTTGGGAAGCGGGCCGTCGGGGTCGGGTACCGGTGAGGCGGTGTCCTCGCCCGGCGCGTCGGGCTTCCAGCCCGGGGCGCACTGCTCCGCCCGCTCGTGGGCGGCCGTGAGTCGCGCGTCCTTCCTGGTCAGCGCGGGCAGGTCCGGCCGGGGCGAGGTGAGGGACTGCACGAGCTTGTCGACCTCGGCGGCACTGCCCTGCGCGTCGCCGTCCGCCGGGTTCGGGGACACCCCGTCGAGTTCGGCCCTGACGCCCCGCACCCTCTTCAGCCAGGCGTCGCGCAGCCGGTCGGCCGATGGGACACCGGACGGGCCGAGGTCCGCCAGGCCGCGCTCCACGTCCTCCACCGCCGACGGCGTGACGGCGAGGTGGCCGACGGCGCGGGCTCTGGCGACCAGGTCGGTCCGGGCGTCCGCACTCCGGATCTCCCTCAGGTCCGCGGCGCTCCGCGAACGCAACTCCTTGAGCGCCGCGGTCGACTCGCACAGGCTGCCGACCCACTTGACCAGCCGCCCGGACGGTGACTTGGCCGGTGCCGTTTCGGCCGACCCCTTGCCCGACGTTCCCGACGCGCCGGCCTTCCGGCCCTCGTCCGTCCGCCCCTCGTCCGTCCCGCCCCTGCACCCGCTGACAGCCAGTACCAGCCCGGCCGCGGCCGCCACGGCGACGCTCCTCTTCTTGCTCCTCCTGTCGCCCATCCAACGACCCCTCTCCGCGCGCCGATCGTGTCTGCACGGGCCGGATCCCGGCACGTGGGACCAGTCCAACGCGGCCACGGATCGTTCGGTCCCCCCGCGCTCAGCCGCGAACAATGCCCTCCGGCGGCGGCGCCGTGCTCCGGCGTCCCACGAGTCGGGTCGGGACGAGCGTCGTGCCATGGTCGGGGCCCCCGTGCCGCATCTTGCTCAGGACGCCCTCGACACAGAGGCGGCCCACCTCGGCGAAGTCCTGGTGGATGGTGGTGAGCGGGGGCAGGAAGGACGCGGACTCGGGGATGTCGTCGAAGCCGATGACGCTGACGTCGTCGGGGACCCTCCGGCCGCGTTCGTGCAGGGCGCGCAGCAGGCCCAGCGCCATCTGGTCGTTGGCCGCGAACACCGCCGTGCAGTCCGGCTGCTCGGCGAGCCGCAGACCGGCCCGGTATCCGGACTCCGCCGACCAGTCGCCGCGCACCAGGGGCGGCGGGTCCACGCCCGCCTCCGTGAGGGCGCCGCGCCACGCGTTGGCACGGCGCTGCGCGGCGAAGGAGTCCTCCGGCCCGGCGAGGTGCCACACCGTGTCATGGCCGAGGTCCAGCAGATGCCGTACGGCGTCGCGGGCGCCGCCCGCCTGATCGGTGTCGACCACGGTGTAGCGGTCGCCGGCGTCCGAGTCGGCGACCACGACCTGGACGCCGGGCGGCAGGGAGACCGTGGCCGCGTCGAGCAGATGGATCTCCATGATGACGATGACCGCGTCCACGGCGAGTTCGCCGAGGCGGGAGAAGGCGCCGTTCACCTCGTCCTGGGTGGGGACGGCGACCGGCAGCAGCGTGACGGCGTAACCGTGCTGGGCGGCGGAGGTCGCGATCGCCTCCAGGGTTCGGATGTTCCCCATGGTGGAGAGGGAGAAGGTGATCACGCCGAGGGTGCGGAACTCGCCGCGCCTGAGGGCCCGTGCGGCGCTGTTGGGCCGGTAGCCCAGCTCCCGCATCGCGGCCAGGACCTGCTGCCGGGTCTGCTCGTTCACGCCCGGGAACCCGTTGGAGACGCGGGAGACCGTCTGGGAGGAGACCCCGGCGAGGTGCGCGACGTCGGCCATGGAGGCGCCCTGACGGGGGCGAGCGGCACGCTTCCTCGTCCCCGCCCGGGTGTCGTCACCGTCCGCTGTGCCCATCCTGCCCACCTTGTCCCCTCGGTCGCCGGGCTGCGCAACTTTCGGTCCCGGACGACTCCTTGACCCCTGAGATTCGGACAGTGTAGACATCCCGCGAACGCATGTTTACGTAAACATTCCGAGCAGAAACTATACGAGAACACACCGAACCACACCGAACCGCACCCCGCTGGAGTACTCGACATGGCACACCGAACCCGTAAGAGAAGGCTCCTGGGGGTCGGCATCACGGCCCTCGCGACCGGGACCGTGCTGGCCGCCACCACGCTGCCGGCCGCGCACGCGGACACGACCGCCACCGCCGCGGTCACCGTCGTGCCCGACCCCTCCTACAAGCAGGAGAAGTTCGAGGGCTGGGGCACCAGCCTGGTCTGGTTCGCCAATGCGACCGGCGACTACCCGCCCGCGATACGCGAGAGGCTGGCCAAGCTCCTGTTCGGCGACGACGGCCTCGCGCTGAACATCGCCCGCTACAACATCGGCGGCGGCAACGCCCCCGACGTCAAGGACTACCTGCGGGCGGGCGGTGCGGTCCAGGGCTGGTGGAAGGCTCCGGCGGGCACGACCCGCGAGGACGTCGACTGGTGGGACGCCGACGACCCGGCCGACTGGAACAACAAGGCCGACAAGACGCAGCGCTGGTGGATCGACCGCATCAAGAAGGACATCACCCACTGGGAGACGTTCAGCAACTCGCCGCCCTGGTTCATGACCGAGAGCGGCTACGTCTCCGGCAACTTCGACGCGGGCAAGGACCAGCTCAAGACCGAGTCCGTCGACGACTTCGCCAAGTATCTGGTGGGCGCCACCGAACGCCTGGAGAAGGCGCACGGCATCAAGGTCGACACCCTGGACCCGTTCAACGAGCCGAACACGAACTACTGGGGCACCAAGCTCGGCCCGGACGGTGAGCCCGTCGGGGGCCGTCAGGAAGGCGCGCACATCGGTCCCGAACTCCAGCAGAAGGTGATCAGCGCGCTGGGCCCGACCCTCGCCAACTCCGGTACCCACGCGGAGATCTCCGCGATGGACGAGACCAACCCCGGCACCTTCGCCACGAACTGGAACTCCTACCCGAGGGAAGTGCGCGACCTCGTCGGCCAGATGAACGTCCACACCTACGGCACCGGCCAGCGCACCACCGTCCGCGACCTGGCCAAGGCCGCGGACAAGCCGCTGTGGATGAGCGAGGTCGAGGGCGACTGGGGCGACGGCCAGAGCTTCACGGACATGCGGCCCGGCCTCGGCCTCGCCCAGCGCATCGTCGACGACCTGCGCGAACTGGAGCCCCGCGCCTGGGTGTTCTGGCAGCCCGTCGAGGACTACGACAACATGAAGCCGGGCGGCGAGTCCGCGAAGGGCGGCAACTGGGGCGAGATCCAGCTGTCGTTCAGCTGCACGTCACAGGACACACTCAAGTCCTGCCCGATCTACACGAACACCAAGTTCGACACCGCCCGGAACTTCACGCACTACATCAAGCCCGGCGACCGGCTGATCAAGACGAACGACACCTCCAGCACCGCGGCCGTCTCCCGCAAGGGCGACGCGGCCACCGTCGTCCACGTCAACAGCACCGCCGAGACACGCGAGGTCACGCTCGACCTGTCGAAGTTCGGCCGGGTGTCCTCCCGGGCCACCGTCACCCCTGTGGTGACCAGCGCCGACGGCAAGCTGGAGCGGCAGAAGGCGGTCCGGGTCAGCGGCGAGCAGGCCACGGTCACCGTGCCCGCCCAGTCGGTGACGTCGTTCCTCGTCCAGGGCGTGTCCGGCGTCGCGAAGGACGCGGCCGAACTGAAGAAGGGCCACACCTATCGGCTGACCGGCGCCCAGAGCGGCAAGGACCTCACCATCGCCGACAACGGCACCGGACTGGTCATCAGGAGCGCCGACGCCGCCGACCCCAGCGGTCAGCAGTGGCGGGTGGAGCAGATCAGCGGCTCCGACAACCGCAAGCGGTACGCCTTCACCGAGGCGAGCGAGGGCAAGCGCCTCGCCGTCCGCGACGGGGCCCTGGTGGCCGAGCCGGACGAGGGGCGCCGGGACAGCGCCGCTCAGTGGATCATGTCGACGACGGGCGACGGCACCTGGACCCTGGTCAACGCCGCCACCGGCCGTCTCGCGGAGGTCTCCGGCCAGTCCACCGACGAGGGCGCCGGGGTCGGCGTGTGGCTGGGGAACTCCGGCGCCAACCAGCGGTGGAAGGTGACCGAGGTGACGGGCACCGGGGCCGAATAGGGCGTCCGGTCCTACTGGTCCGAGTAGCCGATGTCGCCGATGGTCCAGGCGCTCACTTCCTCCAGGGCGACCCGGTACATGCCACCCGTGTCGGGGATGCCGAAACTGCCCTGGAGGATCCGGGCGACGTGGAAGTGGAGGTGCGTGGGCCGGTCACCGTGGTCCGGCCCGCGGCCGTCGCCGTCCTGGCGGTCGGCCTCGTGGTCGTCTCGGCGCCGGGTGAACGCGGCGGCGAACTGCCCCAGGTCCTCGGAGTCCCGCAGGACTTCGGCCACCCGCTCCTTCCACAGGGATTCCGGCGCCAGCCGGCCCGTGATGACGGCTCCCGGAACCACCACGGTCAGGGACATCTGGCTGCTGTGCCGCGACTCCACCATCGCGGCGATCGCGACGAGCAGGTCGTCAGGGTGTGTCATGCCTCCGGAGCCTAGCCCGACGACGGGCGTCGGGGCGTGGCAGGAGGCGAGGCATCACCAGCCGAGCGCACCTTCGTCAGCTCGCGCGTCCCGGGTCGGCGGCACCGGCGGCGTGTCGTGGCAGACGAAGCCCAGTCTGGTCAGCGCCCGGCGCATCTCGCCCGCGGTGAAGTCGCGGCGGTTCTGCCGGGTGATCACTTCGCCGACCTGCATCACGGGGTAGACGCGACGGCCGATGGTGACGGCCACGCCGACGACCGGTTCGGGGGTGATGCCGCTCATCGACTGTTCGACCTCGCTCTTGATCAGGTCGAAGGGGAAACGGGCGATGACGCAACGCATGGATGCCTCCACGGCACGAGAATGAGCCGAAGGAATTCGAAAATCCGGACCTCTCGGCGGTGAATCCGAGGCTGCTGACAATCCGGGAACGTCAGGAAATGCAAAGAGCTGGGGCCCGCACCCCAAGAGCGCGGGCCCCAGCCACGTAGTACGCGTCAGCGTCAGGCGGGAACGATGTTCTCGGCCTGCGGGCCCTTCTGGCCCTGCGTGACGTCGAAGGTAACCTTCTGGCCTTCCTGAAGCTCGCGGAAGCCGCTGGTGGCGATGTTCGAGTAGTGGGCGAACACGTCAGCGCCGCCGCCGTCCTGCTCGATGAAGCCGAAGCCCTTTTCCGCGTTGAACCACTTCACGGTGCCAGATGCCATATTGAATCTCCCTTGGGGGGCAGTGCCGGACTCCGCACTTTACGGGTCCGAGTCGCCGCGATGATCACCCCTCCGGAAAGATCCGGAAAGCTCTGCAAAGAAACAAATCTCTGGCAACCAAAACTGCAACTGGTATCACGCTAACACAGCCCGGCCGTAAGTACCCGTGTGTTTTCGGCGCCGAGTATTGAGTCTCATCCCGCGGCAGCCTGCATTTCTGTACCGGCGGGACTAGGTATCCGGGCCGCGCTCGTCCAGCTTCCTGCGCATGTCCCGGTTCAGGCGGAGGGCGTCCGCCAGCCGGTCCTCGAGGGAGATGATCCGGCAGGCCGCCTCGATGGGGGTGCCCTGATCGACGAGCTCACGGGCGCGGGCGGCGATGCGCAACTGGCGCCGCGAATACCGGCGGTGACCACCTCCCGAACGCAGGGGAGTGATCAGCTCGGCCTCCCCGATGGCCCTCAGGAAGGCGGGAGTGGTGCCGAGAACGTCGGCGGCCCGTCCCATGGTGTAGGCGGGATAGTCGTCGTCGTCGAGGTTCCCGGCGACAGGGGCGTTCTCAGCGGGCATGGCACCTTCGTTTCGGGGGCGCGGCGAGGGATCCGGGCGGGCACGGCACCCGTGCTCCGAACGGTTCAGCACCCTCTGCCTCGTGCCACAACCCTAGCGCCGACGGGCATGGACATGTGGTCCCGCCGGGACAGACTTTTCGCCGACGCGGCACGGCAGCCGACCGTGCCGACGACAGCGTGACCAGTCTGATCGAGCTCCTCAAGGGGCCCGCCGAGGGGGAAGAATTCCTGACGGCGTCTGCCTGACAGGCAGGTTCGCCCGCCGGCTCAGCGGCCGTCGAGCAGTCCGGCGTCGTGGGCCAGTACGGCTGCCTGGACACGGTTGGCGCAGCCGGTGCGGGTCAGGATGCGGCTGATGTGCGCCTTGACGGTGCCGGCGCTGAGGTACAGCCGGTCGGCGATCTCCGAGTTCGACAGTCCCGTACCGAGCAGGCCCAGGACATCGCGCTCGGCGCTGGTCAGCTCGGCGATCCTGTGCAGGGCGGCTTCGGTGCCGCGGCCGGACTGCACATGGCGTTCCAGCAGTTGGCGGGTGACCCGGGGTGCCAGGACCGGCTCCCCCTTCGCGGCGAGCTGCACGGCGCGGATCAGTTCGGTGGGGCCGGTGTCCTTGAGGAGAAAGCCGCCGGCGCCGGCCCGCAGGGCGCGCGTGACGCCGGCCTCCTCGCCGAAGGCCGTCAGCATCACGACATGCGTACGGGGGGACAGGCGGGTGATGTCCTCGGCGGCCGCGATACCGTCCGCGACCGGCATCTGGATGTCGAGCAGGGCGACGTCGATGTCCTGGGCGCGGCAGGCCGCGGCGGCCTCCCTGCCGTTCCCGGCTTCGGCCACGACCTCGATGTCGTCGGCGTTCTCCAGGATCAGCCGGATACCGGTGCGCATCAGCGCCTCGTCGTCGGCGATCAGGACTCGGATCATCGGCTCATCCTAGGACTCTGTGACTCCTGCCTGCGTAACTCGGTGCATGTAACTCTCCTCCCGTAACTCCTCTCCCGTAACTCCTCTCCCGTAATTCCCCGTTCGGGATTCACCTCAGCGCCGCCAGCAGCACGACGACGAGGAAGCCTGCCGTCGGCAGGACCACGAGTACGGACGCGCAGCCGGCTCCGAGGACGCGCGGCCAGGTCAGGACCTCGGTCGACAGCGGGGCGTGAGCTCCTCTCGGAGGAGGGAGTGGCCCGGCGGAGATTTTCGGGAGCGGCCCGGACACGGACCTGATCGCATCGGTCGGCAGCCGTGCCGTCACGCGGAAGCCGCCGTCCGGCAGGGGCCCCGCCCCGAATGAGCCGCCGAGCAACGAGATGCGCTCGTGAAGTCCGGCCAGTCCACTGTGAGTTCCGCCCTGTGAACGGCCGGCCTCGCGCGGCGGCCCGTTCGTGACGTCGACCTCGATGCCTGCGTCCGTGCTCCTGACCTCCACCCGGGTGGGGGCGCCGGACGCGTGTTTGAGCACGTTCGTCAGCCCCTCGCGGACCACCCGGTGGATCGCCTGCCGGGCCCGGGCGCCCACCTCGGCCGTATCGGGAACCGACCAGTCCAGTTCGACGGGGCCGCCGCCCGCCTGCCCGGACTGTGCCACCAGGGCGGTGATGTCCTCGCGGGTCCCCCGCTCGCTCGCGCCCCCGTTCCCGCTCCCGTCCGTCGGATCCATCGCGTCCGCCGGCTCCGCGCGCCGCAGCACGCCGAGGATCTCGCGCAGCTCCTCCATGGCCGTGCCGGCGGTCGTGCGCAGCAGTTCCACCTGCCCCACCAGGGGTGGTGCCTGCCGGGCGGCGGCGAGTTCCAGCGCTCCCGCGTGCACCGAGATCAGGCTCAGCCGGTGGCCCAGGAGATCGTGCATCTCGCCCGCGATCCGGGTCCGCTCCTCCAGCCGGGCCGCCTCCGCGGTGAGCGCACGGCTCTGCTCCAGATAGGCGTTGCGCTCCCGCAGCAGGCCGGTCAAGGGCCGGCGGCGGCCCAGCAGGATCCCGGACAGGGCGGGGAGCAGCAGGAGGAGCGCCGCGGAGAGCGCGTTGTCGGCCAGGTCCCTCGGCAGGTGCTCCCACCGGAACAGGCCGACGGCGACGGTCAGGACACCGAGGACGGCACAGGCCGCGCCCACGACCTGCCAGGCACGCCGGGACGGTGCGATACGGCGCGTGGCGGACAGCACGATCAGCGCGATCACCGGCAGCGTCCACACGTTGCCGCCCATGACCAGCGGCGCGGCACCCACGACCGCGGCGACGGGACGGCCACGCCGTACGGCGACCAGCAGCGCCGCCCACAGTGCTTGCAGGACCGCCGGAACCGGGTGCTGCGGGTGCACGAGCAGCAGCGGCAGCAGCCCGAGGACCGCCGTCAGCGCGGACAGCGACGCGTCGACGGCGACCGTACGGCGCGAGGCGGCGCGCAGGGCGGCCCGGCTCGCGCCCGCCTCGCGGCGCAGCCACCGCACCGCCGCGCTGACGGGGCGGCGTTCCATGGAGTCGACGGCGGCCTCGGGCTCCCCGGCTGTCACGTCCCCGTGGGTCACGCGCCCGCCCGGCGCGGCAATTCCGCCCGCAGCGCGGCGACGTCCACCCGCGAGGCGGCCAACAGCAGCCGGACCACCTGGTTGTCCTCCGCTTCGAGCAGCGCGGCCAGCAGGTGGACCGTACCGACCGAGGGCGAGCCGTGCTCGGCGGCGGTGAGCTGCGCGACCGCCTTGGCCCGCTCGGCGGAGTCGGAGAGCCGTATCCGGTCGGCATCGCGATCCGATGCGGAGGCGCTGTCCGCGGGGGCCGCTGTCGTGCGTTCCATGGCCACCCGGGTCAGGGAGTCCTGCCGTACGCCATGCCTGCGCAGCAGCCCCGCGGCGGAGTTGGCGTCGGCCGGCTCCGCGGGCAGGGAGCGTCCGGCAACGGCAAGGGAGCGGTCCAGGGCCAGGATGCCCAGCAGCAGATCCACGGGTTCCGCGGCGGAACGCCCGCACCGCGCGGCCTGCCGTACGGCCTCGACACTCACCGCGAACACGATCGGTGAGCCGTACACGCCGGTCCCGGAGGTCCACGAAGTCAGCGCGCGCGTCAGCCGGTTGCCGCTCCTGCCCAGCGTCCCGGCCCGGCGGAGCAGGGTGACGCCACGGGATTCCGGCAGTCCGGTCTCCGCCGGGGCGCTCGCGTCCAGCACGTCGAGTGCGGTTGCTGCGGCTGCCAGGTCCAGCCGCTGCAGCACCAACGCCTCCCGGGCCCGGCTCTCCGGCAGCTCCAGCAGCGCCCGCGCCACATGCCGGCAGCGCACCGAGACCGTCCCTTCGGCGCGGGCCGACGCGAGCGCGAGCAGCAGGCACCGGCGCAGGGCGCCGGTCATCCCGGGCAACGCACGGCCGACGTCCGCGGCCGGTCCGCGCTTGGCGAGCCCGAGCCGCCAGTGCGCCTCACGCCAGGCGGTGGTGACCTCGTCCTCGTCGGCACCGGCCGCGACGGTCGTGCCCGCGTCCTCGTCCCCGTCGTCGCTCACCCAGCCCCGGCCGCCCCGCCCGGCGATCAGGCCACTGAGCGCACCGGCCTTCCGCATCCCCGGGGCGATCGCCGCACCCGCGTCCGTGTCTCCCATGACGAGCGCGGCCAGCAGGTGCTCGGTCCCTGCGGCCGCTGCCTCATGCTTGATCGCACCGCGCAGCGCCGCCACGAACAGGTCGATGGCGTCGCACTCGAACTCCACGGTGGCTCCGGCCATGTCCGTGGCGCCGTTGTGCACTCCGGTACTCGGTCGCTGGTCCATCGAACGCTCCCCCTCGGTCTGCGGTATGCCGGTCGTATCCGGTCGGGACCGACCCTAGGCAGCCACCTGACGGCACCGCGTCGGCCGACCGGTCAGGCTTCCGGTCCGACCGGCCGGAGTCCCGGTCCGATCGGCCGGGTGAGAGCATGCGGGGTGTTCGGTCAACGGCGCAGGGCGCCGAGTGTGATGCGGGTCACGGGAAGTCGGTGTGGGGTGCCGGACAGCTCATTGAGGTGAGCACTCATATGCGTACCCGGGTACGGGCCGGGGAGCCGGGCGCGTTCGCCGAGCTCTTCGACAGCTACTCCCGCGCGGTGTACAACCATGCCTTCCGGCTGACCGCCGACTGGTCGGTGGCCGAGGACGTGATGGCCGCGACCTTCCTGGAGGCATGGCGGCTGCGTGACAGGGTCGAGCCCGACGGCGGCTCTCTGCGGCCCTGGCTGCTGGGCATCGCCACCAACACGGCGCGCAACCAGTACCGGAGCAACCGGCGCTACCGGGCGGCGGCCACCGCGGCCGCGGCTGCCGAGCTGTCGGTGGCCGACCACGCCGACGAGGTGGCCGACCGGGTCGACGACCGGCGGCGTCTCGCGACGGCCCTCACCGCGCTCGCCGCGCTGCGCAGACCGGAGCGCGAGGTCATCACGCTCTGCCTGGGGGAGGGTCTGGACTACGAGGCCGCGGCGGAGGCGCTGGGAATCCCGGTCGGAACGGTGGCCTCCCGGCTCTCCCGGGCCCGCAAGAAGCTGCGTGCGCTGGCGGAGGCCGCGGCCGAGGCGGGGGCGAAGGCGGAGTCGGCGCGCCCCGCCGCCGCGGCCGTCCGGTCGGCAACCGGCAGGCAGGACGGGAAAGTTCGCGGGAAACGGGAAGGCGGCCTGCTCGGCCGACAGATAAGAGGCGATCACACAAACGCGATACGGCCCGCACAGGAGGGAAACTGATGAACGCGAACACGTCCCGGCAGAACCCGGCAGAGCGGGATGAGAGTGCAGAGCTCCTGTCCCGGACGGCGCGTGACCTGCCGGTGGGCCGTCACGAGTTCCACAGGGAGCGCCTGATGGCCCAGATCCATGACATGCAGCGTGAGGAGCACACGGTGACGGGAGCCACCGCAGCGCCCGCGAAGGTACGGCGGTTCCGGCTGCCGCGTCCGGCGATCGTGCTGCCCGCCATGGCGGCCGCCGTGGCCGGCGTCGTCGTCGCCGGGTTCGTGGTGTCCGGCGGTGGCGGAGCCACGGGCGACGACGGAGCTCAGGACGGCGCCCTCGCGACGGGACCGGCCCTGACCACGCAGCTCGGCGCCGCGAGCACCGAAGGTGTTCCGCAGCTGCTCGACCGGATCTCGCTGGCGGCGGCCGACGTGCCCCACCCGACCGTCAAGCCCGGCCAGTACGTCTACGTCGAGTCCAGGACGGCCGACACCTTCGTCAGGACCGTCGGCGACAAGAGCAGCCTGGCCAGCCACCGGCTGCACCGCCGGCAGGTGTGGATGTCCGCCGACGGCACCAAGGGCTGGCTGATCGACCCCGCGGTCAACGACAGCCCCGAGGGCGAGACCCTCAGCCTCCCGGATGAGCAGGGCAACGAGCGCGAGGCGTACCTGAACGCTCCGTCGTACGACTACCTGGCCAGGCTCACCACCGACCCCGACGCACTGCTGGCCAAGATCTACAAGGAGACGGAGGGGATGGGCAACTCGCCCGACCAGCAGGCGTTCACCACGATCGGGGACCTGCTCGGCGAGAGCTACCCGCCGGCGGAGCTCTACTCGGCGCTGTTCAAGGCCGCCGAGAAGATCCCGGGCGTCGTCGTCGTGAACGACGCCGTGGACGCGGTGGGACGGCACGGTGTGGCGGTGGCCCGGCTCGACGAGGCCAGCGGCCAGCGGGAGGAGTGGATCTTCGACAAGAAGACCCATGTCTTCCTCGGCGATCGCAGCGTCCAGGTACGGAAGGCCACCGGCGAGGCCGCGCTGATCAAGCCCGGCACGGTGCTCTACACGAGCGCGGTCATCAACCGGGCCGTCGTCGACGGCATGAAGCAGACGCCGTCGCAGGCGGGCTGACACGACCCACGCACGACCCTGAACTCTCGCAACGAGTCTCGGAAGGAGAGTCGTTGCGAGAGCCTTCGTGTCCCAGAAGAGCGTTCCAGGGGGACCGCGTTCTCCCTGCTCAGGGGGCATTCCAGCATTCCGGCGTCCCCAACTGCCCGCCATCCGTGGCCGCTGGGACGGATCACCGCACAAGCTTCGGTCATCCAGTCACCACCCACCGGAACACGAAGGGCACAGCCACATGTCGAAGCTCCGCACCTCCCGCATCCGCCTGGCCGGCGCCGCCGCGACCGCCGTTCTCGCCACGCTCTCCCTGGGCGCCTGCAGCGACGGATCGGGCGTCCAGGACGAGGGTGCCTCGGCGAAGGTGCAGCCCTCCACGAGCACGAACCAGTCCTCCGGCGCGTCTGCTTCGGACGCCGGCTCCGACTCCTCCTCGAACTCCGCGGGCTCCTCGAACTCCGTGGGCTCCTCGGGCAACAAGGCCTCCACCAACGGTTCGGGCACCGCGGCGCAGCCCCCCACGTCGACGGCGCCCGCCTCCTCCGGCGCCAAGCCGGTCACCTGCGAGGGCTCCAACACCAAGACGGTCGCCGCCCCGCTGAGCCGCCCCCTGAACCACATGCTGCTCACGGTGACCAACACCGGCAGCAAGACCTGCTACCTCTACGGCTATCCGGCCGTCCGCTTCGGCGAGGCCCAGTCCGTGCCGCCGGTCATCGAGGACTCGCAGCCCCAGGCGGTCGTCACGCTCCAGCCGGGCGAGTCCGGCTACGCCTCCGTGAACCTCTCGGCAGCCGACGGCAGCGGCACCAACGGCCACACCGTGAAGTCCCTGTCCGTCTACTTCCAGGGCCGCTCCGGCAACGGGAGCGTCGGCACGGGCGCCCACCCGTCGCTGCCCGCGAAGGGCGTGTACGTCGACGACTCGCTCAAGGTCACCTACTGGCAGCAGGAGATGGAGGACGCCATCAACTGGTGACGTCCGGGACTCGACCGGCGGCCGGGCTTCGTCGATGGCCGAGCACCCGGCCCGCCGCTCACCCCGATGAAGGCACCGACGTAGGCACCGAGGAGGGCGGCCCCGCCGCATCCTCCTTCTCGGCGCCTTCCGGGTCCCCCTTCGTGGCGGCACTCCAGATCGCCGTCGCCACGCTCTCCGCGAACTCGGTCGGCGGCGGCTCGTTCGGCAGCCGGGCGGGTGCCGTCGTGCCCTTCTTGCTGCCGGCCCGGTCGGCGAACAGCGCGACCGTCAGGGTGAGCCGGCTGTCGTAGCCGGTGGTCCACACGGTCCGCCGGGTTTTTCCGCCACCCGCCCCCTCGGTGGTGAACCCGTTCGTCTCCGCCGGGCGGACGCCCACGGGGACCGGCCGGTTCCCGGTCATCGCGCCCGCCACCATCGCTTCCTCCTCGTCCAGTGCCTGCCGCACATCCGGCTGCGCCTTGTAGACCGTACGGCCCGCCCGGGTGATGCGCGCGACGGTGTACGGGGTGGCGTACTCACCGTTCGCCGCGACCGTCGCGTAGGCCGACGCCATGTTCAGCGGCGTCGGCGCCGGTGTCCTGAGCAGGGCGCGCAGCGGGTCGTCCGCCCGCACCAGCTTGGTGAACGGGTCCAGGGCCGTCCCCGCCTCCACCGCCCCGCTCACCGCGTCGTTGAAGGGCTGGCGCGCGTAGTCCGAACCCCCGTACAGCAGCCGTACCGCTCCGTCGCCCGGCACCATCCCCACGACCGCGGTGTGCAACCGCACCCCGCCCTTGCCGCCGGGATGCTCCGCGACCCGCTGCGTGGCGGTGTCCTGAAGTGCCAGGTCGAAGGTGGTCGTCACGTTGTAGCCGCCGCTCGCCAGCTGGTCCTCGGTGATGCCGAGCCGGTCGGCGGCCTCCTTCGCGGCGACGTCGATCAGATACTGCCGCTGCCCCTCGGTCTCGCCCGGAGGATAGAAACGGAACGCCGGGAAACGCGCCGCCGCCCGCTGCTCCGCCGTGATGCTCCTGCTCGCCGCCATCGCGTCGAGCACCCACTCCCAGCGGTTGCGGAGTTTCGCGGTCACCTTCGGATCGGAGCCCGCCTTCTCGTAGTACGAGGGGATGTTGACGATGGATGCGATCGCCGCGCCCTGCGCGACCGTCAGGTTCTTCGCGTCCACGCCGAAGTAGTTGCGCGCCGCGGACTGGATCCCGGCGGCGCCCCGGCCGAAGTACACGGTGTTGAGATAGCCCTCCAGGATCTCGTCCTTGCCGCGGGTGCGGTCCAGCTTGATCGCGATGAGCGCCTCGCGCGCCTTGCGGGTCAGCGAACGCTCCGGACTCAGCAGCGCGTTCTTCACGTACTGCTGGGTGATGGTGGAGCCGCCCTGCGGCTCGCCGCCCGTCACCGTGGCCAGCGCGGCCCGTGCGATGGCCCGCGGCGAAATGCCTTTGTCCGTGCGGAAGGAGCGGTTCTCCGCCGCGATCACCGCGTCCTGCACATGCCGGGGGATCCCCGACAGCGGGACGTCCTGCCGGTCGACCGGTCCGCGCCGGCCCAGATAGGCCCCGTCCGCGTCGAGGAACACGGTGCTCTGGGTGACGGTCTCGGGGTGCGGCTTCGGAATGGTCGTCAAGTGGTACGCCACGACAGCCGTCGCGCAGAGCGTGGCGACCAGCGCGAGGAAGGCGTAGAGCAGCCGGCGCAGTCGCCGGCCCCGGGTGCGGCGGAACCGGACCCGCAGCGGTACGCGCTCGCGGTGCCGGGGCGTCGAGGGCCTGCCCGACTTCCCGGCCGTTTTCCTGCTCTTCTTCAGCCACCGGGCCGTGTTCATATCCGCCACCATTCGCGGTCGGACCGTGCGGCGACCTTGCCCGCGGCGTCGTACACGGTGACGATCCGCTCGTCGCCGCCGAGGGAGAGAAGCGCTTTCATGTCCTCCCCGGGCAGCGGCGCGGGCGCGTACCAGACGCCCCATCCCGGAGTGCCCGCGAGGACGAGGACCTTCGCGGTGGTGGTGCCGTCGCCGGTTCTCACCTCGACGCGGCCCGGCTCGCCGCGCAGGCCCCGGACGAGGCCCGACAGGAAGAAGCCGCCCTGTACGGCGTCCGCCCGCGCGGAGACGGCCGCCGAACCGTCCGGCCCGTCGACGGGGAGGTGGTTGTCGTCCTGCGGGAGGGCATCGGGCACCGACCAGTGCCCACCGTCGGCCGTGAGCCACACCCGTACCCCCGGCCCCACGGTCACCCGCTCGCCCGGCGCCACGACCCGCATCGGGCTCGTCGCCGAACGCTCGCCCCGGGCGCCGGACCCTCCGTCCCGCGCGCCGCCCCCGAGTTGCTCGACGCTGAGGAGGGCGACCGTCACCGGCATGAGCAGCGCCACACAAGCCGTCGAGGTCACCGCGAGCCGGCGCCGCCGCCGGACACGGCCCTGTGTCCGGAGATCGGCCAGCGGCGCCTCGGACGGGACGAGGTCCTCGACGGCACGGGTGTACCTCTCACGCAGCCGTACGGGTTCGTCGCCGGCCTCTTTCAACGCGTGCCGGGCATGCGCACGGACCGCACCCACGGAGCAGCCCAGCAGCTGGGCGATCTCCGCGTCCGCCAGCCCCTCCCAGATCCGCAGCACCAGAACCGTCCGCCGGCGTGCGGCCCGCCTTCCGCGCAGCGGGCGCAGATGGCTCCGCACCAGACAGCGCCGCACGTGGAAGTCCACGTCGTCGCGCGGAACTCCCCGCCACCGCGCGCACATCCGCACCAGCGTTCTCCGCACCAACTCCTGTGCCGCACCGGCGTCGTCGGTGAGCAGCCGCGCGGTCACGACCAGCCGGGACCAGTGCGTCCGGGCGTAGGCGGCGAAGTCATGGTCGGCGGGGAGTACGGCGTGGCTGGGTGGCACGTGGGGGGTCCTTCGGCTCGGGGACTCGGTCGTGGCGCGTGGCCGGGTGCGCAGGTGCCCAACACCGTTGAGGAAAAGGGAGCCTGAAACCCCCGTGCAGCGTCTTCCTGATGGGTTGCGCTTCACTGGATGCGACCTACGCGATCCAGCGAGACCTACGGGACCTGTACGCACGGGCGGGGCGGCCGGGTTGCAAGGAAACGGAAAGAGCACGGATTCCGGCGGGGAGTGGGGGTGGTGGGCATGACCGAGGACGAGTTCGACGCCTTCTACGCGGCCGCGTTCCCCCGGCTGACCGGACAGCTCTACGCCTTCACCGGAGACCACGGCGAGGCCCAGGACGTCGTACAGGAAGCGTTCGTACGGGCCTGGGACCGGCGCAAGCAGTTCCTGGCGGACAGTGCCCCCGAGGCGTGGATCCGCACGGTGGCCATGCGGCTGGCGGTGAGCCGCTGGCGGCGGGCGAAGCGCTGGCTGGAACTGGTGCGGCGCACCCCGCCCCCCGACTCCACGCCGGGGCCGGGCCCGGAGCACACCGCGCTCGTGGCCGCCCTGCGTGAACTGCCCGAGGCGCAGCGGATGGCGATCGTCCTGCACCATTTGTGCGATCTGACCGTGCAGCAGGTAGCCTCCGAGACCGGCGCGCCCGTGGGCACGGTCAAGGCGAGGCTGGCGCGGGGGCGGGCCGCGCTGGCGGAGCGCCTCGCGGAGGACGGGGCCGACGAGCCGGTCCGGAAGGAGAGCGGCCGTGTCCGATGAACTCTCTGCCGCACTGCGCGAGTTGGCCGCCGCCGAGGAGACCCGGCCGACCGCCCCCGGCGCCGAGATCCGCGGCCGGGCGCTGCGCCGCCGACGCCGCCGCCGGGTCGCGGCGACCCTCGGCGCGGGGACCGCCGGGCTCACCGCACTGGCCGTCGCGCTCACGCTCCACCTC
The DNA here is from genome assembly GCF_053608645.1 of Streptomyces sp. NPDC055013. NCBI lineage: Bacteria > Bacillati > Actinomycetota > Actinomycetes > Kitasatosporales > Streptomycetaceae > Streptomyces > Streptomyces sp. NPDC055013. The sequence goes on from NZ_JBSGVW010000021.1 coordinate 50,411, forward strand.
GGCGGGACCCCGGACCACCCGGACCGGCTCCACCCCCCGGCGGCAACCCCGGCCGAGCCCTCCCGCCCGTCCCCGACCACCCCGGAGCCCGTCTCCGGGACCCTCGACCTGGCCGGACGCACTCTCACCTTCGGCGGCCGACCGATGCCGATCCTCTGGGAGTCTGTACTCGAGGCCCCGGCCACCCCGACGACCTCGATGACGGTGGTCGCGAAGCAGGAGCAGAGAGACCTGCCCGTCGACATCCCGTCCAAGGACCGCGCCGTGGTGGACGTCCCGTATGTCGTCGAACTGCGCGACGGCAGCGACCGGCCGCTCTACGTCGGCTCCTTCACCGCACAGCTCAAGTCCCTGACCGGCTTCCGCGTCGGCGGCACCCTGATCGCCCTCGGACCCGAGGACGCCAAGTCCTTCTACGCCCGGGTCGGCGTGGGCGAGCGCATCTCGCTGACCACGGGGGCGACACCGACCTCGACCCCGACGGCGACCCCGACGGCCGATCCTTCGGCCGATGTGTCGGTGCCGGGGCAGGGAGGGGTGGGGGAAGGGGCGGTGCCTGAGCGGGGCACGGCCTACCCATCCGACGTTGCCCGGTGAGGGGAGAGTCACCAGGTGCTCCCAAAACCGGCCCGGCTGTACAGGACGGCCGGGCAGGTTTTGGGTGGGGTCGGATAACGGCTACCCGCTGCCCGTCAACGCGCCGAGCGTCGCCACCACGCGGCCGACGCGTCCCGCAGGGTGTTGGTGCCGCAGTGCACCTCGCCCATGCCGAGGTGGTACGTGTACCAGTCGTCGATGTACGACACCTTCATGCCGACGTTCTGGTACACGGCGGTCACGGCCTCCGTGAAGATGTCCTTGCCGTTGACGACGGGTCCCCACTGGCGCGGAGCGAGGTAGCGGTCGCGGCCCAGGAGGACGCCGTTGACCGCTCCGGGAACGTACGCGCTGGTCGTCACCGTCGCCGGGGCCGCCGCCCGCGGGGCGGCCGGGTTCTCGGTGAGCCACTTCTGCTGGCCGTTGTCCTTGAGGCCGTCCACGAGGTCGGAGCCGGCGCCCATGCGCGTCAGACGCGGCACGGGAACCTCCTGGCCATCGGTGGTCAAGGCCTCCGAATCACGGGTGTACAGCGCGGGCACCCGCACGATCTCGCCGTCGGTGACGCCCGTCTCGCGCTTCAGGATCTCCAGGTTGGCCGCGATCCGCCGCGCAGCCATCTCGTTGTCGGCCACCAGGTGCCGGGAGGCGAGCGCCTGGTCGATGGTCTCCTTCGGGGCCGGGGTGTCGGCGCGGCCCGGGACGGAGAACATCTTCGTCGCGCCGTGGCCGTCGCGCTTCGCGTCGCGCAGCAGCCGCAGCCCCGCCTGCGGGTCGGCGACGCCGATGCGCCAGCCGCGCGGGGTGTCGGCGGGCAGGAACTGTACGAACTCGTCGACGTGCCCGACGCCCAGCCAGGAGGTGTCCAGCAGCAACGGGTCCTGCAGGCCCTGCGACTTGAGCATGGTGCGCATCACCTTCGACGGGCGCGCCCCGCTGTCCTTGCGCTCGCCCATGATGATGCGGCCGGCGGGGAACGAGCGCCCGCCGTGCGAGTAGGGCGGGATGGTCTCCAGGTTGCCCATGGAGTTGAGCGACCAGTCGTCGGGTTCCGCCCGGTCGGTCACCTGCACGACGCCGATGTCCCGGCCGCGGACCTTCTCGAACAGTTCCCGCCCGGCGTCCCGGTCCGGCTGGGCGGAGCGCAGCATCACGCGCATCACCTGCCGCTTGCCGCCCGGCCCGGTCATGCTGACGTAGGCCGGTTCGACGAAGTCCTGGGCCCAGCGGTCGGCGTACTTCTCGAAGGTGATCAGCGGGGTGGTGATCCCGGCCTTCTTCACCTCCTTGTCGAGCGCGGTGACGAACTCCCGCTGAAGGCGGCTGTCCGGGCCCTCACCCTGGACCTTGGACACCATCACCTGCTGGGTGTTCTGCAGGTGATGCTGGGTCAGCAGCGGCGCGACGCGCAGGGTGACGGCGTCGGAGGTGGACGCCTGCCCGGCCGTCACCGTCAGCCGGATCACCGCCCGGCCGTCCCACTTGGCGCTGTCCCGGACGACATCGGTGGCCTCGACGCCGAACTCCACACCGGAACGCAGCTCGGCCGCGGTCAGCCGGGTCCCGGACGTCACCAGGACCCAGGCCCCGGCCCGCTTGAGGAAGAGGCGCGTGTGCCCCGCGCCCGTCGTGATCTTCAGGCTGCCCTTGGCACTCGCCGGGACGTCGGGCATGGGCACGGAACGGACCCGGGCGAGGTCGGCGGCGTCCGCACTGCCGTTGACCTTCTTGTCCGTTCCGTCGTTGCAGGCGGCCAGCTCGGCGTCGGACAACGGTCTGCCACCCGGGCCGGTGACGGGACACCGCTTGGTGTCGTCGTCGATGTTGGGCAGGTATACGGCCCCGCGCTCGACCGACCAGCGGTCCTCACGGTGGGTGTCGGTACCACCGGTGACATCGACCCGCCCGTCGCGGTTCACATCCGCGCGCAGATCGGCGACGCCGGCCGTTGCGGCGACCGGGGCCGCGTGGGCCGGCCCCGCCAGCACGGACCCCGCGGCGGCGAGGGCCAGGACCAGGGAGCCGGCGGGATACGGGCGTATGCGTATCGGTGAACGTGAACGCACGGCGCGTTCCTCTCAGTTGGTGGGTGTCGCCGTATAAGAGGAGGAACCGTGCGCTGTGCGTTCACTGTGAGGCGGGACTTACTGCCTGGTTCCGGTGACCTCAGTGGTCGTCACGGATGCTGGTCGCGATGCCGTTGCTGATCACGACCTCGGCGCTGAAGCCCTTCTTGGCGGCTGCCTCCAGTTCGGCCTCGGTGCACTCGGTGCCGCCCTCGCCGCCCGCACCCGTGTTCACCGCGTCGCAGATGTCGTCGTAGCCCAGGATCTCGGTGTCCTCGGCGACGAAGAACTGCTGCTCGACGCCCTTCATGTCGGAGACCGTGTACTTGCCGGGCGCCAGGTAGGAGACGTTGCCGAACCAGGTGCCGTTGACGCCCTTGGAGCCGGAGCCGGTGTCCTGCTGGGCGGCGCGCCGCTCGGTCACCAGGGTCGCGATGCCGTTCTTCATCTTCACGTCGGCGCTCACGGCGGCCTTCTCGGTGGCCGCCTCCAGCTGGTTCAGCGTGCACGGCGCGTCGACCTTGGCCCCTGCCTCGCCGCAGATCGTGCCGGCGCCGTACACCTCGGTGTCGTCGGCGACCAGGAACTGCTGGTCCTCCTTGCCCGGTACGGACACGATGTACTTGCCCGGGGCGAGATAGGTGACCTTGCCGTCCGTGAACGAGCCGCTGACGCCCTTGGAGTTCGTGGAGCCTTGGGAGCCCCGGGAGCCCTGGGAGCCCTGGGAGCCCTGGGAGCCCTGGGAGCCCTGGGAGTCCTTGGATCCCTTGGACGCCTTGGAGTCCGACGCCTTCTCCGCGACCGACGTCGAGCCCGCTCCGCTCTTGCCGGCCGCGTCGTCGTCGGAGCCGTTCTGGCACGCCGTCATCAGCAGCCCGGCGGTGATCGCGGCGGCGGCGACGACGGCGTTGCGCAGGTGGCGGTTCATCACGGGAGGTTCCTTCCGAGGCGGCGATAGTGGGGAGCCGACGGAATTCGCCGCCGGTTTCCCGCTCTGTACCGACTATGAGGAGCCCCGGAGCCCGCAGGTCACGCCCGTCAGCCGTTCAGGACGCCCCCGTGGCACGGCCGTGACACGGCAACACATCGGCTGTGGACGGCGGTTCGCCGCCGCGCCGCCTTGAGCACGGCCACCTCCTGTGGTGGCCCGCGCCGGATGCCGGCTCAGACGGTCAGCACCGCCCGGACGGTCTTTCCGCCGGTCACCGGCACCGCGACATCGAACCGCTCGGTGAGTGCCTGCACTATGGCCAGGCCCCGTCCGCTCTCGTCGTCGGCATGTCCGGCACGCATGCGGGGCCGGCCCGGGGCGTCGTCGTGCACCTCCACGGTCACGCGCCCCGCGCTCACCTGCAGCCGCAGCCGGCAGCCGGTGCGTCCGTGCCGGACCGCGTTGGCGACCAGCTCGGACGCGATGAGCGTGGCGTCGGCCACCTGATCGGCCCCGACGGCGGCGATGCGGGAATGCGTCCGGCTGAGAAAGGCGGACGTCAGTCTGCGGGCCCGCCCGGCCGAGGCGACGGTGCACGGCAGCAGGTACTCGGCGCGTGCGGTGTACTCACGGGCACCACCCTTGTGGGCACGCATGAGTGGTCAACTCCCTCCCTGGGACCGTCGGCGCGCTCGGCCGCAGCCGCAGCGTCCGCACCGGGGCCACACCCTGTCCCCCGCGGCCGGTCCCGTTCGGTGGTGATGCCCGCGGTGGCTGATCGGCAACCTGGAACCGTCCCCGGAATCCAGCGACCTTCACGGTCCTTGTGACGGCGGCATCCCTCCATCGGGTGCCCATCAGCACACCTGTCCGGTGAACTGAAGCCTCCACATGGCTCATCCGTTCGAGTCGAACCCCTCGAAAGAGTTACGCGCAGTCAATTCTGCGCTGCGTGATCAAGAACCTCAGGCGAGCCGTCCTCGCGGCCGCCCTCTTCGTCGTGCCCCTCGCGGCCCCCACGCCCGCCCACGCACAGCACCGCCCCGCCGAGACGTACACGCTCCCGATGGCGGCCTCGGTCGACCTCGTCCCGCTCGCCGCAGAGGTGCGGGACGGCTATCAGCGCACGAGCTTCAAGCACTGGAACGCCGGCCAGAACCCCACCGACGGCTGCAACACCCGAGCGGAAGTGCTGCTCGCCGAAGCGGTCGACCAGCCTCAGATCCTCCCCGGCTGCAAGCTCTCCGGCGGTCGCTGGTGGTCGTACTACGACGCGAGGTGGCTCACCTCGGCCTCCGCCCTGGACGTCGACCACATGGTGCCGCTCGCCGAGGCCTGGGACTCCGGGGCGTCCCAATGGAGCGCCGAGCGGCGTGAGGCGTACGCCAACGACCTGGCCGTCAGCCCTTCCCTCGTCGCCGTCTCCGCGGCCTCGAACCGCAGCAAGTCCGACCAGGACCCGGCCGAATGGCTGCCGCCGGCCGTCGAGGTCACATGCCGCTACACCTCGGAGTGGATCGCGACCAAGCTCCGCTGGGGCCTGACCGCCGACGCCGCCGAACTCGAAGCACTCACCCAACACGCAGAAGCGTGCCCCGGCACGACGGTGACCTACGAGCCCGTGCCGTAGAACTGCGGCCCCGCCCCGACAACGGGGCGGGGCCGGCCATCGCACTCATCGCGGCGCTCAACGCACCGGAAACCCGCAGGAGTAGCCCTGCTCCTCGAGCCACGGGAGGATCCGGCGCAGGGCCTCGACGGTCTGGGAACGGTCGCCGCCCGCGTCGTGGAAGAGGATCGTCGGCCCGTTGGGCAGCTCTCGCTCGACGGTGGCGACCATGGCGTCCGTGCCCGGCCGTTCGAAGTCCTTGCTGTCCACGTTCCAGCCCAGCGGGCGCATGCCCTTGGAGGCGGCGAGCTTGCGGCTGTAGGGGGTGAAGGCACCGCCGGGCGCCCGGTAGTACGCCGGCCGTACGCCCCCGGACGCCTTGGTGATCATGCGTTCGGCATCGAGGATCTGCTGCGACTGGTAGGTCTCGGACTGCCTGTCCATGGTGGTGTCGTGCGACACCGAGTGGTTGCACAGCAGGTGCCCGGCCGCGACCACCTTCTTCACGAGGTCCGGGTGTGCCTGCGCCTGCGTCCCCACCATGCAGAACGTGGCCTTCACCCCGTACTCCCGCAGCACGTCCAGCACTTGGGGGGTCCACACGGGGTCGGGGCCGTCGTCGATGGTGATGTTGACGCCGCGCGCCCCCTTGTCCGAGGCGTGCACGATGGTCTCCGCGACCGCCTTGACGTCACTGCCCGGCTTGGCGGACGCGGACGCCTTCGGTGACGCGGCCCCCACGGCATCGGCCTGCGCGGTCCACAGCGAGGCACCGGTGGCGAGCACCGTCACCCCGAGCGCCGCCCCGACCAGCTTGCCGTACCAGCCCCGCCCGCCGCTGTGCCGTGCCATGTCCGCCCCGCTTTCGCGCAATTCCTCGCCGATGCCCGGTCACCTTGTGACCACATGGCAGGACGAGAGGCGGCGGCCGGGGGATGCGTCCGTTACCGATCACGGACAATCTCGGGGGAGTTCGCGGACAACCCGCCGAGCTGGGGCCGCGGCGACGGCGAGTCGGACAGGCCCTGCGGCTCAGCCTTCACTTCGCGGGCGCGCCGACCAGGTCGTCCAGTTCGGCGGCGAAGAGCAGCCCGGGGTCGAATCCCATACCGGAGAACTGGCCGGCGAGTTCCAGGGACAGGACGCCGTGCAGCCGGCTCCAGAAGGTCAGGGCCCGGTGGAGGACCGCGGGCGGGGCGGGATGGCCGCCCGCCCAGTCCCGGTGGCCTTCCAGATGCGCGTCGAACGGCGTCGCCGGAGCGTCCGAGGGCACATCCGAGGGCGCCTCCGAAGGCAGCGCGGCACAGGCGTCCAGGAGGGTCGCCATGATCTCGGAGGAGATCGCGGTGGTGTCGTCGGGAGCGTGGTAGCCCGGGACGGGCGTGCCGTAGATGAGGAAGTAACGCTGGGGGTCCTCCAGGGCCCATCCCCGCAAGGCGTGCGCCAGCCCGGTCAGGTCGGCGCCGGCCTCCGAGGCCGCGCGGAAGGTGTCGGCGAGGCTTCGGTAGGCGTCTCGCACGAGCTCGGTGATCAGCTCGTCACGGCCGCTGAAGTACCGGTACAGCGCGGGTCCGCTCATCCCCATCTGCTTGGCGATCGCGTTGAGGGAGAGCGCGGTCGCGCCGGCCGTGGCGATCTGTTCCCACGCGCGCTGCTTGATCTCGGTACGCACCTGGGCGCGGTAGCGCTCGCGCGGGGTCGTCGTGCCCTGTTCCGCCACTGACCTGCCACCTTTCCGCACCGCTGCGCTGTACTCGCAACGTCTAGTTAGAGGTTATCACTGAAGCTATTGACTCTCCGCGGCGCGATGAGTTAGAACTTATAACGAACACGAAAGCACGTAACCGGATCGGGAAAGCAGTGGAGGTCACCATGGACGCCGAAGGTCTCGTCGAGGTCGTTCTGCCGGGCAAGGTCGAGCCCGAGGGGCTGCGGATCCGGCACGGAGCCGTCCCCTCGGCGGGCCCGGGCCAGGTCGTGATCCGGATGGAGGCGACCGGCGTCTCCTTCGCCGAGCAGCAGATGCGGCGTGGCCGCTACTACGACCAGCCGGCCTTCCCGTTCGTGCCCGGCTACGACCTCGTGGGCACGGTGCTGACGACCGGCGAGGGGGTCGGGCCGGACCTGGCCGGCACCCGGGTCGCCGCGCTGGTCAAGGTCGGCGGCTGGGCCAGCCATGTGGTCGTCGACGCCGCGGACGTGGTGCCCGTGCCGGACGGGATCGCCGCGGCGGAGGCGGAGACCCTCGTCGTCAACGGCATCACCGCCTGGCAGATGCTGCACCGCAAGGCCCGAGTCCGTGCGGGACACACCGTCGTGGTGCACGGCGCCAACGGTGGCGTCGGATCGGTCCTGGTCCAGCTCGCCCAGGCCGCCGGCGCCCGGGTGATCGGCACGGCGTCCGCCCGCCACCACGACGCCCTGCGGGAGCGGGGAGTCGCCCCCGTCGACTACCGCGCCGACGACTTCGCCGCACAGATCCGCGCACTCGCACCGCACGGGGTGGACGCCGTCTTCGACCACGTGGGCGGCAGCGGCATCGTCGACTCCTGGCGCCTCCTCGCCCCCGGCGGCACGCTCGTTTCGTACGGCAGCGCCTCCACCCGGGACGACGAGGGCTCCAAGCAGCTGCCCGTCCTCAAGCTGCTCGGCCGGGTGTGGCTGTGGAACGCCCTGCCCAACCGCCGCCGCGCGTACTTCTTCAACGTCTGGGCCGGCCGGGCCCTGGCCAAGAACCGGTTCCGGTCCCGCCTGCGCGCCGACCTCACCCAGGTCTTCGCCGCACTCCAGCGCGGCGAGGTCAGCGCCCAGATCGCCGCGCAGCTGCCCCTGGCCCGCGTCGCCGACGCCCTTCGGCTGGCCGAGTCCGGCACCGTCGCCGGGAAGGTCGTCCTGAACCCGTAGCAGGCCTCCGAGTGCCCGGCCCCTTCACACCGACCGACCGAACCAGCGAGAGGAACCCCATGTTCAGCAACAGCCCGTCCAACGCCCCCGTTCAGCAGCCGCGTCGGCACCGGGGCGTCATGGCCGCGGTCACCGTCGCACTCGCCGTCACCGGCGTCCTCGCCGGCACCGTCCCGGCCGCCCAGGCGACCCCGCACAGCCCCACGTCCCAGTGCGGCGGTCGCGGCGTCGACAAGGACGCCGTCATCCGCTACGAGTCCGACGTCTTCATCAAGGCGTCCCTGAGCACCATCTGGAAGCTCCAGACCGACGTCGAACGCTGGCCGTCCTGGCAGGCCCCCGTCCTCACCGCCGAACGTCTCGACCACGGCCGCCTGAAGGCCGGTTCGCAGTTCCGCTGGACGACTCCCGCGCCCGCAACCCCCACGACCCCCGCCACCACACTCGACATCACCTCCACCGTCCAGGAACTCCAGCGCGACAAGTGCATCCTGTGGAGCGGGCCCGCGATCGGCGAGGGACTGCGCATCGACGAGGGCGTCCACCTGTGGACCTTCAAGAAGGTCAAGGGCGGCGTACGCGTCCACACCGAGGAGACCTGGACCGGCGACCAGGTCGAGGCGGATGTGCCCACCGCCACCGAGGCCCTCGGCTGGGGCCTCGAAGCGTGGCTGCGCGACCTCAAGGCCGCCGCCGAAGGGTGACGTGCGTGACGCACGGCAAACAGGCCCAGGTCTCCGACCCGGGCCTCAAGCCGTGTCTCGGCGCAGGGCGCTCTTGCCCTGCCACTCGGACCACGAGAGGTTCCACGCGCCGAAGCCGTTCCCGGGCGCGACCTCACCCTTGGTGTCTTCGCCGGTGATCTCGAACGGGTCGCCCGGCCGCACCTGCCCGTAGAACCAGGCCGCGTTCGCGTCGCTCATTCCTATGCACCCGGAACTCCGGTTGGAGTTGCCGAAGTGGCGGGCGTTCCACGGGGCGGCGTGCGCGTACATGCCCGACCAGGTCAGCCGCATCGAGTGGTCGACCATCTTGTCGTAGGCGTCGCCGAGGCCCACCGTCTCGGAGTTCATGTTGATCGTGCCCTCCTTGGCCATGAGCACGGCGGTTCCGCGCCAGGAGCGCTTGTCTCCGCCGGGCGTGCCGCCGGAGACCGGTATGCGGCGGACCGTCTCGCCGTCGCGTACGAGGGTGAGTTGATGGCGGTCGAGGTCGACCTCGACGATCTGCCGGGCGCCGATGGTGAAGGTGGTCGTGTAGTCGCGTACGAACCAGCCGCCGTCCGCGCCCGAGTCGGTGCCGTTCAGCTCGGCGTTCAGCGTGACCTTGGTTCCGGGCCTCCAGTACGTCCTGGGCCGCCAGTCCACCCGGTCCCCGCCCGACCAGTCGCGTATCCAGCCCCAGGAGCCCTCGGTGCCGTTCGAGGTGGTGACCTTGAGCTGCTTCTCGACCGCGGCCTTGTTCCTGACCGGACGGTCGAAGACCAGGGCGATCGGCTGGGCGATGCCGACGGTGGCACCGGCGCCCGGTCGCCAGTCGACCTTGTTGACCTTGTCCGCCTCAGCCGTGGTGAAGGCGGCCTTGGTGCTCCTGGCGGTTCCGCCCTCGGTCCGGGTCGCCGCCGTCACCTCGTACGACGCGCCGGGCACGGCTTTGCGGTCGGAGACCCACGACCGGCCGTCGGCGGCGACCTTGCCGGCGAGCCGGTGGCCCTCGGCGTCGGTGACGGTCACCGAGGTGAGTCTGCCGCCCGAGGCCGTGACCCGCACGGGCTCGCCCGCCGGGACCCGTTCTCCAGCGGGCGTGACGGTGACCGTGGCAGGGCGGTCGTCGGCGCTCGGCTTCACCTTGCCGTCCGGGGCGGTGGGGGAGCCGCTCGACGAGCAGGCGGCGAGCGGCGTCAGCAGGGCGGCCATGGCGGCGGCCACGACGGCGGCCCGGACGCGGACATGGGCGAGTACACGGGTGCGCGACAACGGGACCTCCGGGAAGGACGGGAAAAGGGTGGGTGAGTCGGCGATGTCGTGACTGTAGAGCCGGAAAACCCGAGGTCAGCCGCTATGGAGCTATGTGACGGCGGCTGGTGAGGAACCGTCATGGTCCGGTCACATTCGCCGGACGGAGCGGTCATGGGCCGCTGTGAACCTCCTGAGTGTCCCCGCGACAGGCCCGGGGAGAAGGAGAGGTTCAGACTGTGTCAGCGCTGCTCGTGCCGCCCAGCCGCGTGCCCCGGGCACGGAACCGGGACGTGGCCCTGCGAACCATCACCGCGGAGACCTACCGCGCCTTCCTCGCCTCCCCCGACGGCACGGCCCTCGGCGCCGGTTTCCTGCAATGCCCGTCCTGGGCCGACGTCAAGGAGGGCTGGCGCTCCCAACTGCTCGGCTGGGGGCCCGATCCGGAGGCAGGCCAACTGACGGGTGTGGCCCTGGTGTTGCTGCGGCAGTTCCCCGGCACCCGCAAGTACTTCGCCTACCTCCCGGAAGGGCCCGTCGCCGACTGGAGCGACCCCGACGTCGACCGCTGGCTCGGTCCGCTGCTGGAACACCTGCGCCGCGCGGGCGCCTTCGCCGTACGCATCGGCCCGTCGCCCGCCTACCGGCGCTGGGACGCCGCCCTGCTCAAGCCGCTCACCGGCCCCGGACGGCGCCTCGGCGACGTCCTCGCCAGCGAGGTCGACCCGCTCGGCACCGCCGTGGCCGAGCGGCTGCGGGCCCGGGGCTGGCGCCGCTGCGGCGGTGACGGAACCGGAGGGGAGGGGACCGGAGGGGACGGGGACGCCCAGCCCCGCCACGTCTTCCACGTGCCGCTCGCCGGACGAACCCCCGAGGACCTGTGGTCCGGGCTCAACCAGGAGTGGCGGCGCAATGTCCGCCGATCCCAGAAGGAGGGCGTGGAGGTGGTGGTGGGCGGCGCGGCGGAACTCCCCGAGTTCTACCGCCTGCTCGGCATCACCGAGCGACGCGACGGGTTCCGGCTCGGCCGCTCGCTCGCCTACTACGAGCGTCAGTACGCGGCGCTCAACGCCGAGGAACCGGGCCGGATGAAGCTGTACCTCGCCCGTCACCGCGGCGAGATCCTCGCCGCCCACACGATGATCACGGTGGGCCGCCGTGCCTGGTACCAGACCGGCGCCTCGGCCGACCACCGCCGCGAGGTCCGCCCCTCCAACGCCCTGCAGTGGCGGATGCTGCAGGACGCCCACGCGCTCGGCGCCGACGTGTACGACATGCGCGGGGTACCCTCCACACTCGATCCAGACGAACGTGCGTACGGACTGCTGCGGTGGAAGCTCGGCACCGGGGGACAGGTCGTCGAGACGTTGGGGGAATGGGAGAGACCCTTGGGCGGCAGCGCCAACCACACGCTCTACCGCGCCTTCCAGGCGTACCTGAACCGCCGATGAAGCAGACGACGCCGGTCGGCACGGGGAGTGCGGAGGCGACGAAGGCGGCGGCCTCTCCGGCTTCCTCCGCGGCCCGCGGCAGCGCCGTCATGGCCGCCGGATCCATCGTCTCCCGGGCCACCGGTTTCGCCCGCTCCGCCGTGGTCGCGGCGGCGCTCGGCACCATCGGGCCGGTCGCCGACGGCTACGCGGTCGGCAACGCCCTGCCCACCATCGTCTACATGCTGCTCCTCGGCGGCGCCCTGAACGCCGTCTTCGTGCCCGAGCTGGTCAAGGCCGCCAAGGAGCACGCCGACGGGGGCGCCGCGTACACCGACCGGCTCGTCACCGTCTGCGTGATCGCCCTGCTGGCGATCACCGCGACCGCGGTATGGGCGGCCCCCGCGATCATCGACGCGTACACCGACTACACCGGCGAACAGGCGGCCATGACCACCGCGTTCGCCCGCTACTGCCTGCCCCAGATCTTCTTCCTCGGACTGTTCACCCTGCTCGGACAGGTGCTCAACGCGCGCGGCCGGTTCGGCGCGATGATGTGGGCGCCGGTCCTCAACAACCTCGTCGTCATGACCGTGTTCGGCCTGTATCTGGCGCTGTCCCTGGGCGGCGGGGACACCCTCACCGCGACCGAGACCGCCGTCCTCGGCTGGGGCACGACCGCCGGCATAGCCGTCCAGGCACTCGCTCTCCTCCCGGCACTGCGCGCCGCCCGCTTCCGCTGGCGGCCCCGCTTCGACTGGCGCGGCAGCGGACTGACCCGCCCCCTGCGCGCGGCCGGCTGGCTGGTGCTGCTGGTCCTGGCCAACCAGGCCGCCTACTGGGTCACCACCCGGCTGGCCACCACCGCGGGCCTCGACGGCGGTCCCGGGTACGGCGCGTACAACAACGGCTATGCCCTGTGGGTCGTACCGCACGGCATCATCACGGTGTCCGTGGTGACCGCGCTGATGCCCCGGATGAGCGCGGCCGCCGCCGACGGGGACACCGCCGCCCTGCGGCGCGACGTCTCGCACGCCCTGCGCGTCAGCGCCTCGGCCGTCGTACCCGCCGCCTGCGCGCTGTTCGCCCTCGCCCAGCCGGTCATGGCCCTCGTCTTCGGGTACGGCAGGACCAGCGCCGCCGACACGGCCGCCATGGCCGGGATCCTGATGGCCTTCGCGCCGGGACTCGTCGCCCTGTCCGGCCAGTACGTCCTGTCCCGCACTTTCTACGCGCTCTCCGACACCCGTACGCCCTTCCTGCTCAACCTCGTGATCGTCGCCCTCAACGCGGGACTGTCCATGGCCGCCGCACACCTGCTGCCGGCCCGCTGGGCCGTGACGGGCATGGCGGCGGCGTACTCGCTGGCGCTGTGCGCGGGCTGGGCGGTGACCGCCCGGGTGCTGAGCCGTCGGCTCGCCGTGGCCCGTCCTCTGCGCTCGTCCGCAGCCGGCGCTCACGTAAGGCTGCTGCTCGCCGCCGTGCCCGCCACCGCGCTGGGCCACTTCGCGGCCCTGGGAACCGCACCGGCGGGGCCGGTGGTCTCCACGGGTGCCGGCGCGACCGCCGTCGTCCTCACCTTCGCCCTGCTCGCCCGTCCGCTGCGGCTCGCCGAACTGGAAGCGCTGCTCTCCGGTGCACGCCGCAGAGTCACCCGAACCCGACACCGTCCCTGACCATCATCGAGGGAGAACCGCCGATGCCCCGCGTGCTCCTCATCGAGGACGACCCCTCCGTACGCGAAGGAGTCGAACTCGGTCTGCGCCGCCGCGGCCACGAGGTACGGGCGGCCGCGACCGGCGAGGCAGGCCTGGCCGCGATGGCCGAGTTCCGCCCCGATCTGCTGCTGCTGGACCTGATGCTGCCCGGCATGAACGGCGTACAGGTCTGCCGCCGGGTCCGTGACCGCAGCCAGCTGCCGATCATCATGCTCACCGCGCGCGGTGACGACTTCGACGTGGTCATCGGCCTGGAAGCCGGCGCCGACGACTACATCGTCAAGCCGGCCCGCACCGAGGTGATCGAGGCCCGGATCCGTGCGGTACTGCGTCGCCTGGACGACGCCGGCGCGGGCCGCCCGGCCATCGAGTTCTACGGCGAACTCGCCATCGACCGGGTCGGACTGACGGTCACCAAAGCCGGCCGGCCGCTCGCGCTCGCCCCCTCGGAGCTCAAGCTCCTGCTGCACCTCGCCGCCGCCCCCGAGCAGGTGTTCAGCAGGCAGCAACTGCTGGAGCACGTCTGGGATCACAGCTACCACGCCGACGCCCGGCTGGTCGACGCGTGCGTCGCACGGCTGCGCGGCAAGATCGAGGACGAGGTCGGCAGCCCCCGCTACGTCCAGACACTGCGGGGCTTCGGCTACCGCTTCGGGCCGCTGTGACCGCCCGCCCTCACCGGTCCCGGTTCAGGGCGTTCGGGCTGCGTACGCGGCTCATGCTCGCCTTCCTGCTGGTCGCCGCCGTCAGCGCCGGCACCACGGCCGCGCTGACCTACCGTGAGGCGCGCACCGCGCTGCTGAAGACCGCCCAGGACACGGCGGTCTCGTCCTTCCGTGACCAGGTGCAGCTGACCGGCTTCGCGCTGCCCGTGCGGGAGGAGGACGGCGGCCTGCAGGAAGTCCTGCGTGACATCGCCCGCAAGGGCAAGCCGCACCCCTGGGTGGTGTTCGCCGAATACGGTTCGGTCCGCGCCTCCTCGGGCGAGAACCCCGTCTCCACCGTCATCACACCCGAACTGCGCCGTGCCGCGCGGGCCAACCCCCACGGCAGCTTCGAGCGGGTCGTCAAGGACGGCGTCCCGTACCTGACCATCGCCATGCCCATGGTCTTCAAGACCAGCCCCGACAGCGTGCTGCCCAGCGGACTCGTCCTCTACGCCGTCATGCGGATGACCGACGAACAGGTCAACGTCGACGCCCTCCTCATGGCCGGCCGGGACGGTGCCCTGCCCGGCCTCGCCATCGCGCTGATACCCGGCCTGATCGCCGCCCGCAGCGTGCTGCGCCCGGTGCGGGAACTGAGCCAGGCGGCCCGGAGCATGGGCAGCGGCAGACTCGACACCCGGATCGCCGTGCGCGGCAGCGACGAACTGGCCGACCTGGCACGCACCTTCAACGAGTCGGCCGCCCAACTGGAGCGATCGGTGCGGGAACTGCGTGAGGCCGAGGCCCGCGCCCGCCGCTTCGCCTCCGACGTCTCGCACGAACTGCGCACCCCCCTCGCCGGAATGCTCGCCGTCACCGAGGTCCTCGACGAGGACGCGGACCACCTGGACGCCGACACCGCCCGTGCTGTCCGGCTGGTCAGCGCGGAGACCGGAAAGCTGGCCGTGCTCGTCGAGGACCTGATGGAGATCTCCCGCTTCGACGCCCGCGCGGCCGAGCTGAACGCCGACGAGGTCGACGTGGCCGAGGCCATCCGGAAAACCCTCCACAACCGGCACTGGACCGAGACCGACGGCCGGGTCCGCACCGAACTCCCGGACGGCATCCGCGCCCGCCTCGACCCGCGCCGCTTCGACCTCGTGATCGCCAACCTCGTGGGCAACGCTTTGCGGCACGGCAGCGCGCCGGTCACGGTACGCCTGCGCACCGAGACCCGCTCCCCGGCCACCCCCGTCCTGCTGATCACGGAGGTCGCGGACAACGGCCCCGGCATCCGGCCCGCCGTGCTCCCGCACATCTTCGACCGCTTCTACAAGGCCGACGCCGCCCGCACCCGCTCGGCGGGCAGCGGCCTGGGACTGGCGATCACCTCGGAGAACGTGAAGCTGCACGGCGGAACGATCCGCGCGGGGAACCGGCCCGGGGGCGGTGCCGTCTTCACCGTCGAGATACCGCTCCACGCGGAGGAGGCCGGCGGATGAGGCGTGCGCGGACGCGCCGGCACGCGGCAGCCGTCGCCCTCGCCTTCGCGGCGACCGCACCGCTGCTCGGCGGCTGCGGGATCAAGGAGACCGACGTCATCGAGGCGGGCGGCCCCGCCAGCTTCCAGGCCTTCCTCAACCGCGACTACGACATGCTGCTCTTCTTCCGGTCCCCCGACGGAGCGCTGACCCCCGTCATCCGGACGACCGGGCCTTCGGCCGAGGACCAGAACCTCAGCGAAGCGGCAGGCCCGGTGCCCACGGAGAAGGTCGTCCTGGCGTTGCTCGGCGGCCCGCGGGACGAGGACCGCGCCGCAGGCCTGAGCACCTCCCTCCCGGCCACCCGCCCCGGCGCGACCGTCGAGGTCGAAGCCTCCCCGGGCGGCAGGGTCACGACCCGCCTGCCCATCGCCCTGAAGGACCTGTCCGGCCCTGCGCTACGTCAGCTGATCTGCACGATCGCCTACAGCCAGGACGCCGACGGCAAGGTCGCCGTGCAGCTCACCGGGCAGGACGGGGTGTCGAGGTCCGGCACGTGCGGACTCGCCCCCGGCGGCACGAGTGCTCGTGAGGCCCGCCGCTGACGGAGGGCCCCACGTCGTCGTCACCTTGTCCCGGGTTCAGAAACGGCTGACCATCCCCGGGAGACCCCGAGGCGTCGGCAGCGGGAGCGGGTTGTCGCCCGCGCGCTCGCGTGCTTCCGGAGCGGCCTTGCAGGTCACGTCCTTCGCCGGCAGCTTTCCGGTGGTCAGGTAGGCCGTGGCCGGCTTGTCGGCACACGACTTGGAGCCGTAGATGCCGTGTCCGACACCTCCGAGGACCGTGACCATCTTCGAGCCCTTCATGACCCGTCGCAGGCCCTGCCCACTGGCCAACGGGGTCTGGGAATCCCACTCGTTCTGGAGGATCAGCGCGCCGACCTTGTTGTCGATCGTGGTGGCGGGCTCGGAGCCGTTCTTCTCCCAGAAGGCGCACGGCTTGATGTTGGAGACGAAGTCGCCGTACAGCGGGTACTTGGCCTTGTCCCGGATCGCGTCGGCGCGGTACTGCTCGGGATCGCGCGGCCAGTTGCGGGTGTCGGCGCAGACGACGGACCAGAAGCCGGCGTCGCCGTTGTCCTCGGGCACGGCGCGGGCGAAGGAAGGCGGCTGCGGCGAGAGCCTCTTGCCCGCCTCGCCACCGGAGGTGGGCCGGCCCTCGGCGGCCTTCTTCAGCTCGACGACCGACTCGGCGGCGTCACGGACACTGAAGAACGTGGCCCGGCTGCCGGAGCGGATGTCGTCACCGGTCAGCTTGGTGCCGTCGAGGTCGATCGGCTTCCGGTCGGCCTGGGCGACGAGGTCGTAGAAGGTCTTGCGGACCGCCTCGGGCGTCTTCCCCAGCTTGTACGTGGAGTTCCGCTCGGCGGTCCACTCGGTCCACCGGGTGAAGGCGGGCTCGGTGCCCTCCGCCCAGATCTGGATCATGCCGCGCCAAACCCTGGCCGGGTCGACGGCGCTGTCCAGCACGAAACGGTCGGAGCGC
This sequence comes from Streptomyces sp. NPDC055013, assembly GCF_053608645.1. NCBI lineage: Bacteria > Bacillati > Actinomycetota > Actinomycetes > Kitasatosporales > Streptomycetaceae > Streptomyces > Streptomyces sp. NPDC055013. Next base: position 67,294 of record NZ_JBSGVW010000021.1, read on the forward strand.
TTGGGGAACATCTGCGTGTAGACCGCGCCGAGGTAGGTCCCGTACGAGTACCCCAGGTAGGAGATCTTCTTCTCGCGGAGCACGGCCCGGATCACGTCCATGTCCCGCGCGGTGTTGCGGGTGGTGATGTGCCGCAGCTTGTCGCCCTGCTTGGCGTCGCACTTCTCGGCGACGGTCCGGGCCCACTTCACGTCCTTGGCGAACGTCGCGGCCCTGTACGGCCGTTCCGAGTTCGCCTGCTCGGGCGTCAGGCCGCAGCTGACGGGGGAGCTCTGGCCGATTCCTCGCGGGTCGAATCCCACGAGGTCGTACTTGGCCTTCACACTCTTCGGCAGCTCACTCGCCATGTACTGCGGCATGTCGACGCCCGGACCGCCGGGTCCGCCCGGGTTGAGCAGGAGCACACCCCGGCGCTCCTGCTTGGTGCTCGTCTTCAGCCTCGATATCGCGAGGTCGAGCTTCTTGCCGCTGGGGCGGTTGTAGTCGAGCGGCACCTTGATGGTGGCGCACTGGAAGGCCGCCGGCATCTCTCTGTCACAGCGGTGCCAGGCGGGCTTCTGCTGAAGGTACTGGCTCATGGGGTTCGCCGCGGTGGAGGGGGCGGACGCGGCGGATGCCGTGGCCGGCGCGAGCGCGGGAACCAGGGCGGCGACGGTACTGGCCGCCAGAAAGCAGGCTATTCGGCTGTTTCGCACGTGGGGGAGGTCCTTGCCGTTGGGGTGTACGGGTCGGACCAACCCTTTCGGCTGAGGGAGTTGGGGCGAATCCATCAAGGAGACAAGGTTCCTCAGACCGTGGATGGACAAAGAGCACGACGGATGGTCCCCGAGTCGGACAACCAAGAATCGCTCCGCGGCATCCAGCTCAATCGCCCTTGTGCCGCCCTACGGTCATCCCGGGATGCCCTGTTCGCATACACGGCGGGCGAACTCGCGAAGCTTGATGTTGCCCTCCTGCGAGGAGCGGCGCAGCACGTCGAAGGCTTCCTCTTCGGTGATTTCGTGGGCACCCATGAGGATGCGGCAGCAAACCGGTCGTCTCGCTGTCCTCGGTGAAGGCGCCGGGCTTGCGGGAGCAGAAGTTCAGCGCGCCGAATTCCTCGTCGTCGGTGAACAACAGAAAACCCATCATGCTGCCCACGCCGAGCGCACGGGCCTGAGGCGCGACGACAGGCCGGCGCCGGTGCAGCGCGGTGAGATCGGAGTTGCGGAAGACCCGCTCGCCCTGAGAGCCGTAAGCGGCGGCGCCGAAGCACGGCCCCTCACCGAGTCGCTGCTGCAGCAGATCGCCGTCGGTGACCGCTGCTCCTCAGGCCTGGACCACCCTCACGCCCAGCTTTCCACAAGAACCTGGGCTCGACTGTGCCGTGCGTGCGTCCCTGTCCGGCACCGGGTCTCGCGCCTCTCGCGCCTTCTGTGTGGCGTCGATCTCGGCGATCAGGGCCTCGATTCGCCTGTGGATCTCGTCGCGGATGGGGCGGACGGCCTCGACGCCCTTGCCATCGTCGCGACCGCCGTTGATCCTGCTGATCTTCGGCCTGGCCCGCACCGACCGCCTCCGCCACACCCCCGTCGCGGTCGCCTCCTACATCGGCGCCGCGTACTGGTTCACCTCGTCCACGTGCTCCGCCAACCCGGCCGTGACCAACGGCCGCGCCTTCACCGACACCTTCGACGGCATGCAACTCATCGGCGCCGTGGCCGGCTTGGCGCTGGCCGCCCTCATCTTCATGCCCGCACGGAAAAGCCGCGGAGTGACGCGCGCGTCGTAGGCCATGGTGATCGGTCGTGGTCGTGGTCGGGGAGGCCCGCCGCGAACGGCGGGTCGCTAGCCCGCCGAGTCGATGGAGGGCCGCTGTGCCCTGCGTCGTCCGGATCGACCGGTGGCGCGCCCCTGGGCGGCGCGGTCGCGGCGGCCTCGGGACGAGGGAGTCGCGGAAGACGCGGCGCGCCGGGGGCGTTCCGCGACGGGCGCGGTGATGACGACGGGAACACCGGACGGCGCCTGGGCGCCGGTGATGCGGCTCAGTTCCGCCTCACCCGAACGTACCGCGGTGATGTGAGGGGTGATGGCGGCTGCAGCCATCAGCCGGTTCATGCTGCGGCGCTGGTCGGGGGTCACCAGGGTGACGACGCTGCCGGACTCTCCGGCGCGGGCGGTACGGCCGCCGCGATGCAGGTAGTCCTTGTGGTCGGTGGGGGGATCGACGTTGACGACCAGGTCGAGATTGTCGACGTGGATCCCGCGCGCCGCGACGTTGGTCGCCACCAGTACCGACACGTGCCCGGTCTTGAACTGGGCGAGGGTCCGTGTGCGCTGCGGCTGGGACTTGCCGCCGTGCAGGGCCGCGGCGCGGACGCCGCTCTTCAGCAGGTGCTTGGTGAGCCGGTCGACGGCGTGCTTGGTGTCCAGGAACATGATCACCCGGCCGTCCCGTGCCGCGATCTCGGTGGTCGTCCGGTGCTTGTCCGCTTCGTGCACGTGGAGTATGTGGTGTTCCATCGTGGTGACCGCACCCGCGGACGGGTCGACGGAGTGGACCACCGGGTCGGTCAGGTAGCGGCGGACGAGCAGGTCGACGTTGCGGTCCAGGGTGGCCGAGAAGAGCATGCGCTGCCCTTCGGGGCGCACCTGGTCGAGCAGGGCGGTGACCTGCGGCATGAAGCCCATGTCGGCCATCTGGTCGGCCTCGTCGAGGACGGTGATGGCGACGTCGTCCAGCCGGCAGTCGCCACGGCCGATGAGGTCCTTGAGCCGCCCCGGCGTCGCGACGACGACCTCCGCGCCGGCGCGCAGCGCACTGGCCTGCCTGCCGATGGACACTCCGCCGACCACAGTGGCCAGCCGCAGCCGCAGAGAGCGGGCGTACGGCGTGAGCGCGTCGGTGACCTGCTGGGCCAGCTCGCGGGTGGGCACGAGGACCAGGGCCAGCGGCTGCCGCGGCTCGGCGCGCCGACCCGCTGTCCGAGCCAGCATGGCCAGGCCGAAGGCGAGGGTCTTGCCCGACCCGGTACGGCCGCGGCCGAGCACGTCCCGCCCGGCGAGAGAGTTCGGAAGGGTCGCCCCCTGGATGGGGAACGGTACGGTCACACCCTCGTGACCGAGCGCGGCCAGCAAAGGCGCCGGCAGGGCGAGGTCGGCGAACGACTCGACGGCGGGCAGCGCGGGCGTGACCGTCACCGGCAGCGCGAACTCGCCCTGGGGTGAGGTCTGCCGGCGATCGTTGCCCTTGGAACGCCGGGGAGCCCCCGAGCGCCTGGCGGCGGTACCCCGGGAGCGGTCATTGGTACGGGTCGTGCGGGCGGTGCGTGCGCGGTTCAAGCGGAACCTTTCCTCGATGTGAGCACGTAGGCACGTAGCAAGGAATTTCCGCAGCAAAATGAACTGCGCAGGGAATCGCGAGAACGAGCCGGAGGCGATGGGCGCCGAGTCGTATCGACGGGGAATACGTCACCCTTCGGTGATGTGGTGGGGCCTTCCCGTCGCGCGCCCTGAAATGCAGCGAGCTGGGGCCCGCACCCCAAGGTGCGGGCCCCAGCTGCGAAGTATGCGTTGCTGCCGGTGTCAGGCGGGAACGATGTTCTCCGCCGTCGGGCCCTTCTGGCCCTGAGCGATGTCGAAGGACACCTTCTGGCCTTCCTGCAGCTCGCGGAAGCCCTGGGTGGCGATGTTCGAGTAGTGGGCGAAGACGTCGGGGCCGCCGCCGTCCTGCTCGATGAAGCCGAAGCCCTTTTCCGAGTTGAACCACTTCACGGTGCCAGTAGCCATGTCATATCTCCTTCGGGGACGATGTTCGGAATTCGCCTTGTGCGGATCCCGCGTCGCCGTGCTGATCAACCCGTCGGAAAATGAACCCTCTGGCAACCACACCTGCAACTTGGATCGACGTTAGCATGACGCGATCGGACCCGAGCGACCACTGGTTCCGCCCGGGTCGGCGGCCGGGGAATACTCGCGGTGCGCCGCAGCTATTTCTCACATCGCGGGTACAGATATTGGTCCGCGCGGATGTGGTGCTCCTGCCGAACGCTTCCGGCCACAGCGCCGTGACCTCCGTCGATGAGCCATGCGCCACTGCCGTCGTCGTCAACGGGTGGGACAGCGGAGAACGCGCCGTGACCCGACGATGGCGATGAAGGTCACATCGGCCCGGAGCCGCTCCTAGTCGGCGCGTGCGGCGGTCCAGGTGATGTGAGGGGGCTCGACGCGTGCGCACAAGGGCCCGCCCTGCGCGTCGGTCAGGCCGAGGCGTCCGACGAGCAGCCCGTCGCGTGCGGCGGCGGCGAGTACGTCGGCGGGGATGACGTCGAGCATGAGCTTGGCCCGGCGGAACATAGTGAAGGTGCCCGATTCGTCGACCGTGCCCCACGACAGGTAGATGAACCTTCGGCCCAGACGGTCCTGCACGTAGGGGCCTTTGATCTCGATGCCGGTCGGCGAGGCGCTCGTGGCGCACTCCAGGGTCCACGTCGCGGACGGCGCATCGCCGGGCTGGGGATCGAGGAGTTCGGCCGGACGGTCGCGGCGTTGCACGGCGACGTGGATGTTGACGTAGGCGGGGACCGCGCCGTCAACACTCGGGGGGCGGGTGAGGCCGGGCAGGTCGACGGCGTCGATGCGGATGCGCATGGCCGCCATCATCTCGCCCTCGTCCGCGCGGGGGGCCACCGAGCTCGCATGGAGGTGGACCCGGGCAGCTGTTACCTCGTCACCTTGTCGGCGTCACCTTGTCGGCGTCGCCTCTGGCGGCGGAGCGCGGGCCCGGAGCCGCCCTCGACGTCGAGGAAGACCGCGGATGCCCTGGCAGGGCAAGACTGCTGTGCCCCAACCGCCGCACGCGCGCCCGCCCCGTCCAACGACGACGGAACACGTCCGGCTGCCGGACCGGCTGCGACTCCTGCTCATGAACATCTCGTTGCGGGCCGCCCTCACCACCGTCCGACGTGCTGATACTGACCGGGCGATCGACAAGCGGGGGCAAGGGTGGACTGGACATGGGCGGGTGGGCCGGCCGCCGGTCTGCTGATCGCCTGCGTGACGGCCCCGGTCGGCGTGTCCGGGGCCGTGTTCCTCCTACCGGTGCAACTGAGCGTCTTCGGCGTGCCCAACCCGGCCATCACGCCGACCAACCTGCTGTTCAACGTCGTCGCCGGCCCGGGCGCCCTGTGGCGCTACCGCCGCGACGGCGCCCTGCGCGGCGACCTCGCCCGGCGCCTCGTGCTGGGCACGCTGCCCGGCGTGGTCCTCGGCGCCGTCCTCCGCGTCTTCGCTCTCCCCGGCCCCGAGGTCTTCCGGCTCCTGATCGCCGCCCTGCTGCTGCCCCTCGGCCTGTGGCTGAGCCTGCGCGCCCTGACGCAGACACACCACCGTCCGTCGCCCGCACGCGAGTTGACCCCCCGCACACTCACCGGCCTCGCCCTGGCAGTCGGCGTGGTCGGCGGTATCTACGGCATCGGCGGCGGCTCCCTGCTCGGCCCGATCCTCGTCGGACGCGGTCTGCCCGTCGCACGCGTCGCCCCCGCCGCGCTCGCCGCCACCTTCGCCACCTCCCTCGTCGGCGCCGCCACCTTCGCACTGCTGTCGCTCGTCAGCTCCGGAGACATCGCCCCCGACTGGTGGCTCGGCCTCGCCTGCGGCGCCGGCGGACTGATCGGCGGTTACCTCGGCGCCCGCCTCCAACCCCACCTGCCCGAACGGGCCCTGCGCCTCCTGCTCGGCGCCCTCGCCGCGGCCCTCGGCGCCCTGTACGCCGCCCAGACCCTGAGCTGAGCAGGTTCGCCCCCGCAGAGCTGTCACAAAACGGGGAGGCTGTCTTGTCCTCACTGCGGACACTCCCTGTTTGGAGGAACGCATGAGCGCTCAGCACGCACACCTGCCCCCGGGCGTCGAGGTGATCACGACCCTGTCGGAGGCGGCGGACCGGATACCGGCCGGCGCCGAGGCAAGGACGATCCGGGTCACTCTGGCCCCCGGTGACCCGGGCGCCCCGCCGCACCGGCACCCCGGACCGCTCTTCGGCTACGTGACCGAGGGCGAGATCCTCTTCGAACTGGAGGGACAGGCGCCCCGGGTACTGAAGGCCGGTGACGCCCTCTTCGAGCCCGGAGGCGACGTGATCCACTACCAGGGCGCCAACAACCTCCCCGACGCACAATCACAGCTGGTGGTCACCATGCTCGCGCCGCCCGGCGCCCCGGTCCTCACCGTCGTCAGCCAGGAGGAACTGGCAGAGCGGCGGCACCTACGGGTCACCCGGCCGTGATGACCACCGGCCACGTCGTCCGAGGTTCCCCCGCGGAAGGCACGTGGTAGCGTCCGTATACAAGCTGTATACGATTGCTGGGGGGTTGCCGTGACGTCCGGTCGGGAGAAGGCGTACGCGTATCTCAAGGAGACGGTGCTGACCGATCCCGGGATGCAAGGTGCCTTCCTGTCGGAGCAGGAGCTCGCGGACCGTATCGGCGTCTCCCGCACTCCGATCAGGGAAGCGCTGCTGCAGCTCGCCGCCGAGGACCTGGTCGAGCTGGTGCCCAAGCGGGGTGCCCGGGTGTCGCCCCTGACGGGGCGGGAGATCCGCGAGCTGATGGAGCTGCGGGGCATCGTCGAGCGGTACGCCGCCCAGCAGCTCGTCTCCGGTGGCGGAGCGCCGGTGGCGGAGCTGCGGTCCCTGCTGGAGCGGCAGCGTGAGCTCACCGGTGCCGAGCAGGCCCGGGAGTTCATCGCCGTGGACCACCGTTTCCACGCCGTCCTGGTCTCCGCCGTCGGCAACGCCCTCCTCGACCGGCACTACGAGGGCCTGCGCAGCCGCCAGGTCCGTGCCGGAGTGGTCGCCCTGTTCAACCAGCAGGGCCGTCAGGAAGCGGTGCTGGAGGAGCACGAGGCGATCCTGGACGCCCTGGAAGCCGGTGACGCGCAGGCCGCGTGGGCGGCCATCGACCACCATCTGGAGTCGACGCTCAAGGTGCTGCTCGCGGGCTAGGTCGTGTCCGGGTAGGTGATCACCAGCATGGTGACCCCGGCCGGGGACGTCCACGGGCCGTGCGGCATCCCGGGCGGGCGGCAGGCGTACATCCCGGCGGTGAAGGTCCGGTCGAGCGTCAGGTCGTGCAGCGCTCCCTCGACGAGGTAGACCTCCTCCCAGAAGCCGTGGCGGGTCACACCGTCCGCCGAGGTGTCGGTGCCCGGCGCCCAGCGGACGAGCGCCGTACGGGATCCCCGCTCGGGGTCGTCGGCCAGCACGCGCTCCTCGATGCCCGGGCCTGCGCCCGCCGGGGTCCGCCACGGTCCGTCGGGGAGGTGGAACTCCAGCTCGGGCTTGGTCATCGCCACACCTCCGGGCGCCGGTTCGCGAGGACGGAGGTCCGCTGCCGGACCGCCACGACCTCGTCGACGTCCAGGTCGGCCACCAGCAGCCCGGGCTCGGCGCCCAGGGCGTGCCGTACGGTCCCGTCGGGTCCGACGACGAGACTGTGCCCGATGCCCGTCGGGGCGGAACCCGGGCCGGTGCCCGCGCCGGGGTCGGCCTGGTCCACGGCGGCGAGCCACACGGTCGCGTCCAGCGCACGGGCCCGCGCCAGCAGCTCCCACTGCTCGAGCTTGCCCGGCCCCGCGCCCCAGGAGGCGGCCAGCAGGGTGGCGACGGCTCCGGCGTCGGCGTGCGCCCGGAACAGCTCCGGGAAACGGATGTCGTAGCAGGTGGCCAGGCCCAGCCGTACGCCGTCCACGTCGATGACCGTCGTGGCCGAACCCGCGGCGACGGTGTCGGACTCGCGGAAGCCGAAGGCGTCGTAGAGATGGATCTTGTCGTACGACGCCTCCACCCCGGGCCCGGTGGCGAGCAGGGTGTTGGCCACCCGGCCCCCGGTGGCCGGGGTGAACATGCCGGCCACGACGACCGTGCCGGTGGTGCGGGCGATCCGCCGCACCCCGTCGGCCCACGGTCCGTCCAGGGGCTCGGCGAGCGGTGCCAGGGGGGTGCCGAAGCAGGCCATCGACGCCTCGGGGAAGACGACGACGCGGGCTCCGGCGTCTGCCGCGCGCCGGGTCCACTCCTCGATGAGCAGGAGGTTCTTCTCGGGGTCGGGGCCGGTGGTGAGCTGGCTCAGGGCGATCCGCACGGTCTGGTCCTCCTCAGAAACGGGTGGCATCGGCCGTCTGCGGCGCCTTGGGCGCGGCGAGGGCGGCGTCCTCGTCGACGGCGGCCTCGGGGTCGCGCCCCAGCCAGACGCCGACGAGGGAGACGGCCGAGGCGAGGGCGATGTACACGGCCAGCGGCGCCCAGGTGCCGTAGGCGCTCAGCAGGGTGGTGAACAGCAGCGGGGCGACGGCGCCGCCGATGATCCCGGCCAGGGTGTAGGCCAGGGACGAGCCGGTGGAGCGCAGCCGGGGCTCGAACTGTTCCGTGATGAAGGCGGCCTGCGGGCCGTACAGGCAACAGTGGATCACCAGGCCGACCACCACGCCCGTGGCGAGCGGCACCCACGTGCCGCCGCCGATCATCGGGAAGAACACGAACGGCCACACTCCGGCGGCCACCGCGGCACCGCCGTACAGCAGACGGCGGTTGATCCGGTCGGACAGGGCGCCGGCCAGCGGCATCAGGAAGACCTGGATCGAGGAGCCGATGAGCACGGCCGCGAGGGCGGAGCCGCGCGACATGCCGAGTTCGTTGGTGGCGTACGTGAGGACGAAGACGGTGAACATGGCGTACAGCACGTCGGGGCCGACGCGGCACAGGATGGCGGCCAGCAGGGCGCGGGGCTGGGTGGTGAACACCTCGCGGATCGGTGCCTCCGGCCGGGAGTGCTCGGCCTCCATCGCCTTGAACACGGGCGTCTCCTCGAGCTTCGCCCGGATCCACAGCCCGAACGCGACGAGGACGCCGGAGAACAGGAACGCCACACGCCAGCCCCACGACTCGAACTGCGCCTCGGTCAGCAGCGCGCCGAGGGCGGCCAGGACGCCGTTGGCCAGCAGGTTTCCGGCGGGCGGGCCGACCTGGGCGGCGGAGGCGTAGAAGCCACGGCGGCGCGGGTCCCCGAACTCGCTGGACAGCAGTACGGCACCGCCCCACTCGCCGCCGACGCCGACGCCCTGCGCGAAGCGCAGCACGACCAGGGCGATCGGGGCGGCCACGCCGGCCGTCGAGTACGCGGGCAGGACGCCGATCAGGAACGTCGCCGCGCCTATGAGGACCAGCGTGGCGATCAGCACCTTCTTGCGGCCGATCACATCACCGAGGCGGCCGAAGACGAACCCGCCCAGCGGGCGCGACACGTAGCCGACCGCGTAGGTGGAGAAGGCCAGGAGCGTGCCGGTGAGCGGGTCCTCCGAGGGGAAGAACAGGTCGCCGAAGACCAGGGCGGCCGCGGCGGAGTAGACGGCGAAGTCGTACCACTCCAGCGCGGTGCCGGTGAGGCTCGCGACGAAGGCCCGGCGGACGCCGGAGTGCCGATCGGACGCCTCGGCGGCGTCCTTCGTGTCGTCCTTCGGGGTGTCGGGCATGGTTCCCATCCTTGCTCGGGGACGTCGGGGGACATCGACCTTCCGGCATACTTCTTGTATACAGGTCGTATGCGCAACCCCCTGCGCGAGAACTTCACCGCGGACCCGATCTGCGGACCCGTTCTGCGGACCCGATCTCTGGGAGTGCCCTCATGGCCCTGCTGACCTTCGAACTGCCCGACGGATCGACGCGCGAGGTCGACGTCGTCCAGGTCCTCAACGCCGGGTATGCCGGACGCAGCCAGGAGGACGTGGCCGCGCACGTCGCGGAGCTCGCCGAGCTGGGCGTGCCCGGCCCGTCCGTCACGCCCGCCCTCTACCCCGTCTCCCCCTACCTCGCCCAGCAGACCGACCGGGTCCACGCGCAGCACGCGCACACCTCCGGCGAGGCGGAGTGGGCGCTCGTCGTGGCGGACGGCGGCGAGCTGCTGCTGACCGCCGCCTGCGACCACACCGACCGCGACCTGGAGGTGCACGGCGTGGCCTGGAGCAAGAACGCCGGCCCCGACGTCCTCGCCCGCCGCGCCTGGCGCCTGGCCGACGTGGAGTCCCGCCTCGACGCACTCACCCTGCGCGCCTGGGTCACCCACGACGGCACCTCGACGGAGATCCAGCACGGCACCCTCGCCGAACTCCTCACCCCCGCCTACTGGATCGACGTCCTGCGCTCACGCGGCGCGCTCACACCCGGCACCGTCCTGATCTCCGGCACCATCCCCATGACCCCCGGCGTCGACCAGTTCGCCGACGGCTGGAGCGTGGAACTGTCCGACCCCGCCACCGCAGACACCATCCGCCTCGACTACGACGTCCAGCCGATGCCCGCACCCATCGGCTGACGGGACGGCCCGGCGGCGAGGCGGCAGGCCGTCACTCCGAGGCCGGCCGGCCCTTCCTGACGTGCAGCACATGGCCGTCCAGGGGCAGTGGTGACCGGTCCACCAGGGCGAGGCCCGCGTCGGCGAAGAGCCTGGCGTAGTGGTCGGCCTGCCGTTCGCGCCCGCCGACGTTGCACATCATGTGGAGATCCCAGGCGGTGGCCAACGAGACCGAGCCGTCGGCGGGCAGTACGCGTTCGACGACGAGCAGATCGGCGTGATCGGGCATCGCGCGGGCGCAGTGGCGCAGGATCTCGCGGCAGCGCTCGTCGTCCCAGTCGTGCAGGACGCGGGACAGGACGTAGACGTCGCCGCCCGCCGGCACGTCCGCGAAGTCGCCGGCCACGAAAGCGCATCGCGAGCCGAGGCCGGCCTCCTCGAGTCGGCGGCGGGCGGCTTCCACAGCGTGTGGACGCTCCAGCAGGACCCCGTTCAGACTCGGGTGCGCGGCGAGGACGCGGCCGAGCAGTTCCCCGTTGCCACCCGCGACGTCGACCACCGTGGCCCCGGCCGGCGCCACCGCTGCGGCAGTGAGCGCCGGATGCGTGGGGACCGGGTCGAACATGGCGGATCCGGCGGCCATGGACTGGTCGAAGAGTTCCGCGAGTTGGGGGTCGCGGGCGAAATGGTCGAAGTGGTTCTCGCCGAAGAGGTGCTCGAAGGCGACCTGTCCCGTGCGCACCGTGTGCCCGAGTCCGGCGAAGGACTCGTAGAACGGGCCGCCGTACATCAGCGCCAGCGCCCGCATCGACCCCGGGACCCCGGCCCGCAGCAGTGCGCCCAGCTCGGTGAGCCGGAAGCCGTCGCGGCCCTCCGTCACCGCGCCCAGCATCGTGAGATAGCGCAGCAGCGTCGCCAGGTTCCGCGGCCTCGCGCCGACCTCCCGCGCCAGTTCCTCGACGCCGGCCCCTCGCTCGACATCCATGGCGTCGGGTACCCGGAGCTGGGTGAAGGTGCTCAGTGCCTGTGTCGTCCACGCCCCGGTCAGCAGCCGCAGGAGCGTTTCGGCGGGCTGCCGGGCGCGATGCTCGTCGAGGTGGGCGGCGAGCAGGTCGCGGTGGTCGCCGGGGACGTACAGCTCCACGCGCCGGTACCCGACCTTGGCTTCGGCGGGTGCGCCGAAGTAGAGGACCGTGCCGTTCTCGTGCGGGTTGTAGCCGCCGCCGTCCGGGCTGGCTCCGTGGCGCGCGAAGGTCGCGCACAGGCCGCGCAGCACCAGCGGATCGGGCGCTACGACCTCGAAGGCGACGTGTGCCTCGTGCTGCCGCTCCCGCTCGGCCACCGCGATCGCGTCGAGCCCCGATCCCGTCGGCACGGTCAGCGCGAGCACCTCGACCGTACGGTGCGCCCCGTCCGCCCCGACCACTGAGGGGCGCAGGATGCCGACGTCCAGCTCAGCCGCCTGGCGCCGGTGTCGCACGGCCAGTCGCCCGCGTACGACGACACTCGGCTGCGGTGGCAGGACCGCGACGAGCCCGCAGTCGGTGAGCATGGCGCGCAACTCCGCCTCGTCCGACGGGAAGACAAGCAGCGCGGCATGGGAGAAGTGGCAGTGCTCCACAAGAGTCCGCAGCTCCGGACCGTCGAGCCCGGGGAACAGGAGAGGGAGCAGGGTGGCGGTGTCCTGCTCCTTGACGAAGTCGACCGTCGCGAGCAGGCGGGACGTGTCGCCCGACAACGTCGTGATCATTGCGGGGGTCCTCACTCAGATCTGGGATGACGCGGTACAGGAAGAAACAAGGCGGAAGGACGGACCTCATACGCCGACGTAGTGCTCGGCGAACCAGTCCTGGTGGCTGCGCGAACTGCGCAGCGAAGCGATGCGGGAGCGCCGCAGGGAGTTGTGGAACAGGGACGGCCCGTCCGAGCCGGACGGGCCGTGCAGCAACCGGATCATCCAGTGCGAGAACTCCTGCGCACGCCAGATGTACGCCAGGCACCGCGCGGAGTAGGTGTCGAGCCCCTCTGAGCGGCCGTGGACGAGGTCGTCGACCAGGGCGCCGGCGAGGATCTCCGCCTCCAGGACCGCGAGGTTGGCGCCCTTCGCCGCGGAAGGGCTGATGACGCCGGCGGCATCGCCGACCAGGAACAGCGAACCCTGACGCAGTGGTTCGAGCACGTCGGACTCCAGGTCGACGACGGCTCGCTGCACGACGCGGCCGCGGTGCAGGGGGCCGTACTCAGTCCCCCGCATCCGTAGATCCAGCTCGTCCCAGATCCGGTCCTCGGACCAGGAATCGGCCGGGGTGCCGCGCTCCCACTGCACGTAGTAGCGGGTGATCTCGCTCGTGCGCGCCATGTGCCCGGCGAAACCTCGCTCGTGCACCGCGTACCCGACGGCGTCCAGACTGGGCGGCGCCTCGGCGAGCAGTCCGAGCCAGGTCACGCCGTGGTCGCAGTGGTGGCGGCGCACCGAGTCGGGCGGCAGCGATCGCCGTGCCGCGCCGTGCCGTCCGTCGCACCCGGCCACGTACCGCGCTCGCCATCGGCCGGGCCGCCCGTCCGCCTCCCGTACGGTCACCGAGGGCCGATCGGTGCCGGTGTCGAGGACGGCCACCGCCTCGGTGGTGAAGTCGACCCGCCCACCGGAGGCCAGAAATCTCGTCAACAGGTCGGTGACCAGCTGCTGTTGGGGATAGACGGTGTGCCGTTCACCGCGCCCGAGCCCGCTGTAGTCCAGCCGGAACCTGCCGTCCACGGTACGGAACTCGCACGTGCTGTGCGCCTGTCCGTGCCGGTGCAGCCCCTCGGCCAGCCCGTGCCGCTCCAGGATCCGTACGGTGTTCGCCGCCAGGAACCCGGCGCGCGCCCGGGTCTGGATGTGCGCGCGCTCGGCACGCTCCAGGATGACGCAGTCGATCCCGCTGTCCTGAAGGAGATTGCCGAGCACGAGCCCGGCCGGTCCGGCGCCGAGGACGACCACGTCGGTTGCTCTCCGCGTCTGTCTTTCTGTCACGAGACGGGATAGTACGTCCGGTGAAGTGGCTTACTGGGCGGAAAATCACCTGAACGAGGAGAGCCGTAGCAGTGAGGTGGGGCGCGCGGGGCACAGTGGCGCGCCGCCCCGGTGGCCGTGCGCGGCCACCGGACGGTCCCGGATGATGCAGACCTGTCAGCCGGTCAGTTGGGCCCGTCCGGGCCCCGGGAGAAGGCCGTGTCGCCGGCCGTCGCCACGATCGCGTCCTTGACGAGCAGCACGCGCGGCGGGGTGTCCTGCGCAATGTCCCCCGGGTCGTCCAGTGCGGGGGTGCGCCATGCCTCCGCTCCGGTACGGCTGTCGAGTGCCAGCAGGCGGCCGAAGCGGTTGGAGAAGTAGACCCGCTTGTACGGCGCTGACACCACGGGCGCGGACAGACTCTCCATGTCCGTGGCCTTCTGCCAGAGTTGTTTGCCGCTGTCCGCCGACACCGCGGTGACCGACCCGTCGGCCCGGACGAAGTAGACGACGCCGTCCACCAGGGTGGCCGCGCCGGTCAGCGGACGTGCCAGCGGTGTCCGTCTGACCTGCCCGGTTTCCGGGTCCACGCGCAGCAGCGCGTTGTACGGCCGTTCGTAGCCGGACTCGTACACGTCCTTCGCGGTCCGAGGCGCGAGGAACAGAGGGCGCCCGCGGACAGCGCCGAGCGCTTCCGCCTTCCTGGGCAGCGTGGCGGTTTCGGTCATGCCGCCGGGTTCGAGCCTCATCAGGTCGACCGGGGTCTGGCCGGGCTCGGTGCCGGCCTCGCACAGGGCGTAAGGGACGCCTCCCAGCGCCGAGGGAGCGCAGTACTGGTCCAGCGAGGGCGCCTGCCACAGTTCCTTGCCGGAGGGCCCGTACGCGATGAACGACGAGGAGTCGGGGGACAGGGTCAGCAGTCCGCCGTTGTACAGGACCGGGTCCGCGGCCTTGTCGATGTCGCGCTGCCAACGCCGCTGCCCGGTACCGGCGTCGAGGGCCACCACGCGCCTGATCGTGTCGTCCGGATCCTCGTACACGTAGACCAGCCCGTCGCGCACGCCGATCGGCTGCACCCCCTGAGGCCGGGTGCCGAACCGCCAGAGGGTGCGGCCGGAGGCCGGGTCGATCCTGGCGACCGTGAAGCCCGTACCGCCGCAGAACAGGGCGTTCCCGTTCGCCACGCATCCGGGGCGCTGGTAGTCGAGGGGGACGCCCTTCACGTCGTCCCGCAGGGCCGTACGCCACGGCTTCCAGCCGTTGGGCAGGGACGCGGCACGGGTGGTGGTCGTGGCGGAGGCGTCGGCGGCGGTGGTCGTGCCCTGGCCCGCCACGAAGACACCCGCCCCGATGCTCAGCCCCATGACGGCCAGTGCCGCGACGAGGCCGGTGAGCAGCATCCGGGATCGGCGGCCCTTGCCGGCGCCGGTTCCCACCGAGGTGGTGGCCGCGCTCCGGGGAGTGGGTCGGGGCCGCGGTGAGGCGAACTCCCTTGCCTTCAAGGGCGCGGTGGCGTCGGACTCCGGCAGCGCCTGGAGCATGCGATGCAGATCCGCCAGTTCCGGCCGTGCGGCCGGGTCCTTGTCGAGGCAGCGCTCGACAATGCGCAGGAGCGCTTCGGGCACCCCTTCGAGGTCCGGGGCCTCGTGCATCACCTGATAGCCGGTCATGTAGGGGCTGTCGGCGTCGAACGGCCCCGTACCGACGGCCGCGAACACCATCAGTGACCCCAGCGAGAACACGTCCGAGGCCGAGGTGACGTCCCGGGGCGAGGCGAGCTGTTCCGGCGACATGAAGGGCGGAGTGCCGATCACCCGCCCGGTCACCGTGAGGCTCTGGTTGTCGGCGGCACGCGATATACCGAAGTCGATGACGCGCGGCCCGTCGTCGGTCATCAGGACGTTGGCCGGTTTGAGGTCCCGGTGCACCAGGCCCGCCCGGTGGATGTCGCGCAGCGCCTCGGTGAGCCCCAGCCCCAGCGCGCGCAACTCCCGTTGGCTCAGCGGGCCGTCCTTCTTCACGACTTCGGCGAGGTTGAGTCCCGGCACGTACAGCGTCGCCATCCACGGCCGGTCGGCATCCGGGTCGGCGTCCACGACCGGTGCGGTGAAGGCGCCGCTGACTCTGCGCGCTGCCGCGATCTCCTGCCGGAAGCGCGTTCGGAACTCCTCCTCCTCGGCGTACGACCCGTGCACGAGCTTGACCGCGACCTGGCGTCCTGACGCGGAAACTCCCAGATAGACGACCCCCATGCCGCCTGCCCCGAGCCGACCGAGCAGGGCATACCCGCCTATGGACTCCGGGTCCCCGCTGCTCAGGGGCGTCATCGCCGATCATCCTTCCGCGCGCCTGCCTACCTCACGGGGATCAGCGTAGGGCCTGCCGCCGCGGAGGCGGAGGGGCGCCCTGCCACGGCGCGGTGTCCCTGTGTCACTTCACCAAGCGGTACTTCAGGTGGGTGGCGAGGGGCGTGGCGACCACCCGCACCGGCTCGAGGGTCCGCCGCCCGGCGCCCAGGCCCTCGAAGAGCCGCAGCCCCGCACCGAGAAGCGCGGGCACCACGTGCAGTTGCAGTTCGTCGACGAGCCCCGCGCCGAGGTACTGCTGCACGGTGCTCGCCCCGCCCGCGATGTCGACGTTCCTGTCCCCGGCGGCGGCCTTCGCCCGGTCGAGGGCGCTGTGGATGCCGTCGGTGACGAAGGTGAAGGTGGTGCCGCCCTCTCTGACCAGGGTGGGCCGGGGGCGGTGGGTGAGCACGAAGACCGGGGCCTTGAAGGGTGGGTCGGCGCCCCAGAACTCCTCACCCGTGTCGTACATCATCCGGCCCATGACCACCGCTCCGGTGGCGTCGAACCACTCGCGCATCAGCTCGGAGTCGCGGTTCTCCACCCCGCCGGTCATGCCCTGGCGCTGCCGCCAGCTCGCCAGGTCGTGGATCCATGCGAAGAGCGGCTCGGCGCCGTCGCCTCCAGGGTTGTCGAGGGTGACGTCGGTGCCGGCGATGAAGCCGTCGAGGGAGATGGCCAGGTCCGCGGTTACGGTCACGACGAGTGCTCCTGAAGTCCTGGGATGTGCTGCCTTCACTCTCACGTCGATCGGGAACGGCCACATTCGACACTCCCGGAGAGACATCGTGGGCGCGATCGCTCCCGCCATGGTGGTGCCGCACATGAGACCGGCTGCGGGCTCTTCACTTGCGGGCGTGCAGGAAGGCGGGGATGTCGTCACGCGTCGGGTAGTCCGGCAGGGGCGCCGGCCTGTCCTGAAGGAATGCGGTGATGACGGCCGCGGCTCGGTCGTCGTTGTCGTCCAGCCCGTTCCACATGTGGTGCCCGACTCCGGGCATGTACTGCGTGCGCCGGACGGCGGGGTCATCGGCAAGGACGGCTGTCGCCCATTGACGGACCTGGGAGGAGCACTCGGCGATCATCAGCATCGCGGGGACCTGGGAGCGCTTCAGCTGTGGGGCGATGGAGGGTGAGTCCTTGGTCGTCCGCTGGACGCGGAGACTGGCGGCGGGGCTGAAGGAGAAGTTCCGTGCCGTGTCCTCGGTCGGGATGCGGTGCGCGTCGCGCGCGCAGTAGGCGGATGCGGTGTCGCTGCCGAGGTCGGCGGCGGTGAACGCGTTGTCCCCTTCGGCCTGTCCGACCAGACCCGTGTCGGGGGTGAGCAGCCCGAGCCGCATGAGGCCGAATGCGACGGCGTACCGGGGGACATGCGTCGACCGCGGTCCGGTCATCGCCGGAGCGAGGCCGCGCGCCGAGGGTCGGCCCTTGTGCCCGGCGATCCGTGCGGTCGGGCCGTCCATCGGGCCGGGCTCGGCGATGATCGCCCGGTGCAGGCGTGCGGCGACACGCGGGTGCGCCAGGGCCCGGGTGAGCACGACCCCGCCCGAGGAGAATCCGAGCATGTCGACCTTGCCCCTGCCCAGGCGGTCGATGAAGGCACCGAGGTCACGCACCGACCTCGAGATCGTGTACTGGCCCATGGGCAGCAGGTCGCTCCGTCCGCCGCCGGCCTGCTCGTAGGCGTAGACGTCGTGGCCCTGTCGCGCCAGGCGTTGCAGGAACCGGTGGTCGAGCACCGAAATGCCGCGGACCGGCCCGCCGTTGAGGTACACCAACGGAACGGGGTGTCGGGCGCCGGTCGTCGCGGGCGGATAGTGATACACCGCGACCCGGCTGCCGGTGGCCAGGCTCCAGTGCTGCGTGGCCACGAACGGCAGAGCGGGCGGGCGCTGCCGTGCCGTGGGCACGGTCGGGACGCAGACCGACGCGGTCAACGCCGCCGCGACGACCACCGGCAGGAACGGGGCGAGCCGCGCCGCCCGGGTGCGACGCCGGCCGCGCCACAGTGCGGCGGCAGTCCCGATACCGAGGGCCGTCAGCCATGCGGCGAGCCCCGAGCCGGCCCCGTCCGTGAGGACGATCGCGACGAGAAAGGCGACGACCAGCGTCGCGACGGCGGCCAGGGTCAGCAGTAAGCGTCCGGTGAGGCGAGCAAGACGTATGGCGGGCGTGGGCACAGAGGACCTCCGTGGTCGGCGTGGTTCCGCAGCGCGTGACGCAGTTTCAGAACACTGTTTCAAAACGACGTTATCAAACAAGGTAGGCTTCGTGGCATGGGTAGGCCGAGAACGAACGACGCGACCGTCAAAGCGCGCCTCGTGGAGTGCGCGACCGAGCTGCTCGCCACCCGCCCGCAGGAGTCGGTCACCGTCCGCGCCGTGGCCACGGCCGCCGAGACCTCGACGGCGGCGGTGTACTCCCTGTTCGGCGACAAGAAAGGGCTGATCGGAGCGGTACGCGACAGATCCGTCGCCAGCCTCTTCCAGGCGGTGACGGTGGTGCCGACCTCCGAGGACCCCCTTGCCGACATCTACGCACTGGCCGCCGCGTACCGGCGCTGGGGACGCGAACACCACCACCTCTACTCGGTGTTGTTCGGCGGAGTGCAATCCTTCGAGCCGTCAGGGGCGGTCGGTACCAGTGACCCCGTCCGCCCGCTCATCGCGGCGATCGATCGAGCCGTGACGGAGTCCGTCCTGGACGGCGAAGCGACGACGATCGCTGTCTCGCTCTGGGTGACCCTGCACGGGCTGGTGACACTCGAACTCGCAGGCGCCTTCGACGCCCCGACCGCAGAGACCGCCTTCCGGTCGACGATCCACGCCACGCTGCGCGGCTGGACGACTCCCGAGGTGTTCCGCAGCCTTCGCGACGGCGAACCCGCCTCCTGAAGAGAGGGCTGGTCGTCCAACTCCACGGCGCTGCCGAGCCGTTCGGAGGCCCACACATGCGGCTCCGCGCGCGCGACAACCGGAGGACAGCGGGCCGAGAGGCGGGGCACACTGCCGAAGTGACTGATCAAGATCGGACCGAGCCGGCCCGTGCTTTCCGCATCAAGCCCACCCTGAGTGGGGAGCTCGTCGTCCTGCGGCCGGTCACTGTGGATGACGTGCCCGCGTTGCTGCCCATGTTCCGGGACGCCGAGGGGGCGCGTCTGACCGGCAGTCACGGCGACGAGGAGCCCGACGAGGCGCGCATCCGGGCGTGGTACGACTCGCGAGGTGACCAGGACGATCGGCTGGACCTCGCGGTGGTTGAGCGGGCGACGGGGAACGTCGTCGGAGAAGTGGTGCTCAACGAGTGGGACCCGGACAACGAAAGCTGCGGCTTCCGAATCTCCCTGGTGCCGGGCGCCCTTGGGCGCGGCCTGGGAACAGAGGCGACCCGGCTGATCGTCGGACACGGCTTCGAGGAGCCCGGCCTGGGTCTGCACCGCATCTCGCTGGAGGTCTACGCCTTCAACCCGCGCGCTCGCCGCGTCTACGAGAAGGTCGGCTTCGTCACCGAGGGCGTACTGCGGGACGCTCTGCTGTGGGAGGGCGAGCGGGTTGACGCCACGGTGATGTCCATTCTCAGGCCGGAGTGGCTCCGCCACCGGGGGCGGGGTGGGGCGGTTGGGCGGGGGGCGTCATAGGCGGGCCTTGTCGCCTCAGCGCTCGTCGCCGCTCTCTGCGGCGTTCCCGTCCGGGGCTGTCGACTCGGCGGCTTCGCCGTACATGCTGACGCGCAGGCGCTCCTTGGCCGCGTCGAGCCGCTGGGAGTAGTCGGGTATGAAGATCTCGCTCAGCGTCGTGTCCAGCGTTCCCGAGATCGCGTGGAGCGGCGACCAGACGGCTCGGTCGCGCACGATCCCCTCAAGGTCGTCGGACTGGAACATCACTTGATGGAGCCAGTCCGACAGCACGAGCGCCTGATCGTGCGTGAGCTTGATGGTGATCGCCTCATCCTCCACGAGGGTCAACCTAGCTCCCCCGGTCGAGCGTGTCCGGGCCCAGGCGGACGGAGGCGCGCTCTCAGCTTCAGGGCCTGAGTCGGCCCTGTTGAGGGTCAGGGCAGACCAGCCCCATGGAGTCCGCGAGAGCGGCCGCGTAGCCGGCAACCTCCTCAGCCATGCTCCACCGCATCGGGAAGTAGACGAGCGGGCCGCACGCCGCTCCGGGCGGTCGCCACCCCGCTGTTACTCACTTTCGGGTGATGACCCGATCCCTTCAGGGGCAGCGCACCGCGGCGGGGCGACGTCACACCCCAACGCCCGCAAGGTCTCCCGGCCTGTCAGCGCGTCAATACTCGTCCATAGAAGGCATACATGGATGTTGCATCCGAGAGTCATAGAAATATGGACAACAGGTAACAGACGTGATGCCTTCTCCAGAAGTTCTCCACGACGTGGACAAGGTGTGCGTGCGGCCAGCCGGCCGCCAACCCACACCGCACCGACTCCCGGCAGCCCGTAACGGCCTGTTGGGAAGGTGCCCGCACCATGGGAGACCCCTTGTCCGCTTCCGCTTCTGTCAGCGCCCGCCGTCTCGCCGCCGCCGCGCTCGCCGCCGGCGCTCTGGTCTCGGTCGTCACGCTGCCGGCCGCCGCCTCCGACCACGCCCGTCCCGAGCGGCCGAAGGTGAAGATCTCGGACGTCCAGTACGACTCCCCGGGCCGTGACGACCGCAGCAACCGCTCCCTGAACCGGGAGTGGGTCGAAATCACCAACACCACCCGCCGCACGGTCAACCTCGACGGCTGGACCCTCGAGGACGAGGACGGCCGCACCTACACCTTCGACCACTACCGCCTGGAAGGCCGCGCCACGGTCCGCATCCACACCGGCATCGGCCGCGACACCGACAGCGACCTCTACCAGGACCGCCGCCACTACGTCTGGGACAACCGCTCCGACACCGCCACCCTCCGCAACGACCGCGGACGCTTCATCGACAACAAGTCCTGGGGCTACGACCGCCACCACGGGGGTCACCACAACGGTCACCACGGCGGTCACCACGGCGGCTACCACCACCACCGCTGACCCCAACACGCCGTGCGTGACCTGAACACGTTCCCCACGCACCGCTAAGCCCTTGGCGCGCCCGCCCTCCCCCGAGGCCGGGCGCGCCTCAGCGTTCGGCTGCGGCGAGGCTTGAGCCGATGCCTACGACCGACCGGAGCTGCCGCCGTCCGGCGCGGCTGATGTGAGTCGTGGATGCCCGGCGTCCCGCCCGCTTCGAGAAGGCCCAACGCGCCAAGCAGGCCCCCTTCCTGACGCGCTGAGTGATGGATCACAGAAAATGTGCGGCCTACGCAGGCAACTGTGCCCGTAAGTGCCGTTTGTGCGCACGCTGTGAACGCTTCTCCGGCGGAGGCGCGAGAAACCACCTGCGGTCTTGATCAGGCAGGTCATACGATCGCCGCGGCGTCGCCCCGCGTGAGCAGTCCGCAAGCCCGACGCCCAGCGCACCCTTTCGCCACCCGACCAGGGGTCCCTTGTGAAGATTCGCCGTGTTCTCGCGACCGCCGTCGCCGCCGCCGTGACGGCCCCGGTCGTTCTCCTCTCGACCGCACCCGCCTTCGCCGACGAGAAGCCGGCCGCGCAGACGCAGAAGGCGAAGCCGACGCTCGACGAGCTCGAGCAGGCCGTCGACCTCGCGCAGAAGGAGTACGACGCCGCTGTCATCGCGGTGAACGACGCCATCAAGTTCCTGGAGGAGGGCCTGGAGGCGGAGACGTACCCGACCAAGGCCGCGGTCATCGAGACCAAGAAGGCCGCTGAGGAAGCCGCCAAGGCCAAGACCGAGGCCGACCAGGCCGTCGTGGATGCCCAGGCCAAGCTGGACGCCGCCACCACCGACGAGGAGAAGGCCGCAGCGCAGACGGTGCTGGACGAGGCCGAGAAGGCCGCCCAGGACGCCGCGGCGGCCAAGACGGCCGCGGACACCAAGGCCGCCGCGGCGCGGACCGCCCACGACGACGCCCGCGTCGCCCAGGTCCGGAAGATCGGCCTACTGCAGAAGACGAGGGACGAGGCCAAGAAGAAGCTGGACGACGCGAAGAAGGCGCTCGCGGACGCCGAGGCCGAGGAGGGTGACGGGGAGGAGGAGCCGGGCGGCGAGTGCGTCCCCGAGCCCGAGCTCACCGCTGTCGTCGGCGGGCTGCCGGACAAGGTCGTCGGCGGAACCACGGAGAACTTCACGCTGCGCGTCACCAACGGCACCGACAAGACGATGGACGAGGTGTACCCGTACGCGGCCGTCCACGCCTTCGACGACAAGGGCTTCAAGGAACTCGACTCCTACCTCGACCTGGAGTGGTCCACCGCCGCGGACCCGAACTGGCGCGACTTCGGCCTGTTCGACGGATCGAATGTCGGCTCCCTCAAGGCGAAGGCCTCGGTCGACGTCAAGCTGCGGCTGAAGGTCGACGCGGACATCCCGGCCGGGCAGGGCGCCGTCTTCGTCGCGGCCGACTACGTCAACGCCGACGGCTCCTGCGGCGGTTACCCGGACCTCGACGACCACGAGTTCCAGATCCTGGCCAAGGCCGACCCGGGCAAGACCGACGAGACCGAGGGCAGGACCGACAACACCACCGAGCAGGGCGGCTCCTCCACCACTCCGGTGAACGGAACCGGCGGCAGCGGCAGCGGCTCGCTCGCCGAGACCGGCTCGAGCGACGTTCTGCCGAAGGTCGCCCTGGCCGGCGGCGCGGCGCTCGTGCTCGGCGCCGGCGCGGTGGCCGCCGCCCGTCGCCGCAAGGCGGGCGTCAACGCCTGACCGGCAGGGTGAGACGCGACCGGGCCCGTTCCCCCGAGGGGAGTCGGGCCCGGCTCATGTGCGGCGGCGACCGCGTCGCCCCCGGTCATGTCCGCGACGCCCGTGCTACCGCGCACCTCGGTCGGTCGTGTCGCGGGGCGACGGTCCGCGGGAGGTGAGCGGGGTTTCGGACTCGACGCGGGTGAGCTTTTCGGGGTTGCGGACGTAGTAGAGGCCGGTGACCTGTGCGTTCTCCACCCGGAAGGCCAGCACACCGTCGATCTCGCCGTCCAGGCGCAGAATGAGTCCGGGGTTGCCGTTGACCATCGTGAACTCACCGGTGAGGGTGCCGCCGGCCTTGTTGAGGCTGCCGGCCATGTAACGGAGCGCCTTGTCGGCGCCGACGACCGGCTGCAGGGCCGCCAGCTTGAGGCCGCCGCCGTCGCTGACGAAGACAACGTCCGGGGCGAGTACGTCGAGCAGCCCCTGCAGGTCCCCGGTCGCGAGCGCGCGCTGGAACGACTTCGACGCCTCCCGGGCTTCCTCCGGGGAAGCCGGTGTGCGCGGTCGGTGCGCGTCGACGTGTCGGCGGGCCCGGTGGGCGATCTGACGTGCGGCGGCCGGCGTCTTGTCGATCGCGGCCGCGATGTCGTCGTAGCCGAAGTCGAAGACCTCGCGCAGTACGAACACGGCGCGTTCGGTCGGTGAGAGGGCTTCGAGGATGAACATGAGTGCCAGCGACAGGTTCTCGGACAGCTCGACGTCCTCGGCCACGTCCGGCGCGGTGAGCAGAGGCTCGGGCAGCCAGGGGCCGACGTAGGCCTCCTTGCGCCGTTTGAGGGTGCGGAGCCGGTTGAGCGCTTGCCGGGTCGTGATCCGTACCAGGTAGGCGCGCTGGTCCCGCACCTGCGCGAGGTCGACCTTGACCCACCGCAGCCAGGCCTCCTGGAGGACGTCCTCGGCGTCCGCCGCCGATCCGAGCATCTCGTAGGCGACGGTGAACAGCAGGTCGCGGTGGGCGACGAAGGCCTCGGTCGCGGGGTCGTTGACGCGGTCGTTCATGTCGTGCGCTTCGCTCTCTCGTGGTCGGCCCCATGGGCTCGAAGCAGGCCGTGGAACAGCCGTGGAACATGTACCCGGTCCGGTGGCGGGGTCGCCGGCAGCGGCCTCCCTCTGATCGGGCCGTGCGGGGCGGGCCCGCTGGTGGGGGAACGGCGTCCCGGCGCGCGGGCACGGCCTGCGTCCACGTGGTCGCGGCGGCGTGTCCCGGTCACTCCGGCCGGGTCCTTCGTGGGCCGGACGGTGCAGTCCGGCCCGAGGAGGTCTGGACGGCTAGGCCGCGCGTCGGGTGCCGGACGGCGTCGTGGGGTGCTCCGGCTGAGGCGATTCCGGGCGGTCGGTGCTGTCGCCGCGGGATGCGCGGGAGCCGGCCTTGCGGGCCCCGGACACCAGCTTGTTGAGGGTGAACCGGCAGGCGATCTCCTTGACGCCGGCACCGGGTCCCCCGCTGATGCTGAGCGCGTTCACCTTGTCGTTCGGGTACGAGAACTGGGTGACGCCCTCCTTTCGGCCGAGGCTGAGGCACTGTCCGGCGAAGAACATGCGCACGGGGGCGGTCTTCTTCCCCGCGATCCGGCGCAGGATCGTGTCGGCGGCGGCCGGGCCCAGCTGTACGGCGGCCTGGCAGCTCATCCGGAACGGGTGGTCCGGCATCACCCCCGCGTCCCCGGCGGCGACGATGCGCTCGTCGTCCACGCTGGTCAGCGTCGTGTCGGTGAGCAGGCGACCTTCGGCGTCGGTGCGCAGCCCGCTGCGGGCGGCCAGGTCCGGGACACGGAATCCCGCGGTCCAGATCGTCACCGCGCCGGGCAGGACGCGGCCGTCTTCGAGCCGTACGGCGTCCTGGGTCACTTCCGTCACCTGCGCGCCGGGACCGTCGAGGACGGTCACACCCAGCTTGGCCAGCCGGCGGGCGACCGGGCGGCGAACCCGGGCATGCAGGGAGGGGCCGAGCACGGTGCCGCAGACCAGAGTGACCTGGCGGCCCGCCTCCGCCAGCTCGGCGGCGGTCTCCAAGCCGGTCGGGCCGGCCCCGACCACGGTCACCGGGGCCGACGCGGGCGTCGCTGCCAGTGCCGTCCGCAGTCGTTGTGCCCCTTCCAGGTCCGACACCCAATGAGCGAACTCCGCCGCTCCGGGGACGCCTGGATCGGCGGCGCCGCTGCCCACCGCGTAGACGAGGTAGTCGTACTCCACAGTGCCACCGCCCGCGAGTGACACCTGGCGGTCGGTGGCGTTGATCCGGGTCGCGGTGTCGACCACCAGCCGGACGTTTCCGCCGAGGACCTTGCCGAAGCTCTCGATCGCGTCGTCGGAGCCGGTCACGAGCTGGTGCAGGCGGATCCGCTCGACGAAGTCGGGACGCGGATTGACCACTGTCACCGACACGCCATCGCGCCGAGCCAGAGTGTTGGCCGCCGTCACGCCCCCGTACCCGCCGCCGACCACGAGCACCTTCACGTTCCCGTTCATCATGTCTCCCTCGCGTTGTGGTTTCGGCATGGAGACACCGGTGGCGCGGGCGGTGTGACAGCCCGCGGATGAGACGTGGCACACATCGGTTGGCGGCGGAAACCCGGCCCCTTCCGAGGCGAGTGGCGTGACGCGCAGCGGCACCGGGGCCATGCCCCGGTGAGTACGACCTGGCGTCCCCGGCGGGGACACGGGTCACCTGGTTCCGGCGGCGCCCGTCGCGACGAGTCCCAGCAGGTCGTCGTGAATCTCGCCGAAACGGGCCCGCACCGCCTCCGCGGCCTGGGCGACATCGCGTGCGGCGGGGTCGCGAGGCCGTTCGAGCAGCAGGTGGACGGTGTCGGCCAGGGCGGTTTCCGGATCGTCGATGCTGAGCGGGTCTGCGGCATCGGCGTTGTTCATGACGGTGACGAACCCGACCAGCACGGCGTGCAGGGCGTACATCTGCCGGGACAGCGGGAGATCGTCGCGTACGATCCCGTGGCCGCGAAGGATCGTCAGGACCGCGGTGCCCAGCGCGCTCGTGGTGGCCTCGGCGAAGCGCTCCCGGTCGGCGGGGCGGTGGAGCAGCTGCCGCATGGCGCTGTCGTCGCTCTGGAGCCACCGCAGCCACGGGTTGCCCAGGGTCGTGCGGACCAGCAGCGGCGCCAGACGGCGGGGCAGGACGGACTGCGGGTTCTGGGCGAGCTGGTCGTTGATGGTCTCGATCCAGGCCAGCACCTCGCGCGCGGCCAGCCCCACGAACAGGTCTTCCTTGGTTGCCCAGTACAGGTAGACCGTGCCCTTGCCCACGCCCGCGGCCGCGGCGATCTCGGCGATGGTCACCTTGCGGACGCCGTGTTCGAGGACCAGCTCGCGCGCGCTGTCGAGGATTCTGGCCGCCTTGGCGGAGTCCTGTTCGATCAGCCGGCTCACCGTCGTGGTTCCTCCCGTTCGCTCTACGGCAGCATGATGTCACGCAGGTTCACGGAGGTTCACGGGGATTCACGCTGGTTCGCTGAGGTGAGGCGATCGTGCGGTGGGCGCACGGCCGGGTCACTCCAGGGCGAGGTCGACCGTCTTCATCCGGGAAGCCCTGCTGCGGTGCTCGGCCTCCGAGAGGAGCGTTCTGCCGAGCGTCGTCCCCACCACATGGTCGAAGACGAACCGGATTCCGTATTCGGTGCGGTCGGCCGGGACGAAGAGCTTGCGCATGGCCATGCCGGAGCCCTGGTGGAAGTCGATGAAGGGGCGGAGTTTCGCCTCCCACTCCCGCAGCGCCCGCTCCACGTCCGCGGGATACCGCTCCAGCATCGTGCCCAGCATGTCGGCGCCGGCCAGGCCGCTGGAGGCTCCCATCCCGGAGTAGAGGGTCAGGCACCACGCCGAGTCGCCGACGAGCACCACCCTGCCCTGGTGCCATGTGTCGATCCGCACCTGCTCGGCGGTGTCGAACAGGTGGTCCGGCGCCTGCTCGAACTGGTCGAGCAGCCAGCCGAGCGTCGGGCCCGTGGGCTCAGGTCCGAACACCTCCCGCAACCGGTCGATGGCGGGCCGGCCGAACTCGCCGTCCGCATCGTCGGTCCGGTAGTTGAACAGCACTGTCGGCGGCCGGTCGGCGAAGGCGAACACCCATGCCGACCGGCCCAGCTCGGACATGATGATTCCGTCCGTGCCCCGGAAACCGGGGACCGGGCCGGGCAGAGCGCACGCCGCGAGCATGTAGCCGAGGCGGTGAATGCGGCCTTCGTCGGGCCCGAACGCCAGCCGGCGCACGGTCGAGCGCAGCCCGTCGGCTCCGACCACGAGGCCGAATCGTTCTGTGGTCACCGCCCCCGCGGCCCGGTCCTCGATGTCGACCTGCACGCTCTCCGCGTCCTGGCGTAGCGCGACCGGTACGGACGAGTACCGGATCTCCACGTCCTCGGGCAGGGCGTCGAACGCGGCCTGCTCGACGTCGCCGCGCACGACCGGGCGCGACTCGCCCGCCACGGCCTCGGCGAAGCCCATGCCGCGCCGCCGCCGGCCCGCGCGATCGACGTTGTAGTAGGCGATGTCCGTCGAGAAGCGGTCGGGCACCTCGATGCCCAGGCGCTCTGCCGCGGTGATCCCGGTGCCGAAGAGGGTGAGGAAGTACCCACCGCGGCGACGTTCGGCCGCCTTCTCCAGCACGACGACGTCCCAGCCTGCCTTGTGCAACCGCAGCGCGGAGGCGGTTCCGCTGACGCCGAGTCCGACTACAAGAGCCCGCTGTCGCGGGGTGGCGTTCGTGTTCATGCCCCCAGCCTATACTCACTGACCAGATTGGTCATCTGGTCAGTCCCGCGATCTCGACCACCCTGAACGGAGTTCCCGCCATGCCAACCGTTTTCGTCCACGGCTTCCCTGAGACACCGGAAGTCTGGGAGCCGCTGCTCGTCGAGCTCGAACGCATCGCACCTGCTTGCCCCGCCCCGGTCCGCCTGTCCCCGCCCGGTTTCGGGGCGCCCTTGCCGACGGGGTTCGGTGCGACCGTCGGCGACTACCGGGACTGGCTCATCGGTGAACTGGAGCGTTTCGCCGAGCCCGTCGACCTGGTCGGGCACGACTGGGGCGGTGCGCACGTCCTCAACGCGGTGACGGCCCGCCCGGACCTCGTACGCAGCTGGGTCAGCGATGTGATCGGCCTGTTCGACCCGGACTACGTGTGGCACGAGTTCGCCCTCAGCCAACAGGCGCCCGAGAGCACGGGACCGGACCCTGCCGTCCCGCTGGGCCCGGACCTCGCGACGCGGGTCGCGATGCTCGTGAGGTTCGGCATGACCGAGCCGGTGGCGAAGCGAGTCGCCGCAGGCCAGAACGAGGCGATGGGGCGGGCCGCGCACGCGCTCTACCGATCGGCCGCCCAACCGGTGATGGCCGAACTCGGCCGGAACCTCGAACGCGCGGCCCAGCGACCGGGCCTCGCCCTCCTCGCCACCGAGGACCTCTTGACCGGCACCGACGAACAGCGCCGCCGCACGGCGCGCCTGGCCGGCGCCGAGACCGCGACGCTCCACGGGCTCGGCCACTGGTGGATGACACAGGACCCTGGGCGGGGGGCCCGGGTGCTCACGGATTTCTGGGATTCGCTGGACGGCTGACGAGCCGAGCGATCAGAGCGGGGGCTGGGGACGGAGACCTGCACCGGACTGGCTGGACGACGAGGGCCCGTACTTGTACGGGTGTTCACTCGCCCTGCTCGGCGACGCGCAGCGGGACCAGAGGTCGGTTCATTCAGTCGGCGCGGGTTGGCACCCGGGAGTGCCGTGCCCCAAGCCATCACCCAGGTCCTGTCCTCCCAGGTGAACGTCTCGGAGACGCGGACGGGCTTGTACTCGGCACGCAAGGTGATCCGCGGTGTCGCTCATGCCAACCCTCCCGCTAGGCCAGGGGACTTCGCCTCAGGCTGCCGTGCACCCCACACGGGGTGAGCAAGCCGCTGCGGCCGTGCCAGAACAGAAGAGCCGGCCCCGCCGATCGGTCTTCCGGGACGAATCCGGCACGCGATAGTGGACACAGCGGACAGCAATAAGGGCCCGGTGGTGCCGTCGCTGACCGTGGCTGTCCGCCCTTACGGGCACGCCTGGAGCACGCCAGAGAGGTCTGGGGGACTGGCGGGAGGCGGACCGCTTCGACATACATGGGCGTGCCTGGGTCTGGGGTCCTTTTGGTTGGGGGGGGCGTTGTGGGTGCCAACCTGAGCGGCGGCAGTCGTAGGCCAGTGCGTTCGAGGCCGGAACGGCGTCGAACGTCTCGCCCACGCCACCCTTGCCGAGGGCAGGGTTCGGTTCCTGTGCCGCCGCGGTAGCCGGCCGAAGCTGATTCCGCCGAGCAAGGGGAGGCGGGCCGAGCCACCGCCAGGCTGGAGACGAGGGTGCGTCGCCACCCGGCGCCCCCCGGGAACGGCGGAGGAGGACCCCTGTGCTGTGGTCTCCCGAAACATCACTTAGTCTTCGCTCACTTGCCACGAACGGCCCACGGTTCGCACACACCGGACGCACGGGTGGCACCTGCTTGCGCTCACTTTCGTTCCGGGGGGTTCGACACCGTGCGTCTGCGCACTCTTCCGGCCGCCGCAGCCCTGGCGGCCCTGTTCGGCTCGGTGGTGATCGCCACACCGGCGTCCGCCGACTCCAGCACGTCCATACCGGTCGACGGCGCGGCCGACACCGTGGTGGATGGCGTTCACCAGCGGGTCTTCATCAGCGACAGGTACCACAACCAGATCGTCGTCACCGACTTCACCGGCAAGGTCGTCACCAAACTCACCGGCCTCTCCCAGGTCCGCGACCTGGAACTGAGCCCGGACTCCGGCACGCTGTACGCCGCGCTCTACGGCGCCGACAAGATCGTCGCCATCGACACCGGGCAGCTCACGCAGACCGCCGAGTACCCCACGGGCGACAAGACGATCCCCTCCCGACTCGCCTACGCCGACGGCAAACTGTGGTTCGGCTACGGCGACCAGTGGGACTCCGGGCTCGGCGAAGTCGACCTCACCGCCGAGACGCCGGAGGTGACCCTCGACCTGGCGGCCGGCCACGACTTCGCGAGCCCGCCGATGGTCTACGCCGACCCCGACAACCCGGGCACGCTGCTCGCCCTCGACGGAGGTATCAGCTCCGGCCCGATCGTCGTGTACGACATCTCCTCCGGCACCCCGGCGATCCGCGTTTCCGCCGAGAAGGGCGGCTTCTACAACGACGCCGCCCTCACCCCGGACGGCCAGAACGTCGTCGTCGCCGGCCCCGGGAACCGGGCGCTCACCGAGTACCGCCTCTCCGACCTGTCCGAGGTGCGCACCTTCGCGACCGTTTCGGAACCGGAGACGGTCAGCGTCGCCCCGGACGGCACGGTCGCGGCCACCGTCCTCGACACCGACGACGTCGGCGACACCTATGTCTTCAGCAGCGACCCCGCCCGGCCGACCAGCATCCGCAACCTGTCGCACAACTGGATGCCGTGGGGCGGGCACTCCACCAGCTGGTCGGCCGACGGCTCGCAACTGTTCGTGCTGACCGGGTCAGGCGACTCCACTCAGTTCCACACCGTGGACGCGCCCCGCAAGTACGCCTCCACCCTGACGGTCGACGCCCCCTCGACGGCCACCCGGGCCAAGTCCCTCACAGTCAAGGGCAAGCTCACCGCGAACCTGGCGCTGCCCGCGGGCACCCCGCTACAGGTCACCCGCACCGACCTGGACTCGCCGAACGGCAAGTCCCTGGGCACCAAGTACCTGGGCGCGGGCGGCGCGTACTCCTTCAAGGACACCCCGCCGGCCGGCGGCAAGGTGAAATACACGGTGACGTACGCGGGTGACACCACGCACACCAAGGCGACGGCCTCGGACACCGTCGCCGTCTCGCGCGCCACGCCCACGCTGACGCTGAACAACAACGGCAAGGTCTACGACTACGGCAAGTCCGTCGCGTTCACGGCGCACCTCGGCACGACCTACAAGAACCGCAAGGTCGAGATCTGGGCCAACCCGTACGGCGCCGACAAGCCCGACACCCTGGTGAAGTCCGGCACGGTCAACTCCAGCGGCAACATCTCCGTCACCCTCACCCTGAAGCGGAAGACCAAGCTCACGGCGAAGTTCGCGGGCGACGCGCGCTACGCGCCGAGGACGACGACGTGCACGGTCGGTGCGCGGGTGAAGGTCTCCACGGCGCTCGGCGGCCACTACAAGACCAAGTACACGTGGAACCACACGTACTACCACTTCAAGCAGTCCAAGGACCCGGTCATCACGACCACGATGACGCCGTACCCGGGCCGCAAGCAACTGCTACAGATCCAGATCTACGCCGACGGCGTCTGGCAGACCACGGCCAAGGAGTACTTCACACTCGACTCCGCGGGCAAGTCCGTCGTCACGCTCACGGGCACCCCGCCCACCGGCCACCGTTTCCGGGTCCGCGACTCGTACATCAGTGGCTCGGGCGACAGCGTGAACACGACGACGTACGGGACCTGGAAGTACTTCACCTTCACGAGATGAGACCCTGCGTCTCTACCGACGACAAGGCCCAGGTCTTCGACCTGGGCCTTGAACGTGGAGTGGGGGACGAGAATCGAACTCGCGCTTTCAGCTTGGGTAGCTGCGGGCATTTGGAGCCGGTGCGCGTGCTGACCTGGGCGAACAGGGAGGCATGACGCCCTTTGGGCTCGACTGTCTTCACCGTGGTTCCCCGCGTTCCCCGCCCTGACTGGTGCGCTTGTGGTCCGCAGTGGTGCGATGTTCAGCGGGTCGCGCCACTGAGCGGACCTACCACTTCCGCCACTTGTCCGTGAGCTGATAGCGCCCCAGCCCGTGGCGGGCCGTCACCGCTACTACATCGACGCCGCGCTCGGTGAGCGACTCGTCGATGTAGTCGCACAGATCCTCACGCTCGTCGGTCTCGAAGGCGCTGCCATTGCGAGCTTCGTCCACCGCGTTGAGGGCCAGAACGACGCGTTCCACCACAGCGAAGACTTGCTCGTCGCTGGCCTTGCCAAGTCCGGGAAGCTCACCCTCGAATTTGTCGAGGACTGCGTCAGTCGCCGTGAGCAGTTCCTCGGGGAACAGGCCTGCCATGCAGGCGCAGTCGGGATCCAACGTGCCGGCGGCAAGCTCCTCGGCTTCCTCAGCTATGCCGTGACGCCAGCTCGTAGTCGGTCTCTCAGCCATGGGCGGGACCGTACAGGTCGGTACTGACAGCGGCGGCTGAACACCCGCGGGCGGTCAGCGGCCTCCGCACCAGGCGCACGCTTTCCAACTGTGGTGGTGGGCTCAGGCACCGCGTACAGGGGCGTTCACCTGCGTTCATGGGCGGCTGGCCAGTGAGCAGGAGTGGGCTTCTGGCCCCGGCTGAACGACCGTGAACGGGGCTGAATGAGACGGAAACTGCGACGGGCGTCGGGCGGGTCGTCCGGCGGGGCCGGGGCTGATGATGACCTGGCGCATGCCGTTTCCGGCCGAGTCCGGCTCAGGCCTTCTGCGTGGCGTCGATCTCGGCGATCAGGGCCTCGATGCGCTTGTGGATCTCGTCGCGGATGGGGCGGACGGCCTCGACGCCCTTGCCCGCGGGGTCCTCCAGGGCCCAGTCGAGGTACTTCTTGCCGGGGAAGATCGGGCAGGCGTCGCCGCAGCCCATGGTGATGACGTAGTCGGAGGCCTGGACGGCCTCGGTGGTGAGAATCTTCGGCGTGGCCGCGGAGATGTCGATGCCGACCTCCTGCATGGCCTCGACCGCGGCCGGGTTGACCTGGTCGCCGGGGATGGAGCCGGCGGAGCGGACCTCGATCCGGTCGCCCGCGAGGTGGCTGAGGAATCCGGCGGCCATCTGGGAGCGCCCGGCGTTGTGGACGCAGACGAACAGCACGGAGGCGAGCGGGCTGGAGGACATCGGTTCTTCCTTCGTAAATGGATCAAGCAGGTTGTGCAGGGGGTGGGTTCAGGTGCTCGGCAGGGAGGCCAGCAGTTCGGTGATGTGGGCGTCGATCTCGTCGCGGATGCCGCGGACGATGGCGATCGGGACAGCCTCGGGGTCGGTGACCGGCCAGTCCAGGTAACGACGGCCCGGCAGCACGGGGCAGGCGTCCCCACAGCCCATGGTGATGACGATGTCGGCGGCCTGCACGACCTCGTCGGTCAGCGGCTTGGGGAACGCGTCCGCAAGGTCCACACCGGCCTCGGTGAGCGCCTGGGCAACGACCGGTTCGACCTCGGCCGCGGGGTCTGTGCCTGCGGAGGAGACGACCACGTGTCCGCCCGCACGGTGGGCGAGGAGAGCGGCGGCCATCTGGGAGCGGCCGGCGTTGTGGCTGCACACGAACAGCACCCGGGGCAGACCGCACCCCGGTGCGCCCTCGATGTGTGCGAGGGCGTCCAGGCGCTCGGTGGCCAGGTGCTCGGCCAGCACCACAAGGTGAGTACGGACCCGGGCGTGCTCGGCCAGCCGCTCGTAGGAGTCGATGACCAGGCGCTGGATCGTCTCGGCGGAGAAGCGTCCGCGGTAGCGCAGCGCGAGGCGGGCTATGCCGGACGCAAGGCGGTCATCAGGCAGGACGGGGGGCGGGGATGCGGTCATGGGAACCCCCTTCGGGGCATGGGTCCCCACCGGTGTGGGGATACGGGTCCCAAAGATCAGCCCAGGCTGGTATCAGCCCGGAGTGATGTGAGATTATCAGCCCATGCTGACGTCAGTCGACACTGATCTGTTGCGGGTTCTCGCCGACCCGCTCCGCCTCCAGATCGTCACCCTGCTTGCCAAGGAGACGCTCTGCACCACGCACCTGATCGAGGAGACGGGGGCCAGACAGACCAACCTCTCCAACCACCTGAAGGTGCTGCGCGAGGCCGGGGTCGTGGAGACCGAGCCGTGCGGCCGGTTCACCTACTACCGGCTCAAGCCCGACGTCATCGCCTCTCTCGCGGGCCGGTTCGCCGACCTGGCGGAGACCGCGCGCACCACCGCCGAAAACAACGTCAAGCGGTCCTGCCCCTGATCCCCGCCCCTGCGGCGACCTGCACCGAGGAGTCCAGTTGACCGCCACCGAGGCAGCCGAGCACGACAGCGCCGCGAAATCCCCGATAGCCCCGGACGCGGTCGGGACCGACCCGCAGCCCGCCCCAGGCGCCACCCCGCCCCAAACACCGCCGCTGCTTGCGCGGGCCGCGGCCGAACTGGTCGGTACCGCGGCACTCGTGGCGGTGGTGGTCGGCTCCGGCATCCAGGCCACCGAGCTGACCAAGGACGTCGGGCTGCAATTGCTCGCAAACTCCACGGCTACGGTCTTCGGCCTGGGTGTGCTGATCCTGCTGCTCGGCCCGGTGTCCGGCGCGCACTTCAACCCCGCCGTCACCCTCGCCGAGTGGTGGACCGCCCGCCGCGGCGGCCCCGGCGTGACGTTGCGTGAAGCGGCCGTCTACGTCCCCACCCAGATCGTCGGTGCCATCGCGGGCGCGATCCTGGCCGACGCGATGTTCGGCGAACCGCTGGTCAAGTGGTCCACCCACGACCGCTCGGCCGGACACCTGCTCCTGGGCGAGGTCATCGCGACGGCCGGGTTGATCCTGCTGATCTTCGGCCTGGCCCGCACCGACCGTCTCCGCTTCGCCCCCGTCGCGGTCGCCTCGTACATCGGCGCCGCGTACTGGTTCACCTCGTCCACGTCCTTCGCCAACCCGGCGGTGACGATCGGCCGCGCCTTCACCGACACCTTCGCCGGCATCGCCCCGGGCTCGGTCGCGGGCTTCATCGGCATGCAGCTCGTCGGCGCTGTGGTCGGCTTGGCGCTCGTTGCCCTAATCTTCCTTCCCGGCCGGACAGCCGCCGAGTGACGCGTACGTCGCAGCGGCTGGCGGCAAATCCTTCATGCTCGCGACGAGGTGACGACATGGACTCGGGTCTGATCGCACCAGTCGTCTTCGCCGCCGCCCTGGCGATCGGCACCGCGGTTACCGAACTCCGGTCTCCTGGCTCCGCCCGCGTCACTTGGGGCCTCGTCCGTGACCGGACTGCGGTCGCCGCAGGTGCTGTAGTGATGGTGGTCGTCACTGTGACGGGCGGGAGTTGGTCGGGCCTGGCCTGGGGCGTGCTGGCCGGGGCGCTGACCGGGCACCTCGTTCATCGGGCACGCCCCCGCGACCAGTAGCCCTGGGCTGCGGTCGCCTTCGGATGGATGAACGCTGCGGGGCCCGCTGTCCCGAACAGCAACCACCACCGGCATGGCGGTACTGATGTACGCGCCGCGCGGCAATGGGGCCACCCCGACACGGCGAGCGTGGCGGCCTACGGCTATGGCGATCAGGCTGCGGTTGGCGCGGCCTTGACCAGCAGCTGCCCCATCGCCGCGAGGACCGTCGGCTCGACTCGGTAGTACACCCAGGTGCCGCGCCGCTCGGAGGTGAGCAGCCCGGCTTCCTTGAGCTTCTTCAGGTGGTGGGAGACGGTCGGCTGGGAGACGCCCACGTCGGAGATGTCGCACACGCATGCCTCGCCACCCTCGTGCGAGGCCACAGCCGAGAAGAGCCGCAGCCGCACCGGGTCGCCGAGCGCCTTGAACATCCGCGCGGCCGTTTCGGCCTCCTCCGCGGTGAAAGGGCGCTCGGTGACCGGTGGGCAGCACGGCGCCACAGCCTCGCCGGGGGCGGGTTCCAGCAGCGGTAGCACCTTCGTATTCGACATGCATCTATGTTGACACATGTCGAACTAACGATGCGAGGGTCGGGCGGGTCTCGGGTCCTGGAGTGGTGGCGCGTCCCGAGCGCCGCCACGCCTGCCGGCTACATGTCGATCTTCAAATTCGATGAATGTCTATGTTGACGCTCATCGATACAGGTGTAATGCTTGGCAGCGCAAGAGATCGACGGATGTCGAAACAAAGGGGAATCTCGTGAACGCGCTCACCACCGACAAGCTGCCCGTCGTGGTCATCGGCGCCGGTCCCATCGGCCTGGCAGCCGCTGCACATCTCGTCGAGCGCGGCATCGAACCCCTGGTCCTGGAGACCGGCCCGACAGCTGGCAGCGCTGTGCGCGAGTGGGCGCACGTTCGGCTGTTCTCGACCTGGGGCGAACTCGTCGACCCGGCCGCCGAGAAGCTCCTGGCCCCGACCGGCTGGATCTGCCCCGACGCCTTCACCTACCCGACCGGCGGCGACTGGGCCGAGCGCTACCTCCAGCCGCTCGCCGACGTCCTCGGTGACAAGGTCCGCTACGGCGCCACAGTGACCGGCGTCGCCCGCGCCGGCCGCGACCGCATCGTCGACTCCGGCCGTGACGAGCAGCCGTTCACCGTGCACATCCAGTCCGCCGACGGGGGCGAGGAGCGGATCACCGCCCGCGCGGTCATCGACGCCTCCGGCACCTGGTCCGTCCCGAGCCCGATGGGCGCCGACGGCCTTCCCGCCCTCGGCGAGAAGAAGACCGCCGACCGCATCACCTACCGCGTCCCCAACCTGAGCGACCCGGCTGTTCGCGCACGGTACGCGGGTAAGCGGACCGCCGTCGTCGGTTCGGGCGCCTCCGCCTTCACCGCCCTCGCCCTCCTCGCTGACCTCGCGAAGGAGAACGACGGCACGCACGCGGTGTGGATTCTGCGCCGCGGAATCAGCGACAACACCTACGGCGGCGGCGAGGCCGACCAGCTCCCCGCCCGCGGCGCACTCGGCCTGCGCGCCAAGGCCGCCGTCGAAGCCGGCCACGCGAGCGCGGTAACCGGCTTCCGTTCACAAGCTGTGGAACGCGACGGCGAGCGGCTCGTCATCGTCGCGGAGGACGGCCGCCGCCTCGACCCGGTCGACGAAGTCATCGTCCTGACCGGCTTCCGCCCCGACCTGTCCTTCCTCTCAGAGCTCCGACTCGGCCTCGACGAGCGCCTCCAGGCCCCGACCGCGCTCGCCCCGCTCATCGACCCCAACGTCCACTCCTGCGGCACGGTCTACCCGCACGGAGTCAACGAGCTTTCCCAACCGGAACAGGGCGTCTACCTGGTCGGCATGAAGTCCTACGGCCGCGCCCCGACGTTCCTCGCCATGACCGGCTACGAGCAGGTCCGCTCCATCACCGCCGCCATCGCAGGCGACCAGGAGGCCGCCGAGCGCGTCGAACTCACCCTCCCGGAAACGGGCGTGTGCGGCGGCGCGGGCCTGTTCGACGAGCCGGAAAACGCCGAGGAGTCCGGCGGCGGATGCTGTGCCGCCCCCACCACCCTTCAGATCGGCGTCGCTGCCCCGGCATCCGCTGGCGGCTGCTGACCCCACACCTGGACAAGGAGGATCGACATGTCCCGCGTACAGCTGGCCCTGCGCGTCCCGGATCTCGACGCGTCCATCGCCTTCTACAGCCGACTCTTCGGCACCGAGCCCGCCAAACTCCGCGACGGCTACGCCAACTTCGCCATCACCGAACCCCCGCTCAAGCTCGTTCTGATCGAAGGCACCCCGGACGAAGACACCCGCCTGGACCACCTCGGAGTCGAGGTGGAGTCGACGGAGGCTGTTCACGCAGCCACCGCCCGCCTGAGTGAGGCCGGCCTCGCGACGACCGAGGAGAACGACACCACCTGCTGCTACGCCCTCCAGGACAAAGTCTGGGTCCACGGCCCCGGCCAGGAGCCCTGGGAGGTGTACGTGGTCAAGGCTGACGCCGACTCCCTGGCCAAACAGCTGGACAGCACCTGCTGCACCTCGGCCTCGGCCGACACCGACTCAAAGGAACCGGTCGCTGCGGGCGGCTGCTGCTGATCCGGCGTGGACCGACCTTCACACCAGCGAGGCCGTGACCGGCACGGGGGACCGGTCACGGCCTC
Source organism: Streptomyces sp. NPDC055013 (assembly GCF_053608645.1). NCBI lineage: Bacteria > Bacillati > Actinomycetota > Actinomycetes > Kitasatosporales > Streptomycetaceae > Streptomyces > Streptomyces sp. NPDC055013. The sequence continues at coordinate 104,533 of NZ_JBSGVW010000021.1, forward strand.
GCGCCGTGCTTCTCTGCGGCGCGGCTGGGCGGACTCGCGCTCTCAGCTTGGGAAGCTTGGGTCTTTGCAGGTCGGTTGTCGGGCTGACCTGCGGCGAAGCAGGGGTGCGACTTGACGAGAGGACCTCCGGTTCCCCGCCATTCCCCGTGGTTCCCCGTACGACCTGGCACGGTTCTGGCACGACCTCTTCGTCCCGAACTACTGACCAAAGGGGTGGCCCTTCAACGCCGCGTATGCTCGCTCGACCTCGCCCAGGTACTGCTCAACGCGGAATCGAGCCTCCTCGATGGGCCTGCCATCGAGGCCCGGGTACATCAGGTCGGACCAGATGACCGTCTCGCCCCGGAGCCGGATCCGGATGGTCAGCCCGTCCGGCCCTGTCTCGGGCTGCTCCTGGGTTGCCACATCCACCATGCACGGCATATCCGTCGGATAGAGCGGTCCGCCTGGCCGCAGCAGTCGGCGTGGGTCGAGGCCGGCCATTCTGCTATCGCTGCGCGCAACGACGTCGAGGCCATCGACGAAGAGGTACGTGTGAACGGCAGCACACGCTGGCGGCCCAGGACACGCGCTGATGAGAAGCGTGTTCACCGCATCATCGCTTTGCCCGTCGGGCACAGTGGCCCTCACCTCGCGCGGGGACCTACGTGGCATCTGCCTGATGTGACGTCATGGGCCGATGCTAGCGGCTGGCCTCGAGAAGGCAGCCAACGCGAAGATCACAAAGGCACTGGAGGAGCGCGACGTGGACCAGTCGCAATCGAACCTGCGCACATGGCTCCGGAGGCCGCTTGGGTCCCGGGGAACACCACAGGTCACAGCTCTGCACGCGGCAGATAGTGCGGGCCGAGTCCACGGATATGCCACGGGTGGCTGAGCACCGCTTTAGAAGTTCGATCTGGACTCTGGCATCCTGCGTCAGTGAGAATGGGGCGCTTTCTGGGCGCTGATAGCCACCCTGAACGGCAAAGCCACGCAGGCGAGTTGCCAGCGCCTGGCCGAGGAGCTGAGCCGCCGCTCCCTCCCCGACATCATCGGTTTCGCGGAACGACATGCAGAGGCTCTGTACCGCCTGGACCAAGAGAAGTTCGGGATGCTTCCCGTCGTCGACATGACGGACCGGAACGGCGAGTGCTTCCCGCAGTCTGGCGACGGGTTCCTGTACGCCCGTTGCGCCGTCGTCGCCGCAGGACAAGCCGTATGGGAAGGCGTCTTCTTCGACGTCGACAAGTTCGCCCCGTATACCTCCACCGAGTGTGACGGGGAGTGGTTGCTGTATGTGCCGGATCAGGCATACGAACTCGCTACCGGGAAGGAGTGGGACCGCTCAACCCGGTACTGCTTCGAGAGCTACTCCAACAGGGATGGATGGCCGAACCTGGGGAGGTGAGGTGGACTACTGCTTGATGGGGGTCTCGTAGATCGGTCCTCCTGGCGCCGGGGCGTTTTCAGTGCCAGTGCGTCGACGGACGCGCGAGAAGGTCGGCCAGAGAGGCCGAAGAGACAAGGCGTCGTCTAGATATCACCATGCATGAGGTGCATGATATTGAACGCAAATTGCTGCGATATCAGAGAAAATGAAGGACCCCGGCGCGAGTGCATAGAGCCCGCTTAAGGCTATCTCTTAGTCCAGCCTTATCGGCTCAGGGAACTTCGCATCATCGCACTAGGGCTGCGCGATGACCTAACTGCCGGATGGGTTGAATCGGTCGTGGAGCTTGTGCACGCCGACACCTACCGTGACTACATGGAGATGGCTGAAGGGTTGCTCGAAAAGGGCTATAAGGACGCGGCAGCAATCATCACGGGGACGTCCCTCGAAGTGCACGTGCGCGCCCTCTGCGCGAAAACGGCGTGATCACCACGGTGGCAGGCAAGCCGAAGAAGGCCGACACCCTGAACGCCGACCTCAAGAAGGTCGACGTCTATGACGGGCTGCAGCAGAAAGAGGTCACTGCCTGGATGGACCTCCGGAACAAGGCGGCGCTTGGCAACTACTCCGGCGCGTCCGAGCCACGCGTTCCATGACTGCGCGGGTACGAAGAAGCACCGGGGCACGCCGTACCTGACGTACCACACCAGCGATACCCACAACAAGAGCCTGAAGAAGCTCCTGTCGGACCATCCGCGTGCCTGGTGGTACGCGCACCGCACCTGACAGGCTGCTGACCCCCCTCACAGGATCCACCTAGGAGTGCGCTGTGGAGCGTCGACATCTTCTGGCCGTGCCGGCCACTCTGGCCGCTCTGGCCTTCGCAGTCGGCTGCTCGTCCGCTGGTGACGAGGCCAAGTCCTCAAGTCCCTCGCCCCCCTCGGCCTCGGCAATGTCCGACGGGGCCCGCGAGGCTGTCGTGGAATACGTGAACGCCCTCAACTCCCGCAGTGCCGACGGTCTGATCGAAGTCGGCGGCGTGAAGGACGAGGAGTGGTCGAGGCGCGAGGCCGGGCAGATCCTCGCGGACAGGGGTGGACGGGGCTGGAAGATCAAGGACGTGCAAGTCGAGCACGACATGGGTCCGGACACCGGCTCCGCCCGCCTCATGGCCGAGGACAAGGCAGGCAAATCCCTGAGGGACACCTTCACCGTGACTCGGGACAAGGGCACCTGGCGCGTTGTGGTCTTCACGCAGCAACCCGCCGAGTCCGGCAAGGAATCCGCCGCGACCGACAAGCCGAGCTCCTGACCGCTCTGTTGGATGGTCTGCACCCGGCCCCCGGAGTGCCGACCGTCCCAACCGCTCAGGCCTCGCCGGTGGCGACACCGAAGCGAATCCAGATGCCCTTCGACGGTCAGGGACACGGCGTCGTGGTGGACGGTCCTGGTGTGACCGGAAGCGTCGCTGGCTGTCGAAGGCCACGCTGAGCCCTCGGGGGCTGGCGTGGGGCTTGAAGTCGTATGCAGGCTGGGAGTTCGGTGCCATTGCGGCGGGCGACAGGCACGAAGAGCGCTGGCCGGATCGTCCATGTGACGCGGATGCGGTCCCGAGTGCTCGACACCATGCAGGGCTCGGACGCAGGAGGGCCCCGTCGCGTCTCGGTGCGGCCTTCGGACAGCCAATCCCATGCCTCGTCCGAGGCTTCGGAAACTTCGTCGGTGAGAAGGGCGCCCCCTTCCGGCGCACCTCGTTCGGTCGGAAGTGGCGCCGGGCTCGCGCGGGCGTCGGTCTCACTCCGACGAAGAGCGGCAGCGCGAGGTGGCCTCAGGGCTCGACGACCTGGTGCGCGCGGAGCGTGCGAAGCACCACAAGGACAACCCTGCGCGCCACAGTGAGGAGGCCGCCGAAGGCTAATGGTGCGGTTGCGGTGCGCACCCCGCCCACCGGTCTGGACAACAAAGAACCCCCGGGTCTCTGGCCTGGGGGTTTTGCATGGAGCGGGTGACGAGAATCGAACTCGCGCTCTCAGCTTGGGAAGCTGATGTTCTACCATTAAACTACACCCGCGTAAGACGCCCGCCGGGAAGATCCGAGAGGATCCGGAGGCGGTGTCCGAACGCCTGGTCACTGTACCTCATCACCGGCCCCCGGCGCTGACGCCGCGGGGCCTGAGTGGGTTTCAGGGGGTGGGATCCGGGTGCAGGGGGCCGGAGTTGGGGCGTACGGTGGAGCAGCGTGAGAGGGGCCGGGCGGGGTCGGAGTGCCGCCTGGAGGGTCGTCCCTTTGATCCCGTAATGTGGCCTCTCGTCGTCAGGCAGGCAGCAGCCAGACGCGGCTCTTGGGGAAGGGACTCTTGGACTTGATGGAGCGCACCGTCGTCCGTTGTGCAGATGGGCACGTGTTCAGCACCGCTTCGTTCCCGATGCAGCAGGCCGATCGCCTCGGCCCCGGCCGGCTCCTCCGGTGTCCCCGGTGTGCCCGGCTTCGGAGTGTGGTGCCGGTGACGCTGGAGAAGCGGTAGCGGAGCGGTAGTAGGCAGAAGTAGCCGTAACAGGAGTATCAGCAGTCACAGCAGATGCAGCGCCAGGCGCGCGGCGGCGCGATTGTGGCCGTTCCGCGCGCCTTGCGTATCCTCGGGGCGTGCTTCTCTCAGACAAGGACATCCGGGCCGAGATCGACGCCGGGCGGGTGCGGATCGATCCCTACGACCAGACCATGGTGCAGCCGTCCAGCATCGACGTACGGCTGGACCGGTACTTCCGGGTGTTCGAGAACCACCGGTACCCGCACATCGACCCCTCCATCGAGCAGGCGGATCTCACGCGGCTCGTGGAGCCGGAGGGGGATGAGCCGTTCATCCTGCATCCCGGGGAGTTCGTGCTCGCCTCGACGTACGAGGTCATCTCGCTGCCCGACGATCTTGCGTCGCGGCTCGAGGGGAAGAGCTCGCTGGGGCGGCTCGGGCTCGTCACCCACTCCACCGCCGGGTTCATCGACCCGGGGTTCAGCGGGCACGTCACCCTTGAGCTGTCCAACCTCGCCACGCTCCCCATCAAACTCTGGCCGGGCATGAAGATCGGGCAGCTGTGCATGTTCCGGCTCAGCTCGCCCGCCGAGTTCCCGTACGGGAGCGAGCGGTACGGGTCCCGGTACCAGGGGCAGCGCGGTCCGACCGCCTCCCGGTCCTTCCAGAACTTCCATCGGACTCAGGTGTGAGCGGCGGGATGAGCGAAGAGCGGGCACGCGAGAATCTGACCTACGAGCTGTTCGGCACCGCCGTCCGTGAGCTCGCCCAGACCATCGCCGACGACGGCTACGAGCCGGACATCGTGCTCAGCATCGCCCGTGGTGGGGTCTTCGTCGCCGGTGGGCTCGCCTACGCCCTCGACTGCAAGAACCTTCATCTGGTGAATGTCGAGTTCTACACGGGGGTGGGGACCACGCTCGAGATGCCCGTCATGCTGGCGCCCGTCCCCAACGCGATCGACTTCACCGACAAGAAGGTCCTGATCGCCGACGACGTCGCCGACACCGGCAAGACGCTGAAGCTCGTGCACGACTTCTGCGTCGAGCACGTCGCCGAGGTGCGGTCCGCGGTCATCTATGAGAAGTCCCACTCCCTCGTGAAGTGCGAGTACGTGTGGAAGCGCACCGACGAGTGGATCAACTTCCCGTGGAGCGTCGAACCCCCCGTAGTCCGGCGGGCCGGGCAGGTGCTCGACGCCTGAAGGCGTGAGGAGAGACGAGAAGGGCCCCCGGCACGGCTGCCGGGGGCCCTTCTCGTACGTGCTCAGCCGACCGCGGGTCCTAGAACGTGCCCAGCTTCACGATCGACAGCAGTGCGACCAGCTGGATCGCGCTCGCGCCCAGGGCCTTCGGCCAGGGGAGGTCGTGGGACTTGGAGACCATCAGGGTGAGGAGGGCGCCGGCTGCGATCCAGGTGGCCCAGCCGAGGGCCTGGACGAAGGTGGCGTCGCCGCCGGCGAACATGGCGAAGACCAGGCGGGGGGCGTCCGTGAGGGACATGATCAGCATGGAGAGGCCGACCGTGGGCTGCCAGGCGCCGTCGCCGCCGAGCTGGCGGGCCAGGGTGTGGGTGACCACGCCCAGGACGAAGGCCGACAGGACCATCGCGACGGCGGTCGTCAGGACGATGGGGACCGCGTTCGAGAGGGTCGCGTTGATCGCGTCCTTCCGCGCGCCGTCGAAGCCGAAGACGGCCAGCAGGCCATAGAGGAAGCTCACGACGAGGGCGGTGCCCCACATCGAGTAGTCCCGCATCTGCAGGAAGGTCTGCGAGGGCGACAGGACGATGCCGCGCAGCAGCTGCTTCCAGTGCAGGCGGGGGCCGACCGGGGCGGCCGGGGCCGCGCCCGCCCGGTAGGTGCCGCCCTGGTTGTAGGGGTCGTCGTCGACCGAGAACGCCTGGGTGTGGCCCGGGTTGTTCGCCGCGTACGGGTCCGGGGCGCCGCCGCCCGGCCCGTGCGGGTAGCCGCCGTCGCCGAAGTACTCCGGCTCGCCGTGGCCGCCCTGGCCACCGGCACCGTAACCGCCGTAGCCGCCACCGCCGTTCGCCTGCGGCCAGCCGCCTGCGCCGCCGCCCGGGCCGCCGTGCGGCTGCTGCGGCGGCGGGGGATAGCCGTACGACTGTCCCTGGGGCGCCTGCTGCCCGTACGGAGGTTGTTGGGGGCGCGCTTGCGGGCTGCCGTTGTTCCGGCTTCCGCGTCCGATCCTGAATCCAGCCACGTCTTCGAACGTACCTGGTCCGGGAGAATCGCGTGCCGGGCCCTGCGGTCAGGGCCCGGCTTTGCTGCCGAGCTGTGACATCCCCTAGGGGGAGCCACTAGGTCCCCTAGCGCAGCATCACCTGCCCGAGCCTCAGGTAGCCGGACGGCAGGCCCAGCGAACCCGGGCCGAAGCTGATCGCCTTGCCGGTGGTCACGCCCGAGGCCGCGCCGCGCAGGTTGTGGAGGGAGCCGGCGGGGTGGTTCTCGCCGTCGGCGGCGACGGACAGGTCGGCCTTGCCGTCGCCGGTGAGGTCGGAGAGGCGCACGGACGCGCCGAAGCGGTCGGCGGTCTCGGCGGTGCCGGGGACGCCGGCGGTGTTCTGGGTGAAGGACTGGGCGCCGGTCGCGGTCAGGCCGGAGGCCGAGCCGCGCAGCACGGTCACGCTGCCGGCGATCCTGGCGGTGCCGATGGTCTCGTGAATCGTGCCGACGGCCACCTCCGCCTTGCCGTCGCCGGTGACGTCGGCCACGGAGAGGGCGTTGCCGAACCAGTCGCCTTCCTCGTCGGAGCCGGGGACGCCGGGGGTGTCCTGGGTGATGGTGGTCTGCGGCTGGGTGCGGACGCCGGTCGCGCTGCCGAGGTAGGCGCTGACGGAGCCGCCGAGGCTCGTGCGGCCCTCGTCGCCGTACGTCGCCGTGACCACGTCCGCGTAGCCGTCGCCGTTGAGGTCGCCGACGGCCGCCAGCTCGTACGCGCCGTTCCTCAGGAACGTCTGGCGGGTGAGGCCGGATGAGGAGCCCAGGTAGACGAAGGCGCCTTCGTCGTACGTCTCCGTCTGGGTGCCGCTGACGACCAGGTCGGCGGTGCCGTCGCCGTTCAGGTCGCCGGCGGCCAGGCTCTGGGCGCCGTGGATGCTGTAGCCGCTGTTGTACAGGTCGGTGGCGATCTTGTGGCGGGACGCGGCGCCGGTGGTCTTGGTGAAGCCGCCCCTGTGGATCCAGATGTCGCTGCCGGTGCTGCCGACGGCGAGGTCGGCCTTGCCGTCGCCGCTGAAGTCGCCGACGGCGAGGGACATGCCGTACTCGTTGTGGTCGGCCGGGGCGGGGTCGGGCACGACCTGGCCGCCGGAAAGGCCGCTCCTGGCGCCCCAGACGATCACGACGGCCCCGGACTCGGCGTTCTCGCCCGTGCTGCCGATCACCAGGTCGGCGTATCCGTCCCGGTTCAGGTCGCCGGAGGCGAGGGCCTGGCCGAACTCGTCGTCCGTCTCGGCGGTGCCGGGGACGCCGGCCGTGTTCTGGGTGATGATCGTGCGGCGGGAGGCGCTGATGCCGTTCGCGGAGCCGTAGTTCACGACGACGGCGCCCGCGCCGGTCCTGCCGCCGACCGGGGTGTACGGCGCGGCGGTGGCGAGGTCGCGGTAGCCGTCGCCGTTGAAGTCGTCGGCGTACTTGGCGGGGGCTGCCGCCGCCGGGGCGGCGGTGAGCAGCGGGGCGGCCGTCAGCGCGGCGGCGACGGTGGCCGTGGCGAGGACCAGGGCGGGGAGTCGGCTGCGGTGGTGCCGGAGCATGTGGGGTCCTCCTGCGGTGGGGTGGGTGGTGAGAGGGGAGGGCCGCCCGCGCGGCGACGCGGACGTGCGGGCGGACCGTCAACGGGCGGTCAGCCCGCCAGTACGTCTCCGAAGTACGCGTCGCCCGTCGGGCCGCCCACCGTCGAGGCGCCGAAGGACTTGGAGCCGGTGGCGGTGATGCCGGACGTGCCGGACTTGAAGAGCCAGACGGAGCCGTCGCCGGTGTTCTCGTGCGCGGCGCTCGCGACGAGCTCCGCGCGGCCGTTGCCGTCGACGTCCGTGAGGTGGACCGCGCCGCCGAAGTTGTCCAGGCGCTCGGCCGTGCCGGGGACGCTCGCGGAGTCCTGGCTGAAGACCTTGGCGCCGCTGCCCGTCAGGCCGGACGCCGAGCCGCGCAGGACCGCGAACGAGCCCGCCTGGTACACCGAGCCGACGGCCTCGTTCTCGATGCCGACCGCGATGTCGGTGTATCCGTCGCCGTTGGTGTCGCCCGCCGCGAGGCTCCAGCCGAAGGCGTCGCCCTTTTCGGCGGCGCCGGGTACGCCCGCGGTGTCCTGGGTGATACGGACCGGGGTGCGGGAGCTGATGCCGGTGGCCGCGCCGTACGTGACGGTGAGCGCGCCGCCGGGGCCGCCGTTCGGCTCGGTGGCCGACTTCTCCATGAAGTTGCCGGTGACGATGTCGCCGTAGCCGTCCTTGTCGACGTCGGCGATGACCGCGTCGTAGCCGCCCGCGACCTTGTTGCCGGCGGTCAGGGCGGAGGCCGTGCCCTTGTAGAGGACGCTGCGGGTGCGGTAGCCGCCGGTGAACTCCTCCTGGCCCATGACCAGCAGGTCCGTCCTGCCGTCGGCCGTGACGTCGCCCGCGACGAGCTTGTCGGCGTTGATGCCGGTCTGCTCGTACGTGTCGATGCCGACGAGCTCCGTGGCCTTTCCGGTACGGGTGAACGGGCCCTTGAAGACGTTCAGTTCGGGGAAGGCGATGTTCGAGGCGGCCAGGTCGGTGTCGCCGTCGCCGTCGAAGTCGCCGGTGGCGACGGACCAGCCGAGCTCGTTGCGGTTCTCGGGGAGCGGCGAGGAGATGTCGGTGCCGGACTTGATCCCGCTCGCGCCGCCCCACAGCACCGTGAGCACGCCGGAGTCGTCGGTCGAGCCGATGCGCTCGCCGTGCACGCCGACGACGATGTCCGTGTAGCCGTCGCCGTCCAGGTCGCCGGTGGTGAGGCGGTCGCCGAAGTAGTCGCCCGACTCCGGGACGCCCGGGATACCGGCGGTGTCCTGGCTGATGACCTGCCGCTTGGCGGTGTCCAGGCCGCTCGCGCTGCCGTAGACCACGGCGACATAGCCCGCGCCGGTCTTCCCGGCGACCTTGGCGATCGGCGCGGCGATCGCGACGTCGCGGTAGCCGTCGCCGTTGAAGTCGCCGGACAGGTCCGAGGGGGCGGCGGAGGCGCTGGTGGCGGGCAGGGCGGTCAGCAGGCCCGTGGTGAGCGTCGCCGCGAGCAGAAGAGTGCGCTTGCGCATGGTGAAGTCCTTTTCAGGGCTCAGGAGTTGAGGGCCGTGCCGTAGCCGGGGCTGCCCGCCGTGGACACGCCCGTCGTGCCCGGGCCGAAGCTCGTCGCCCCGCCGGTCGTCACGCCGGTCGTCGCCCCGCGCAGGGACCAGACGGCGCCGTCACCGTTCTCGCCGGTCGCGGCGACGGTGAGCTCGGCGCGCCGGTCGCCGGAGTGGTCGGCGAGCAGGACGCGGGCGCCGAAACGGTCGTTCGACTCGGACGTGCCGGGTACGCCCGCGGTGTTCTGCGTGAGGGACTGCGCGCCGGTCGTCCGGAGGCCGGAGGCCGAGCCGTACAGGACCGTCACCGAGCCCGCCCCGGAGTTCTCGCCGGACGCGCCGACGGCCAGGTCGGCGTAGCCGTCGCCGTTGATGTCGCCGAGGGAGACGTGGCTGCCGAAGCGGTCACCGGACTCGGAGGCGCCGGGAACGCCGGCGGTGTCCTGGGTGAGGACGAGCGGGGCGCGGGAGGTGTCCGTGCCACCCGAGCCGCCGTAGACCACCGTGACCTTGCCGCCCTTGGCACCGGCCGGGTCGGCGGAGGTCTCGCGCTCGTTGCCGATGGCGATGTCCGCGTACCCGTCCTTGTCGATGTCGCCGATCGCGGAGACGTAGCCGGACGGCAACTCCTGCATCCAGTCGGTGAAGTTGCCGATGGACGGATCGGTCACCAGGTGGGTGATCGCGTCGTCGGTACCCGTCCGGCGGCCGTGGACGACCACGTTGGTGTGCCAGGAGGCGGTGACGGGTCCGACGGCCAGGGACGTGATGCCGTACGAGGACGCGTACGGGTGGGGGAAGCCGGAGCCGGAACCGCCCTGGAAGGAACTGGTCCGGGTGAAGGGGCCGTTGACGAAGGCGAGGGTGAACAGGCCGTTCGCGCCGACCAGGATGTCCAGGTCGCCGTCGTCGTCGACGTCTCCCACCCCCACCGACTGCCCGTAGCGGTCCACGTCCCGGTCGTTGGAGTTGGGCACCGTACGCGCCCCCGACAGGCCCGACTTGGCGCCCCAGATGACGACGACCGTGCCGTCGTTGGTGTCGCCGTAGACGTCCTCGCCGGGCGTGCCGATCAGGAGGTCCGCGTACCCGTCGGTGTTGAGGTCGGCGGAGGCGACGGCGGACCCGAAGGCGTCGTCGGCCTCCGCGGCGCCGGGCACACCGGCGGTGTTCTGGGTGATCAGGGTGCGCGTCGAGGTCTTCAGCCCGGTGGAGCTGCCGTAGACCACGGAGACGGCGCCCGCCTTGGCCTTGCCGCCCACCGTGGCGCCCGGCGCGCCGATCGCGAGGTCGGCGAGGCCGTCCCCGTTGAAGTCGTACGGCTGGGCGGCCGGGGCGGCGTGGGCCGCCGGGGCGGAGAGGGTGAGCGCGAGCGGGGCCAGGGCCGCCGCGAGGAGGGCGCAGGCGATGCGGTTGCGCATGGGGCGGCTTGCCTCGCAGGGGAGTTGACGGGTGGTCACTGGGAGATCACCGAGCCGAGGTGGTTGCCGGCCTTGAGGGAGATGCCGGCGACGGTCAGGCCCTTGGCGCCCGAGGTGGTCAGGCCGGTGGACGTGCCGCGCAGGGTCCAGACGCCGCCGGTGCCGTTCTCGCTGTCCACGCCGATCGTGAGGTCGGCCTTGCCGTCCTTGGTCACGTCGGTCAGGTCGACGGCGGAGCCGAAGCGGTCCCAGGTCTCGGCGTCGCCGGGGACGCCGGCCGTGTTCTGGGTGTAGGACTTCGCGCCCTTGGTGGTCAGACCGGAGGCCGAGCCGAACAGGACGGTCACCGAGCCGGCTTCCTTCGCCGAGCCGATGTCCTCGCCCCAGGCGCCGGCCACGACGTCCGCGAACCCGTCGCCGTTGATGTCGCCGGTACTCAGGGCCGAACCGAAGGAGTCGTCCGTCTCGCCGGAGCCGGGCACGCCGGGGGAGTCCTGGTGGACGACGGTCGGCGTCTGCGCGGGGTCGGGGCCGTTCGGGCCGCCGTACCAGACGGTGATCTGGCCGCCCTTGTGGCCGCCGGGCTTGTCGGCGTTGGGGTCCGAGGAGTCGCCGAGGACGAGGTCGCCGTAGCCGTCACCGTCGATGTCGGCGACGGAGCCCGCGAAGCCGTCGGCGTTCACCAGCTCGGAGAGCTTGTACCCGGTGGCGGTGTGGCGGTAGTAGAGGATCTCGCCGCCGGAGTCGCCGTCCACGCTGAACGGGTAGACGCGCTCGGCCGCGCCGTCGCCGCTCAGGTCCCCGGCGATCACGTCGAGCGTCGTGCCGAGCTCGCCGACGCGGTAGTGGCTCAGCGGACCGCCGGTGCGGGTGAACGGGCCCAGGTAGAGACGGGTGTGGTTCTGGCCGGTGAGCGTCACGTCCGTGTCGCCGTCACCGTCGAAGTCCCCGGTGGCGGCGCCACGGGAGAAGCCGCCCCACTCGGCGATCGTGGACGGCTGCGGCAGCCCCTTGCCGCCGGACAGGCCGGACTTGGAGCCCCACAGCACGGTGCCGGAGCCGACGCCGTCCCGGTCGCCGATGCTCTCGCCTGAGGAGCCGACGACGAGGTCGGAGTAGCCGTCGCGGTCCAGGTCGCCGGAGGCGAGGGAGGACCCGAACAGGTCGCTCGACTCGGCGGTGCCGGGCACGCCGGGGGAGTTCTGGGTGATGACGGCCTTCTTCGTCGCGGAGATGCCCGACGACGAGCCGTGCAGCACGACGACGGCGCCGGCGCAGGACGCGGAGCCGACATGGGTGCACGCGGCGCTGACGGCCACGTCGCGGTAGCCGTCGCCGTTGAAGTCCCCGGCCAGGCCCGACGGGGCGGCGGAGGCGCCGGCGGCGGGCAGCGCGGTGAGCAGGCCCGTGGTGAGGGTGGCGGCGAGGAGAAGGGGGCGCTTGCGCAAGTGGGTGCTCCTGGGAAGAGGGCCGGGCCCGCGGGGGACGGGCCCGGCCGTTCAGGGCGTACGACGGCCGGGTGCCGCCGTACGGCGATGCAGGCCGGACAACCGCACGGCCTGCCGGACTCAGTCCGCGAAGACCGCGCCGAACTGCGGGGTGCCGGTCGTCGAGAGGCCCGAGCTGCTCGGGGCGACGGAGCGCGAGCCGGACGTGGTGATCTTCGTGCCGTTGGAGGGCAGGTAGGTCAGGCCGCCGTTGCCCGCGTTCTCGTACGAGCCGAGGACGAGGTCGGCCCTGCCGTCGCCGGTGACGTCGTCCAGCTTGACGTCCGCGCCGAACAGGTCGTTCTTCTCGTCGTTGCCGGGGACGCCCGCGGTGCTCTGGGCGAGGCCCTGGACGCCGGAGACGGTGTCGATGCCGCTCGCGGAGCCGTACAGGACGGTGACCTGGCCGGTGTTGGCGACGCCGGCGATGTCCTCGTTCGGCGAGGCGACGACCAGGTCCTGGTATCCGTCACCGTTGACGTCACCGAGGTCCAGGTCCCAGCCGAAGCCGTCGCCCTTCTCCGAACTGCCGGGCACGTTGCCGGAGTTCTGGGTGATGCCGGAGGTGGCGGCGGGCCCGGAGGCGGCGCCGTAGGTGATGTTCACCTTGCCGCCGTTGGAGGCGTCCGGGACGGGGGTGCCGTCGGTGGTGGTGCTGTCCCAGCCGGCGCCGCTGACGATGTCGCCGTAGCCGTCGCCGTTGATGTCGCCGATGGCGGTGATGATGCCGGGCTTGAGGACCTCGGCGGAGGCGACGCTCAGGCCGCTCGCGGTGCCGGGCACGAAGTAGTTCTGGTTCCACCCGTAGTCGCTCTGGGTTTCGTACCCGTCGACGATCAGGTCCGTGCGCCGGTCGCCGTTGACGTCTCCGGCGGTGAGGCTCAGCGGGCCGTAGGGGAAGTCGTTGGTGCCGGTGTGGATGGGCGGCTTGATGGTGTAGCGCCCGCCGGGGGTGCCGGTGGCGTTGAAGCCGCCCTTGAAGACGTGGATGGTGCTGGACGAGTTGCCGACGGCCAGGTCCGCCTTGCCGTCACCGTCGAAGTCGCCGGCGGCCAGGTCCTTGCCCCAGAAGTCGTGCGAGGAGGGGGCCGGGTCCGTGACGGTGACGCCCTTGCCGGTGAGGCCGCTCGCGGAGCCCCACAGGACGGCGACGCCGCCGCCGTTGGTGTCGGTGCCGACCTTCTCCCACGGGGAGGAGACGGCGAGGTCGTCGTATCCGTCGCCGTTGAAGTCGGCGTACGCGGACTCGGCGCCGAAGCCGTCGCCCGCCTCGGCGGTGCCGGGGGATCCGGCGGTGTTCTGGCTGATGGTGGTGCGCTTCGCGGACGATACGCCGGTGGTGGTGCCGTAGAGCACGACGACCTGCCCGGCGCCCGCGCGGCCGCTGACGTAGGAGCCGTGCGCGGAGGCCACGACGTCGCCTCGGCCGTCACCGTTGAAGTCGGCGGCCGGCACGTGCATGGAGTCGGCGGCGGTCGCCGGCGTGGCCGTCGCGAGCGTGAGCAGTCCGCCCGTCACCGCGGCCGCGGTGGCTGTCGCGAGGGCGAGTCTCAGGTGGTGCTTGTGCATGCGGGTTCTCCTGCTGCATGCGGGGATGCCTGGCGGGCATCCGCAGTCAATGGGGTGCGACCGCTCGTGTTCTCCGGGAGTTGGCCTCGGGTTCACGGGGGTGGTCGGCGATCAGGAGACTCACGGTGGGGTGTGAGGGTTGTACGTGAGTTCGAGAAACTTCTGGGGTCCTAGATGCGGCACCGGCACCCGCGATCTCGGCCATCACCTGTGCGTTCACCGAGGTGGGGCGTTTCGTGTGGATTCCGTGACCCGTTGAGGTCTCGTCACGCGTCCATGGCATCATCGGGCCCATTCGGCCACCGGCTGTTGTTTGCCGATGCGACCGCGAAGCGCGAACGGGGAGAGACTGCGTGGGGGACCACTTCAAGACCGATATCGATCAGCTTGCCGCGTTCACCAAGGACCTCAACGGCGCCAACGAGTCCCTTGAGCAGGTGCGAACCGCGCTGCAGCACGTGCGGTCCGACCAGATCGGGACGGCGGAGCTGGACGAGGCGTGCGACACGTTCCAGGAGCGCTGGAAGTACGGCAACGAGCAGATCCGCGAGCGCATCGGCAAACTCACCGAGGGGCTCCAGAAGAACACGGACAACTATCGCGAAGTGGAGACCTCCCTGGAGGAGAGCTTCAGGCGGGCCGCGGCCGCGGGGAAGTGACTGATCGCAATGGCACAGAATCCCTACGTCCACCTCGGCTGGAACCCCGTCCCCGGTCAGCCCGGCGAGGTCGAGAAGCTCCGCACCCAGCTCGTGAACTCGGCGAGCGCGCTGCAGACGGCGTACCAGAAGATCGACAAGCTGCTCGGCGAGTCCAGCTTCTGGGAGGGCGACGCGGCCGTCGGCTTCCGTGAGGCCCTCGACGGCGATCTGCCGAAGTACATGAAGGACGCCCACAAGTCGCTGACCCTGGCCGCCGGTCACCTCGGCAGCTGGCACGGCGGGCTGACCGGCCGGCGCGAGCTCGCGCACAAGTACGACGCCGAGGCGGGCGACCACAAGGGCGACCTGAAGACCGCCAACGCCCGGCACGAGACGGCCAAGCAGGACCCCGACCTCAAGCTGGCGGGGCAGACCTTCCAGGACGGCCCCGAGCTGGAGTCCGCGCAGTCCCGCCTCAACGCCGCCCAGACCCGGCTCAACGACGCCGTCACCGCCGTGAACAACGCGCAGGGCGCCCTCGACGACGTACTGCGCAAGGCGCGCGAGCTGGAGGGGACGCACGAGGCGGAGGCGCGGGACCTCGCGAAGAAACTGAAGGACTCCACGAACGATCTGGCGCCCGAGGAGCCGGGGTGGCTGAGCAAGGCGCTGAGCTGGATCGGGGACAACCTCACCAACATTCTGAGTGTGCTGGCGGCTGTTGCGGGGTTGCTGGCGCTGCTGTGCACGGGGCCGTTCGGGGTTGCGATGCTGCTCGTGGCTGCCGGAGCCAGTCTCGCCACCGCGGGGTCCCGGCTCGCCAAGCCCGAGGTGCGCGCCTCCCTCGCGGATGGCTTCACGAAGGGTGAGTTCGATGCCGACTTCTGGGAGAACGCCGTGGGGCTCGCGGGTGACGCGGCGGGCGCGGTGCCGGGACTCGGGGCTGTCACGCGCGGAGCCAATGGCGCCATCAGGTCGGCGATCCACGGGGGCGAAGCCGCGGGTGGAGCGCTGCAGTTCTTCAAACAGTTCGGGGACAACACGTTCACGGCCGCTACTCGGATCTCGACCGCAGGTGCCTTCAACCCCGTCGGGGACTGGGTGGCTCATGCTGCGGGCGGCAGCCAAGCCGTCAGGGCGGGGATGGACTACCTCTCGCCTGTGGCCGGCGTCGCCACATCCGGGTTCGGGCTCGCCGCCGACAATATCGACGCACTGGACGGTGACGCGGGGAAGGACACGACCACCGGGATCGACGGCGCGCGCTGGGGTCTGTTCGACGGCCCCGGTGCCTTGTCCACGGCCCTGGACACCATCAAGGTGGTGGCACGGTGACTGGCGAATCCAACGCGTCGCCACGGCTGCTCATCGACGACTCGGCCCGGGACCCGAGTTCCAAGATCTGGTATGCGCTGCCCGGCGGCTACTTCGACATTCCGCTTGGCGCCCTTGATGCCGAGCCCGGATCGGAGCACGAGGAACGGCTCGAGCACCTCATGGCACTCGTCGTCGACTGTGCTCCCGAGACCGAGCGCGACCGCTATGCCGGCGCGGTGCACGACGTGCGGCACATGGTGCGGTACATGCGAAACGAAGGCATCATCGGCTGCTCGCTCGGTATGCACTACGCCGATGACGGCTCATCCGCGGTCTCGGTCCTCACCGTGGCGTTGAAGGACATCGAATGGGCCCCGCCCAAGCTCACGGCCGTCCGAGCGGTTTCGTTGCGTGAATGCCCGGAAAATGTCGGGCTGTTGACGCTTCCGGGCGGCCGTCCTGGCTCAGTGTCGGACACGATGGTCACCGCGCCCGCTGTTGCCGGAGCCGCCGCGCAGGAGCTCTATCAGTGCAACCTCTACGTGCCGGCTCCGTCGGGTGCGCAGCTCGCTGTCCTGACGCTGAGCACGGTGGCGGTGAACTCCCGAAGGCACTACCGCGACCTGATGGAGAGCATCGCGCACACCGTGGCCTTCCAGGACCCCATGCCTGAGATCGAGCGTGCCGCACGGGGCGATGGGGGCGGCGGCAGGACCATCAAGGACGACATCGCCGGCGACTTCGGGTGATCGACATGAGACTGAGCAAGAACGCCGGGGGCTTCGACGGCCCTGTTGCCTGGGAGACCCCCGGAACCCGAGCTGCATTGTGCCGCTGGGCGGGACGGCTTGTGGGCAAGATGCTGGCTTGGGCGGCCCTGTGGCTGGCCTGGCTCTACGGTGTGGTGATCGCGACCTTCTCGGGAGGTGCGGCAATTGCGGCGGCCCTGCCCCTGGTGGTGATCGCTTACCTCGTCAGTGTCCAGATCTACGGACTCTTCAAGCTCTGGCGCATGTACCGGATCCTCAAGGTCTATCCCTGGCGGCAGCAGTCCGACGGTGTGCACGCTGACCAGCGACGGTCCAGGTGGGCGAGAGCAAAGTTCGTCCTGCCGAATCCGGACCGGCCGGAGAAGACGGAGTCGCCCGAGGAGCATGGAGGACTCTTCCGCATCTGGGACCGCGTCGTCCGCAAGGGGTTCCACGATGCGTTGTGGTACGCCGGAGACCCGCGCTTCGCTTGTGTGGTCGCCAGGCCTGGGCCGAAGACGTTGAGCTACGTGGCCCAGCCCACCGCCTACGACCACCGCACCTCCCCCCGCCGCAAAGGCCTCAGCCCCGAAGCCCGCCGCCGCGCCCGTGCCATCGGCGCCCGGGTGGCCGACTGACGGACCGCGCCCCCTATGACGCCAGGAACTCCGAGCTGGAGAACCTGACCGAAGGCTCCGCAGCCACCAGCCCCTTCGTCGCACCCGGATACACCGCCACCGTGTCCTTCGTCTCGCCGACATACGTCCGCACCACCAGGTCCGCCCGCCCGTCCCCGTCGAAGTCGGCGGCCGTCACGACGCGTGTGGTGCCCCGGGCGGGCGGCTTCACCGTCACCATGCCCGCCGCCGTGAGCCCTGCCGTACGGCCGCGAAGGATCCGCAACTCGGTGCCGCTGGTGAGGAGTTCGCTCAGGCCGTCACCGTCGAAGTCGGCGGCGTCGAGCACCGAGCCGGGGGTGGCGAGGGTGCCGCGGGCGGTGGCCGCCGGGAGGTCGTAGCGCAGGGACGTTCCGTCCATCGTGCCGATCGCCGCGTCGAGGGCGGCCTTGCCCTTGCCGAAGGTGCCGAGCGCCACGTCGATGCCGGAGGGGAGGGTGGCGCCGGTGCGGGTCGGTCCGTTCGGGCCGCCGAGGACGAGGGACGATGTGCCCGCGCCCTCCGTCGTACGGACCACCAGGTCGTCGTATCCGTCGTCGTTCACGTCGGCCGCCGGGCCCGTGGGGGCATTGCCGGGGGCCTCGATGGGGGCGCCCGCCGCGCGCGGGGCGCCCTTGCGGGTGAACGGGCCCCGCAGGAAGCTCAGTTGGCCGCCGGAGGCGTGGACGACGAGGTCCTGCGCGTCGTCGCCGTCGAAGTCGCCGCACACGGGCTGGTCGGGCCAGTCGTTGCCGACGCGCGCACGGGCCGGGATCGCGAGCTTGACCGCCTTGCCGGTGAGGCCCTCCGGGGAGCCGTAGAGGATCTGCAACGGCACCGGGGGCTGCCCCTGGCCGTCGTAGGGCGGGTCGGTGGAGACGACCAGGTCCGTGAAGCCGTCGCCGTCCAGGTCGCAGGTCGCCTCCGCGTCGAAGACGGCCGGGAGTTGGCCCTTGGTCGGGGCCGCCTGACGACGGGGGCTGAGCAACTGCCGCGCACCCGGAGTCAGTCCGTGCGCGCCGCCGTAGACGATGCCGATGCCGGCGTCGTCGGCATGGACCTGCGCCTTGACCAGGTCGTTGAGGACCAGGTCACGGTGGCCGTCGCCGTTGAAGTCGGCCGGCGTCTTGCTGCCCTTGCCGTGCGGGACGGGGAGTTGGGCGGGGGCGTCGGCAATCTGGACGGGCGTGTGACGGGCCGGCTTGGCTTCGTCGTGGGGGGTGGGGCCGCAGGCGGTGAGGGGGAGGGCGAGGGCCAGGAACGTGCCCGTCACGGCCGCTTTACACTTCCCGCTTCTTCGCGCGCGCACCGCTCACCTCGTCAACACCAGGGGCAACAACTGGGTAATGATGCACGCGTTCGAGTTGGGGCGACAGACCTGTGCGCGGACGGGGTGCGGGGGATGTGCGGTCTGGCTGAAAGTGTCCGCAGGGCGCGCAGAGGACTCCGGGGGAACGTTTCCGGTGGGCCGCGGCGTTGACCTCAGGCCTGCTGCGAACCGCGAACCTAGGAGGACCATGCCCGATACCTCGTCCGACGCCACCGTGACCGCCCTCCCGCCGCTCACCGCCCAGGCGGCACGCCTGATCGAGCTCGGGGTGCATGAGCTCGCGGGGATGCCGGCCGACGAGCTGCGCACGTTCGCGGCGAACGCCGGCGGCACCGGCGGCGGAGAGGGCGATGCGCTCCTCGCCGTCCACCCCGACCGCGTCCCCGCGTCCGCCCTGGCCCCGCTGCTCCGCCGTGACGGCAAGCCCGGCTTCGTCGTCGTCGACATGCCGGACGTCGACGACTTCGCCCCCGACTCCGTCGAACTGCCCGACGCGCCGCTCTACGTCGTCACCGGCCTCGACCGCGGCGACCGCATGGCCAACTGGAGCCCGGAGGAGGCGCTGCCCGCCCTGACCGCGGAGGGGCGCAGTCCGCTGCTGCTCCACGAGGGCATCCACTGGGTGCTCCAGCAGCCGCCGATCCTCGAGCGCAACCGCTGCTTCATGACCATCGGTTCCCGGCTGCGCAAGCCGAACGGCACCCTGGACGCCCGTACTCCGGCGATCTGGATCAGCAACGGCACGGGACGCGACGGCCGCGAGCGGCGCAATGCCCCGAAGGTCGGCTGGTGCTGGTGGGGCAACCGCCACACATGGCTGGGATTC
Organism: Streptomyces sp. NPDC055013; assembly: GCF_053608645.1. NCBI lineage: Bacteria > Bacillati > Actinomycetota > Actinomycetes > Kitasatosporales > Streptomycetaceae > Streptomyces > Streptomyces sp. NPDC055013. Next base: position 123,756 of record NZ_JBSGVW010000021.1, read on the forward strand.
GCATCGGCGACGGGCCGTGGCAGCGGGGCTCAGAGGCAGGAGTCGTAGCCGCATTCGTTTCGATTGATACCGTTTCGAGTGAATCGGTCGCTGTAGTGTGGCCTCATGCCCGCCGACGTTCCCGCTGTGCCCGCCGCCTCGCGTGCGACCGACCGCCCCGGTGACGGGTCGCCGTTCGCTCTCGGTCTGTTGCTGCGCCGGGCGCACTGGCGCGCGCAGACGGTGATGACGGAGGCGCTCCGGCCGCTCGGCATCGAGTTGCGGCATTTCGCCGTGCTGATCGTGCTGGTGGACCGCGGGCCCACGGTGCAGCGGGACCTGGCGGCGGCCACCGGGACCGACAAGGCCGGGATCATGCGGGTCGTGGACGACCTGGAGCGCAAGGGGCTGGCCGTACGCAAGGCCGTGCACGGAGACCGGCGGGTGCGGGCGGTGGAGATCACGCCGCAGGGCATGGAGCTCTTCGACGCGGCCCATGTGGCGGCGGAGCCGCGGGCCGAGCGCCTGGTCGCCGGACTGCGGCCGGGCGAGGCCGAGCAGCTGAGGGATCTGCTGACCCGGTTCGCCCATCCGGCGGACGGCGAGGCGTAAGCGTACCGGCGCACCCGTCCGCCGGGCGCACGGGCGGACGGGCGCACCGCAGCGCGCCCGTCCGCCGGTCATTCCCCCAGCACTCACACGGCACGCACGCGGCACTCACCCGGCGACGCGCTCCGCGACTTCCTTGGCCTTGGCGGCAGCGTCCGCGAAGGCGCGCGTACGGGAGGCCTCGTAGCGGGGGACCAGTTCGGACATGGCCGGGTTGCGGGGGGCCATGGTGAGCTCCGGGACGATGAAGTCGAGGTCCAGGCCGAGCGTGCTCTTCAGGACGGCCTCCAGGTAGTTCTGCACGAACTCGAAGCCCTCGCGCGGGGTGCCCGGCGCGTACGAGCCGCCGCGGCTGGCGATGACGGTGACCGGGGTGCCCTGCGCGGACGGGTTCTCGCCCGCGGTGCGGCCCACGAGGATCACGTTGTCCAGCCATGCCTTGAGGGTCGACGGGACCGAGAAGTTGTGCATCGGGGCGCCGATCAGTACGGCGTCCGCCGCCTCCAGTTCCTCGATGAGCCGCACCCGCGCGGCGAACGCGGCGGACTGCTCCGTGGTGCGCTCCGACGGGGTGGTGTAGCCGGCGGACCAGGCGCCGGCCGTGATGTGCGGGACGGGGTCGGCGGCGAGGTCACGGTAGATCACCGCTCCCTCCGGGTGCTGCTCCTGCCAGGCCGTACGGAAGGCGGCCGCGACCGAACGGGACGAGGACGCCTCGCCGGGGAGTACGGACGAGTCGATGTGCAGCAGCGTGGCCATGGGCTTTCTCCAAGGGGGGCGCCCGAGGCGGGGACACCAGGGGCTGACGGACATGGCTTGAGATCGACCATAGTTAAACACGAGACGGTATCGAATGATACCGTCGCGACTGCAACGGAGACGGACGCACCGAGCAAAGAGGAGGCAGGCGACCTTGGACGTCTACGAGGCGGTCACGAGCCGACGGGCAGTGCGCGGGTTCACCGACCGGCAGGTCCCGAAGGAGGTGCTGGCCCGGGTGCTGACCGCCGCGGCATGGACCCCCTCGGCGTCGAACGTCCAGCCGTGGCACGCGTATGTGCTGACCGGCGCACCGCTGGCCGGGCTCAAGAAGCGCGCCGGCGAACGCGTGGTGTCGGGCGATCCCTGGGACGAGCCGGAGTACCAGCAGTACCCGCCCGATCTGAAGTCCCCCTACCGCGAACGCCGATTCGCCTTCGGCGAGCAGCGGTACGGCGGACTCGGCATCCCCCGTGAGGACCTGGAGGCGCGCCAGCGGGCCGCTGCCGCGAACTGGGACTGCTTCGGCGCGCCCGCCGCCCTGTTCTGCTACCTCGACCGTGACATGGGGTCGGCACAGTGGTCCGACGTCGGCATGTATCTGCAGACCGTCATGCTCCTGCTGCGCGCCGAGGGGCTGCACAGCTGCGCGCAGATGGCGTGGGCGAAGTACCGCAAGACCGTCGCGGAGGTACTGGCGCCGCCGGATGAGCTCATCCTCTTCTGCGGCATGTCGATCGGGTTCGAGGACGTCACCGTGCGGGAGGCGCGCACGGGCCGGGCGCCGCTGGAGGAGACGGTCACGTTCGTCCCCGGCTGCTGACAGGAGCCGCGTTCAGCCGGCCGGGCGGCGCTTTCTTGCCATGCCCACCTAGTTCTGCACATGCCACATTGCAAAGACGCTCGCGACGAAAGGCATCTCATGAAGTTCGCGGTCATCGGCGGTACCGGCCTCATCGGGTCGCAGGTCGTCAGCAATCTGAACGCCGTCGGGCACGAGGCGGTGCCGCACTCGCAGTCCACCGGCGTCGACGTCATCACCGGCCAGGGGCTGGACGAGGCGGTGGCGGGGGCCGAAGTCGTCGTCAACCTGACGAACTCCCCGACCTTCGACGAGGCCTCCCCGGCCTTCTTCCGGACCTCGATGGACAACCTGCTGGCCGCGGCCGGCAAGGGCGGCGCCGGCCACTTCGTCATCCTCTCGATCGTCGGCGTGGACCAGGTGCCCGAGCTGGACTACTACCGGGCCAAGTCCCTCCAGGAGAGCGTGCTGGCGGCCGGGCCGATCCCCTACTCGATCGTGCGGGCCACCCAGTTCATGGAGTTCATGGACGCCGTCATGTCCTGGACGGCCGACGGCGACACCGTCCGCTTGCCCGCCACGCCGATCCAGCCGATCGCCGCCAAGGACGTGGCGAGGGCGGTGACGGACGTTGCCGTGGGCGCCCCGCTGAACGGCATTCGCAACATCGGCGGGCCCGAGGTCTTCACCCTGGACGAGCTGGGCCGTGCGACTCTGGCCCACAAGGGAGACAGCCGTACGGTCGTCACCGACCCCACCGCCGGTATGTTCGCCGTCGTCAAGGGCGACGTCCTCACCGACAAGGAAGCCCACCTCGCCCCCACCCGCTACAGCGACTGGCTCTCCTGACCGTTCGCCCCGGGCGCTCCGTTCGGCTCGCGCACCATGAACACGTCCACCGCGTCCTCGGACCCGACCGTGAACCCGTGCCGCTCGTACAGCCGCCGGGCCGGGCTGCCCTGCAGGACGTTCAGCCGGACGAGGACGCCGTCGCGGTCACACCGCTCCAGCAGTTCGCGCAGCACGCCTGAACCGATACCCCGGCCCTGAAGAGGCGGGGCCAGGTAGAAGTGCTCCAGCCACAGCTCCTGCCGCCGCTGCGGCCGCCGACCGTCCTCGGCCGGTCGCAGCGCCACGCAGCCGGCAAAGGCGCCGCCCGCCTCGATCACCCAGGTGTGCGCCGGATCGAATCCGTCCCGCAGCCGCTGCCGCACCCGCCGCTCGTCGTACCGTCCGAGCCGCTCCAGATCCGCCCGCAGCACCACGGCACGCAAGGCGGCCACCGCCTCGACGTCGTCCGCCGACGCCGGCCGAAGCCCCCAGTCCGCCATGATCGGCACGCTATCGCGCAGGGCTCCGGCCGGCCTCAGAGGTCCGTCGCTCCGTTCCCCTCCCAGCGCAGCAGGTCCCCCGGCTGGCATTCGAGCACCTCACAGAGGGCCTCGAGGGTGGTGAAACGCACGGCCTTGGCACGGCCGTTCTTGAGTACGGCCAGGTTGGCGGGGGTGATGCCGACGCGGTCGGCCAACTCGCCCACGGACAGCTTCCGTTTGGCCAGCATCACGTCGATGTCGACGACGATCGGCATCAGATCACGGCCTCCAACTCGGCCTGCATCGCCGTCGCCTCGACGTCACGCGCCACGGCCTGGGCGAGCAGCATCCGCAGCACGAGCACGATGAGCGCCACGCCCATCACCGCCGTGGCGACCCCGCCGATCAGCAGGACGACACCCGGAGCCACGGCCTCGCCGGGGGCCAGGAGCACACCGAGCGAGAACACCAGGAGGGAGGCCGCCGCGATCGCACCGATCACGATGTGCACGTAGCGGAAGGCGCCGTGGGAGAACACCGTCCCGCGGCGCACCATCGTCACCAGCCGCCAGACGCAGACCACGATCACCTGGCCCGCCAGCACGCCCAGGAACACGAGCGTCAGCAGCGGGGCGCGCAGATACGCGTACTCCGGGCGGAGCCCCTCCAGGTCACCGGCCATCAGCGGCACCATCACCGCCTGCACGAACAACGAGCCGACGAGCAACATCGCGAGCACGACGCGCAGTGCCAGCACGGTCAGCTTTCCCATCCCTGTCGTCCTTCCTATCGTCCCACGATGGAAATCTATTGAATATCGATAGGTGCGGCAAGGAGGAGGCGGCAGCCGTCGATGAGTTCCCGCCCCGCGGAAGGTCAAAGGGGGTACAGAGATCCGACGTGCCCCGGACAGGACAGGACATCCAGGGCCCCGAGTGGAAACGGTGTGTGCGATGAAGGTGACGGTGCAGGAGTTTCTGTCGCTGGACGGTGTCTCCCAGGGGCCCGGGTCCCCGGACGAGGACACCAGTGACGGGTTCACGCAGGGGGGCTGGTTCGTGCCGTATGCGGACGAGGAGTTCGAGCGGCTGGTCGGCGGCTGGCTCGGGGAGGCGGACGGGTTCCTGTTCGGGCGGCGTACCTACGAGAACTTCGCCAGGGACTGGCCGAAGATGACCGACCACCCGAACGCCGGGCCGCTGAACGGTCTCCCGAAGTACGTGGCCACCCACACCCTGACCAGGGCCGACTGGAATCCGACCACGATCCTGTCCGGTGACGTGCCCGCCCAGGTGGCCGAGTTGAAGCAACGTCCGGGCCGGGAGCTGCAGATCCACGGCAGCGCGCGGCTCGCCCAGTCCCTGCTGGCCGCCGGGCTGATCGACACGCTGCGGCTCGCGATCGCCCCGGTCGTGGTCGGTCAGGGCCGACGCCTGTTCCCGGACGGCGGCGCCCCCGCGGGCCTACGGCTCGTCAGCCGGCAGACGACAGCCGGCGGACTGTCCGTGCACGTCTTCGAGGCGGCGGGACTTCCGCGGTACGGGACCTACGGGGCCGCCCCTCAGTCGTGACCCCCCGAACCCCCGGGTCCCTGCACTCGCCGACGTGAAGGGTCGAGCGGGACCGGCTCACCGACGCCGCCCGGGACGGGACTGGCCTAGGCGGCGCCGAGCCGCCGACGACGCGTCGGCTGTGACCTGCCCGGACCAATGGAGCCGGTAATAGTAAGTCCCTCGATAACACCGCGTCATAGATTTTCGTTGGATATTTTAGATAATCACCGTTGACGCATATTCCCCCGAATGCCAGATGTCCTGCCCCGCGCGGTACTCGTTAGGTGGGCGTGACTTGGCATGAAAAACATGCAGCTGAGGGTCGTACGCTCCGCTCGCTTCAGGCAGCTGATCAGACCACTGCGGAAGGCATCACGCACTGCTCGGATCTGCTTGAGGACTTTCTGAGAACCATCAGCCGGATGGAGAGCGAATATCTCCGGGCCACGATGGAAGGGGAAAGGTTCTAGCGATGAGGGCCGACTATGACGCGGTAGGCGAACAGCCTCTTTACACTCAGCAGCTCGACATGCAGAACCTCTGGCATGTCCCCGATGCGGCGATCTCGTCGCCGGGCGGCTGGGATCTGGACGAAGAGCTGGCCCAGATGCTGAACACGACGCAGGGCCTGGATCTTTCCGCCGCTCCTGTTCCCACTCCTGCTCCGACCCCGCCGCCGGCACACCGTGACAGGCCCCCGCCCCGGCCGGTCCATCGAAAGCGGCCTCAGCCCAGCAATCACATCCTTGCCGGAAACCCAAAGATCTTCACCGTCGGGGTCCTGGTCACACTCATCACCCTGTGTGCGGTCACGATGCTCACCTGGTCCATTTCGTATTCGTACGATCAGCTGCGCTCCATCGCGCTGCTGGTGGTGTCGCCGAATCTGGCCCATTGGTGGCCATTGACGGTCTATGGACCGTGGCTGCTGGCGGGTCTGTCCATCCTGCGGGCTTCCGTTCAGCGTCGGACGGCCCGGCGTTCCTGGGCCGTCATGCTGATCTCCTCCGGGACCGCGGTGGCGCTGTGCATCGGCCAGTCGGCGCATTCCCTGCTGGCGATGGTGGTCGTCGGAATTCCGCCGATCACCGCCCTGGTCTGCTTTCGCGAACTCGTCGGACAGTTCTCGTCACGGCCCGGCCCCCGGCACGCGGCCGACGCGATGAACGGACCCAAGCAGCCGAAGCCGTAGGCCGCTCAGGACTGGTACGGCTGCTGCGGCTGCCCGTAGGGGTGCTGACCGCCGTGGGTGCCGGGCTGTCCGCCGGCGGCGGCCTGCGCCTGCAGCTGCTCCGCCTGCTCGCCGGTCACCTTCTGCTCCGCGCCGCAGAACGTGCACTGCGTCGCGTACTTGGTCGAGACGGGGAACAGCGGCACGAAGAACAGCGTGAACTTCGTGACGCGCTTGCGCAGCGTGTGCGCGGAGGGGTTGCCGCACTGGCCGCACACCAGCGTCAGTATCGCCAGCTGGTAGAGGTAGCCCTTGGTGCCGAAGATGATCACGAGGTGGTCCTTCCGGAGCGGGTTCTGCCGCAAAAGTACAACTGTCGAGCGTACGGCGACGCCCCCAGGCCCTGCGGGGCGTGGGGGCGTCGGACTGCCGTAGGGATTGCCGTGGCGGTTCCTACTTGACCGGCTGGGGCTCCGGCTCGCTCTCCGCCTCGGCGGTGCCCGCCGGGGGCTCGTCGTCCGGGACCGGGGTCTTGACCGACTCCAGCAGCAGCTGGGCGACGTCGACGACCTGGATGGACTCCTTGGCCGTGCCGTCGTTCTTCTTGCCGTTCACGGAGTCCGTGAGCATGACCAGGCAGAACGGGCAGGCCGTCGAGACGATGTCCGGGTTCACCGAGAGAGCCTCGTCGACGCGCTCGTTGTTGATGCGCTTGCCGATCCGCTCCTCCATCCACATCCGCGCACCACCGGCGCCACAGCAGAAGCCGCGCTCCTTGTGGCGGTGCATCTCCTCGTTGCGGATGCCCGGGACGCTGGCGATGATCTCGCGCGGGGGCGTGTAGATCTTGTTGTGGCGGCCCAGGTAGCAGGGGTCGTGGTAGGTGATGATGCCCTCGACCGGGGTCACCGGGACCAGCTTGCCCTCGTCCACCAGGTGCTGCAGCAGCTGGGTGTGGTGGATGACCTCGTAGTCGCCGCCGATCTGCGGGTACTCGTTGCCGATCGTGTTGAGGCAGTGCGGGCAGGTGGCGACGATCTTCTTGGCCGACTTGGGCTTGCGGGACTCCTCGGTCACCTTGCCGTCGTCGTCCATCTCCTCGCCGAACGCCATGTTCAGGGCCATGACGTTCTCCATGCCGAGCTCCTGGAACAGGGGCTCGTTGCCGAGGCGGCGGGCGGAGTCACCGGTGCACTTCTCGTCGCCGCCCATGATGGCGAACTTGACGCCCGCCATGTGCAGCAGCTCCGCGAAGGCCTTGGTGGTCTTCTTGGCGCGGTCCTCCAGGGCGCCGGCGCAGCCGACCCAGTAGAGGTACTCGACCTCGGTGAGGTCCTCGATGTCCTTGCCGACGACCGGTACCTCGAAGTCGACTTCCTTGAGCCATTCCAGGCGCTGCTTCTTCGCCAGGCCCCAGGGGTTGCCCTTCTTCTCCAGGTTCTTGAGCATCGTGCCCGCCTCGGACGGGAACGCGCTCTCGATCATCACCTGGTAGCGGCGCATGTCGACGATGTGGTCGATGTGCTCGATGTCCACCGGGCACTGCTCGACGCAGGCGCCGCAGGTGGTGCAGGACCACAGGACGTCCGGGTCGATGACGCCGTTCTCCTCGGCGCTGCCGATCAGCGGACGCTCGGCTTCCGCGAGGGCGGCCGCGGGGACGTCCTTCAGCTGCTCCTCGGACGCCTTCTCCTCGCCCTCCATGGTCTTGCCGCCGCCGGCCAGCAGGTACGGCGCCTTGGCGTGCGCGTGGTCGCGCAGCGACATGATCAGCAGCTTGGGGGAGAGGGGCTTGCCCGTGTTCCAGGCGGGGCACTGCGACTGGCAGCGGCCGCACTCGGTGCAGGTGGAGAAGTCCAGCAGGCCCTTCCAGGAGAACTGCTCGACCTGGGAGACACCGAAGACGTCGTCGTCACCGGGGTCGGTGAAGTCGATCGGCTTGCCGCCGGAGGTCATCGGCTGGAGGCCGCCGAGGGCCGTCCCGCCGGTCGCCTCGCGCTTGAACCAGATGTTCGGGAACGCCAGGAAACGGTGCCAGGCCACACCCATGTTGGTGTTGAGCGAGACCACGATCATCCAGATGAACGAGGTGCTGATCTTCACCATCGCGGTGAAGTAGATCAGCGTCTGGAGCGTGGACAGGCTCAGGCCCTTGAAGGCCAGGACCAGCGGGTACGAGGCGAAGTACGCGGCCTCGTAGTGCTCCACGTGGTGGATCGCGCCCTCGAGGCCGCGCAGCACGTAGATCGCGAGGCCGATCGTGAGGATGACGTACTCGACGAAGTACGCCTGCCCGGACTTCGAGCCCGCGAAGCGGGACTTGCGGCCCGCGCGCGAGGGCAGGCTGAGCAGGCGGATCACCATGAGCACCGCGATGCCCAGGATCGTCATCACACCGATGAACTCGATGTACAGCTCGAACGGCAGGAAGCCGCCGATGATCGGCAGCGTCCAGTCGGCCTGGAAGAGCTGACCGAATGCCTGGGCGAGGGTCGGTGGCAGCGTCAGGAAGCCGACCGCCACGAACCAGTGGGCGACTCCGACGATGCCCCACCGGTTCATCCGGGTGTGGCCGAGGAACTCCCGCACGAGCGTCACGCTGCGCGCGTAGGGGTTGTCGGTCCGGCTGCCGGCCGGCACCGGCTGGCCGAGCTTGAAGTACCGGACGAACTGGCCGATGGCGCGTGCGAGCAGCGCAACGCCGACCACGGTCAGCACCAGCGACACGATGATCGCGGCGAGTTGCATTTCGGGGCTCCTCGGGCCTGCGAGGGGGTGGTTCGAGGGTGTCCTCGACATTACTAAGCGGTAACTTATGTAGTCCTCTGAGACTACCCGCATCCTCCGCCGCACTGTAGCCAGGCACGGAGTGATGTGAGTCGCTGAGGGTTGCCTTAAGAACCGATCGTGTTATTCATCCCGAAATGGTATATACGGCACTAACCTATCCCCGTGCTTTACGGGATCGCCGCCGCCACCACCGCCCTGCTGCTCGCCGCCCTGCTCGCGGCGCTGCTCCGGCTGCCAGCCCTGCGCTTCGGCATCCTCGACCGCCGGCGCCAGCGGCCGACGCCCCTGCTCGGCGGTGTCGCCGTCGCGCTCGTGACCTGCCTGGTGGCCGCCGCCGGGGAGTGGACCCGGTTCGCCCCGTTGGGCTCGGAGATCATGCGGCTGGTGGTCGCCGCGGGTGCCGTCGCCGCGCTCGGGCTGGTCGCCGACGTACGGCGGGTGAAGGCGCGGTTCCTGATCGGCGGTACGGCGGTGGCGGCGGCCTGCGTGGTGCCGTACGGCGACACCGGGATCCTGCTGGGGCTGGTGGCCATCGGCTGGATCGTTCTCGTGGCCATCGGGTTCAAGGCGCTCGACCATGCGGACGCACTGGCCGGCACCGTCGGGGTGCTCACCGCATTCGGCGTCGGTATCTGCGCGGCGGCCGAGGTGATGGACGAACTCGCGGTGCTGCTCAGTGTGCTGGCGGCCGCCCTGACCGGGTTCCTCATGCACAACTGGCATCCCGCGCGGATCGGGCTCGGGGCGTGCGGGTCCCTGTTCGTCGGGTTCGTGCTGGCCGCGTCCGCCGTCATCACCCGGGCCGGGCACGACCCCGTGTCGAGCGCGGCCGTGCTCTACTCGCTCACCTCCTTCGCCACCGCCGACGTACTCCTCGTGGCGCTGTCCCGGCGGCTGGCCGGACGGCCCCTGCTGCGGGGCGGGCCCGACCATTTCGCCCATCGTTTGCGCCGGGTCGGACTCACCCCGCAGGGTGGGACGGTCCTGCTGGGGGTCGCGGGCTTCTCCGGAGTGCTCGTCGGCGTCCTCGTGCACATGGGATGGATGGCGCCGTCCGGGGCGTTCTGGGTGGGAGTGGGTGCCCTCGTCACCGTATTCGCGATGCTGCACATCAAGCCGTACGGGTCTCGGCGTCACCCCTCTTTTCCCGTGGGGGGTGCTGTTCGCCCGCCCGCGCAGGCCACATCGTCGCAGGTCGGAGCCCAGTTGCGTGTAAGGAACGGATAAGAGTTGAGTGGGGTCGACTCAGCTCTGTTGACCGGTTGCGAGCCGTCATGCACACTTGAGTCCGTTCCACTCAAGTCAGCTGGAGGAATCAACCATGGCACGTGCGGTCGGCATCGACCTGGGCACGACTAACTCCGTCGTCAGCGTTCTCGAAGGCGGCGAGCCCACCGTCATCACCAACGCCGAGGGTGCCAGGACCACGCCGTCCGTCGTCGCCTTCGCGAAGAACGGCGAAGTGCTTGTCGGCGAGGTCGCCAAGCGCCAGGCGGTCACCAACGTGGACCGGACCATCAGGTCCGTGAAGCGCCACATGGGCACCGACTGGAAGACGGAGCTCGACGGGAAGCCCTTCAACCCGCAGCAGATGTCCGCCTTCATCCTGCAGAAGCTGAAGCGGGACGCCGAGTCCTACCTGGGCGAGAAGGTGACCGACGCGGTCATCACCGTCCCGGCGTACTTCAACGACTCCGAGCGCCAGGCGACGAAGGAGGCCGGCGAGATCGCCGGTCTGAACGTCCTTCGCATCGTCAACGAGCCCACCGCGGCCGCGCTCGCGTACGGCCTCGACAAGGACGACCAGACGATCCTCGTCTTCGACCTCGGTGGCGGCACCTTCGACGTGTCCCTCCTGGAGATCGGCGACGGCGTCGTCGAGGTGAAGGCCACCAACGGTGACAACCACCTCGGTGGTGACGACTGGGACCAGCGCGTCGTCGACTACCTGGTCCAGCAGTTCAAGTCCGGTCACGGCGTGGACCTCGCCAAGGACAAGATGGCTCTCCAGCGTCTGCGTGAGGCTGCCGAGAAGGCCAAGATCGAGCTGTCCTCGTCCACCGAGACCTCGATCAACCTGCCCTACATCACCGCCTCCGCCGAGGGCCCGCTGCACCTGGACGAGAAGCTCACCCGGGCTCAGTTCCAGCAGCTGACCGCGGACCTTCTGGAGCGCTGCAAGACCCCGTTCTTCAACGTCATGAAGGACGCCGGCGTCTCCATCAACGAGATCGACCACGTCGTCCTCGTCGGTGGCTCCACCCGTATGCCCGCCGTCGCCGAGCAGGTGCGCGAGCTGACCGGCGGCAAGGACGCCAACAAGGGCGTCAACCCGGACGAGGTCGTCGCCATCGGCGCCGCCCTGCAGGCCGGTGTTCTCAAGGGTGAGGTCAAGGACGTCCTGCTCCTCGACGTGACCCCGCTGTCCCTCGGTATCGAGACCAAGGGCGGCATCATGACCAAGCTCATCGAGCGCAACACCACGATCCCGACCAAGCGGTCCGAGATCTTCACGACGGCCGAGGACAACCAGCCGTCCGTGCAGATCCAGGTCTACCAGGGCGAGCGCGAGATCGCGGCGTACAACAAGAAGCTCGGCATGTTCGAGCTGACCGGTCTGCCGCCGGCCCCGCGCGGTGTCCCGCAGATCGAGGTCGCCTTCGACATCGACGCCAACGGCATCATGCACGTGACCGCGAAGGACCTCGGCACGGGCAAGGAGCAGAAGATGACCGTCACCGGTGGCTCCTCGCTGCCGAAGGACGAGGTCAACCGGATGCGCGAAGAGGCCGAGAAGTACGCGGAGGAGGACCACGCCCGCCGCGAGGCCGCCGAGTCCCGCAACCAGGGCGAGCAGCTCGTCTACCAGACGGAGAAGTTCCTCAAGGACAACGAGGACAAGGTCCCCGGCGAGGTCAAGACCGAGGTCGAGGCCGCCGTCGAGGAGCTGAAGACCGCGCTCAAGGGCGAGGACACCGCCGAGATCCGCACCGCCACCGAGAAGGTCGCCGCGGTCTCGCAGAAGGTCGGCCAGGCCATGTACGCCGACGCCCAGGCCGCGCAGGGCGCTGCCGGCGGTCCGGAGGGCGCTGCCCCGGGCGGCAAGGCCGCTGACGACGACGTCGTCGACGCCGAGATCGTGGACGACGAGCGCAAGGACGGTGCCGCGTAATGACGGAGGAGACCCCGGGCTTCGAGGAGAAGCCCGACGTCCCCTCCGGCGCGACCCCTGACGACGCCGAGTCGAAGGCCGCCCCTCAGGAAGGGGCGGCCCCGGCCGGGGACGGAGCAGCAGACCCGGGCCTGGTGGCCCAGCTGGACCAGGTGCGTACGGCGCTCGGCGAGCGCACGGCGGACCTCCAGCGGCTCCAGGCCGAGTACCAGAACTACCGCCGCCGCGTGGAGCGGGACCGGATCACGGTCAAGGAGATCGCCATCGCGAACCTCCTGACCGAGCTCCTGCCCGTGATCGACGACATCGGCCGCGCGCGTGAACACGGCGAGCTCGTCGGCGGATTCAAGTCCGTCGCGGAGTCGCTGGAGACCGTCGCGGCGAAGATGGGACTGCAGGCGTTCGGCAAGGAGGGCGAGCCCTTCGACCCGACGATCCACGAGGCCCTGATGCACTCCTACGCGCCGGACGTCACCGAGACGACCTGCGTGGCGATCCTGCAGCCCGGGTATCGCATCGGCGAGCGCACCATCCGCCCCGCGCGGGTGGCCGTCGCCGAGCCCCAGCCGGGCGCGCAGACCGTCAAGGAGGAGTCTGCCGAGGCGGCCGACGACAAGGAGAGCGGTGGCCCGGACGAGGGCTGACGTTGAACTGACGAGGGACTACGGGAAGGGGGCACGTCGAGGATGAGCACCAAGGACTTCATCGAGAAGGACTTCTACAAGGTCCTCGGCGTCCCCAAGGACGCCACCGAGGCCGAGATCAAGAAGGCGTACCGCAAGCTCGCCCGCGAGAACCACCCGGACGCCAACAAGGGCAACGCCAAGGCGGAGGAGCGCTTCAAGGAGATCTCCGAGGCGAACGACGTCCTCGGCGACCCCAAGAAGCGCAAGGAGTACGACGAGGCTCGCGCCCTGTTCGGCAACGGCGGCTTCCGCCCGGGGCCGGGCGGCGCGGGCGGCTCCTTCAACTTCGACCTGGGCGACCTCTTCGGAGGCGGCGCCCAGGGCGGCGGCGGCCAAGGAGGAGCCGGCGGCTTCGGCGGCGGACTCGGCGACGTCTTCGGGGGCCTGTTCAACCGCGGCGGCACGGGGACGACCCGTACCCAGCCCCGGCGCGGCCAGGACATCGACACCGAGGTCAACCTCAGCTTCACCGAGGCGATCGAGGGTGCGACGGTCCCGCTGCGGATGTCCTCGCAGTCACCGTGCAAGGCCTGCGCGGGCACCGGCGACAAGAACGGCACACCGCGGGTGTGCCCGACCTGCGTCGGTACCGGCCAGGTGGCGCGGGGCTCGGGCGGTGGTTTCTCCCTCACCGACCCGTGCCCGGACTGCAAGGGGCGCGGTCTGATGGCCGAGCACCCCTGCATGGAGTGCAAGGGCAGCGGCCGGGCCAAGTCCTCGCGCACCATGCAGGTCCGCATCCCCGCCGGGGTGTCGGACGGCCAGCGCATCCGCCTGCGCGGCAAGGGCGCACCCGGCGAGCGCGGCGGCCCCTCCGGCGACCTGTACGTCACCGTGCACGTCGACGCGCACCCGGTGTTCGGCCGCAAGGAGGACAACCTCACGGTGACCGTCCCCGTGACCTTCACGGAGGCGGCCCTCGGCGGCGAGGTCAGGGTCCCCACCCTGGGCGGACCGCCGGTCACCCTGAAACTGCCGCCCGGCACACCCAACGGCCGCACCATGCGGGCGCGGGGCAAGGGCGCGGTCCGCAAGGACGGCACCCGCGGCGACCTTCTGGTCACCGTCGAGGTGAGTGTTCCGAAGGACCTGACGGGGAAGGCTCGTGACGCGCTCGAGGCGTATCGCGAGGCGACCGCGGGTGAGGATCCGCGTGCGGAGCTGTTCCAGGCCGCGAAGGGAGCATGAGTCAGATGGACGGTCGTCGACGCAACCCGTATGAACTGACCGAGGAGACCCCGGTCTACGTCATCTCGGTGGCGGCCCAGCTGTCCGGCCTGCACCCGCAGACCCTGCGCCAGTACGACCGCCTGGGCCTGGTGTCTCCGGACCGCACCGCGGGCCGGGGGCGCCGTTACTCGGCCCGTGACATCGAACTGCTGCGCACCGTCCAGCAGCTGTCGCAGGACGAGGGCATCAACCTCGCCGGCATCAAGCGCATCATCGAACTGGAGAACCAGGTCGCCGCGCTCCAGTCCCGGGTGGCCGAACTCCAGGCCGCCGTCGAAGGGGCCGCCGCGGCGATGCAGCAGCGCGAGGCGGCGGTGCACGCGTCGTACCGCCGCGATCTGGTGCCGTACCAGGAGGTGCAGCAGACCAGCGCGCTGGTGGTGTGGCGGCCGAAGAAGGCCAAGGACTAGCGGCACGCAGCGGAAAGGGGCCCGGAGAACTCTCCGGGCCCCTTTCCCATGCCGGCACCGCGTCAGGGAATCAGATCCCCGATCGCATCCACGACCAGCATCCACATCGGCTGCGCCCCCGTGCCGAATCCGGCTGCGAGGGCGTGTCCGAGGCTCACGTCCATGGCCTCGGGGGCCGCGTCCGCGCGCCACTCGGCGGAGACCTCGCCGTTGCCCTGGGAGGTGAACTCACCGAGGGGCCGCCCGTCGCGCAGGAGCAGACTGTCCGGCACGGAGTCGGGTAGCAGCCGCCAGACATGGCCGGCATGCCGGACGTCGACCGCGTACGAACGCCGGGTCAGCCGCCCCTTCGCCGGGCGCACGTCCGCCTGCGCGCCGTCCACGGTGAGCGTGAGCCGGTCGCCGGCCCGGGTGCCGACGGGGATGTGCTCCTCGGCCTCGGTGCCGACGGACCGGCTCAGTACGATCCGCGGTACCGCCGCGCCCTCGACGACGACTTCGCCGCGCCCGGTGTCCAGACGGACGGTCAGCGTGCCGAACTGGCTGTCCTCGACGAGGGTTTCGGTGATGACGGTCATGCGGATGATCTTCGCAGCTCCGGTCGGGTCGGTCAGGCGGCGGGTGCGGTCACCGTCCAGTCGCCCGCGGGGACGGACTCGGTGCCGTCGGCCTGCACACCCGTGACCCAGTAGAAGGACGTGGTGCCGCGCCGGGCGCCCTTGTCGAAGTAGGTGAAGGCCCCGGCCGGGAGCTCGGCGATCTTCTCGTACGTGGCTGAGGCGGGGTTCCACCGGTGGACGCGGAAGCTCTGCGCCGGGTCGGCGGACTCTTCCTCGCCCGCGCCGAGCCCGGACCACACGAGCTGGTTGCCCTCGTCGCCCTCGGCACCCGAAGCCGTCAGACGCAGCGGCGAGCCGTCGGGCGTCGGCACGCTCGGCGTCATGTCGAGCTCCGTCGCGCGCACGGCCTCGACCGGATCGTCGCTCCACCTGATGGCGGAGTTCCCCTCGTCGTCCACGGCGTCGACGAAGAAGCAGACCTCGTCACCGTCCGGGCGCGTGGTGTACGCGTAGGAGGTCTCGGAGGGGGAGACGTGGTCCACCAGGCTGCCGTAGCAGACCTGTTCGCCCTCGTCGCCCGCGAGCTCGCCCCAGTGGACCGTGTAGTGCCGCAGATCCCTGGCCGGGCTCCTGTCCCAGTCCAGCTGGAAGCCGTACTCGGTCGGGGTGACGCTCAGCCCGGTGACGAGCGGCGGCGGATCGTTGTCCCAGATCTTGCCGGACTGCGTCGCGGACCGGGCGGACGCATTGCCCGCCGCGTCGGCGGCCGACACCCGGTAGTGGTACACGGTGCCCTCGGCGGCCGAGGTGTCCAGGTGGGAGAGCCGGTCCGTGCTCGCGACCTCGGTGTACGTGCCGTTGCGGCTCGTCGCCCGGTAGACGCGGTACGTCGCCGCGTCCGCGACCTCGTCCCACTCGACCAGCAGCCCGCCCGTGCCCCCGGCCGGGGTCACCTCGCCGGTCGCACCCGTGATGGTGGGCACGCCGGGCGCGACCCGGTCGACGGTGGTGACGGCCTGGTCCGCCGTACCGGCCGACTCGTTGCCGGCCCTGTCGTGGGCGCGGATCTCGTAGAAGTAGGTCGCGCCGGTCACCGGCAGGGTGCTGTCGGTGTAGGTGGTGGAGGTGGTCGTCGCGAGCGGGGTGCTCCCGAAGGTGGCGCCCTTGAGGCGGCGGTGGACGCGGTAACCCGCGTGGTCCATCTCCTTGTTCTTCGCCCAGGTCAGCTTCGCCTTGCCCGTGGCCCTGTCGTACGAGACCGAAGTGCCGGTCGGCGCGAGCGGCCTGACCTTGTCGACGGTCGCCGAAGTGCGGGGCGTGTAGGCGAACTTGACGTTGGCCGTGCCGGTCCAGTTGACGTGGTCGACGCGCAGGGTGTGCTTGCCGGCCGGGACGGTGACGTTGACCGTCTTCTTCGCGGTGGTCGACACGTTCTTCCAGATATCGACCTTGCGGGAGCCGTCGAGGTAGACGCGGATGCCGTCCTGGGAGGAGACGGCGAAGGAGAAGGGGCCACCGGAGCCGAAGTCGCGGGTCAGGGTCCAGCGGACGGAGAAGTTGTCCTTCGGGAGACCGGAAGCGGGGGCACCCGTGCCCCAGTTCTGGTCGATGACCGAGTCGCAGTCCGTCCTCTTCGCGGTGCCCGAAAAGGTGGTGTTCGCGAAGAACTGGCGCTTGAAGACCGGCGAGGTACAGGTCACTGCGGCGGACGCGGGGGAGGTCGTCGTGAGCAGGGCGCCCGTGGTGGCGAGCACGACCGTCGCCGCGGCTGCGGCGGTCGTGCGTCTGGCTGGGTTCATTCGATCCTCTGGTCGAGTGCGGGACGACAGGCGGGCGTCGTCCTGAACAGGACTCGTGACGAATGGGGTTGGTTGTACGGATCTTGGAAGCGTGTTCGATCGAAAGATCGGTGGAGGGGGTGTAACGGGTGATGCGATATGTTTCGCCATGTCTTTACATGATCAGCGGAGCGTGGTGTTGCGCACTCGTTAAGTGATTCCGCTTGACGCTGGGGGCGGTCGACGCGTTGGCTTTTCAGTCATCTGGGCGCAATGGCGCGCCCGTGTCCCGAAGGCACCAGAAGTGAGCTCCTCTATGCGTCCCTTGCGCCCCCTGCGCCGCACCGCCACCGCCGTGGCCGCCGCGTCCACGATGACCCTCTCGCTGGCAGCGTGCGGGGCACTGGGCGTCACCGGGGACAGCAGTGAGGCGAGCCCGACCAAGGGTGACGACGTCACCGTGGGACTGCTGCTGCCGGAGACGGCGAACACGCGCTACGACAAGTTCGACTACCCCATCATCAAGAACAAGGTCGCGGAGCTCACCGACAAACAGGGCCAGGTCGACTACCGCAACGCGGACGCAGACGCCAAGAAGCAGGCGAACCAGCTCCAGCAGATGATCAACGACCAGGTCGACGTGATCCTGCTGGACGCCGTGGACGCCCACGCGATAGCCGACGGCGTGCAGAAGGCCAAGGACGCCGGCATTCCGGTCATCGCCTACGACCGCCTGGCCGAGGGCCCGATCGACGCGTACGTCTCCTTCGACAACGAACTGGTCGGCGAGGTGCAGGGCCGCTCCCTCATGGAGGCCATGGGCCCGGACGTCGACTCGTCCGACAAGATCGTCATGATGAACGGGTCGCCCACCGACCCGAACGCCAAGCAGTTCAAGGCGGGCGCCCTCTCCGAGCTCAACGGCTCGGTGGACATCGCCAAGAGGTATGACACCAAGGACTGGAAGCCGGAGAACGCCCAGGCCAACATGACCGAGGCGATCAAGGCCATCGGCGCGAACAACATCAAGGGCGTCTACTCCGCCAACGACGGCATGGCCGGCGGCATCATCAAGGCCCTGCAGGCCGAGGGCGTGACCGACCTGCCGCCGATCACCGGACAGGACGCCGAACTGGACGCCGTCCAGCGGATCCTGAGCGGCGAGCAGTACATGAGCGTGTACAAGTCGTATCCGCAGGAGGCCGAGAGCGCCGCGGAGATGGCCGTGGCCAAGGTTCAGGGCAAGGACATCCAGTTCGACTCCCTCACCCAGGACCAGGTCGACAGCCCGACCGCCAAGGACATCCCGGCCCTGCTGGTCCCGGTGGTCGCCCTGACCGAGAACAACATCAAGCAGACCGTCCTCGCCGACGGGATCTACGATCTGTCGGAGATCTGCGCGGGCGAGTACAAGTCCGCGTGCGCGGCGGCCGGGCTCACCAAGTAGGGCACAGGCACGGCTCAGCGGACAGGGTCCGTCGGTTCTACCGGCGGGCCCTGTCTCGTTGTCCGGTGGGCGTTGACGTCGCCGTCGCCGGTGGCGAAGGGTCTGCTTTGCGAGTGCGTCGTGCCGGATCAGGTCGCCGACTCGGGGGTGGGGGGCTTGTCGTCGACGACGCCGTTCCCGACGGCGTTCGCGAGTGTGACGCGGCCCGCCCGGTCGGCCGGCGTGCTTTGCAGCGCACAGCGCAAAGGCCGGGATGACACCCCCAGCTTGTTGCAACCCGACGGACGGAGGCCGGGAAATACCGGGGCGTAACGGTGTTTTACGGCGGCCGTCCCGGCGGGAGCCGTGTTGCGGAGCACGGCCGGTCCGCGCATAGTTGCGCTGCGGAAGCGCGAGCGAACCGTAGGCCCGACGGGCCGAGCACGGTGGGCCTGTCGACCAGGGCCACGCCCGGCCCGGGTGTCCCGGCAGAGGTCGACACCGCGCTCCGGAGGTGAGCGAGCCGGCGAAAGGCAAGAACCGGGGGTGGATGGGGCGATGGCCGGGCACGGGACCGAGGAGCATCCCCACGGTGCCGACCGACTGTGCGACGCCGGGGACCGCGTGTACTCCCGGGCCGTACGGCGCGGTCGCGTGCCGCGCCGGGATGCGGAGCCGGTGCCCTGCCTGCTGGACCTGGCGCTGCTGCATCCCGACCCCGACGACATGGACTGGCTGGTGCCGACCGCCCCGCAGGAGGTCATGACACGGCTGCTGCGCGGGGTGTACGACGAGGTCAGCGCGAGCCAGCGGCGGATGGGCTCGGCGGTGGCGGCGTTCGAGTGGTACGCCGGGCTCGGGCCGCAGCTGCCGCAGGCGTCCGGCGTCGAGGGTACGGCGATCCGGGTCCTGGACGGTGACGCGCGCATCCAGGGCGCGCTGGACGAGGCGACGCAGGCGTGCACCAGCCAGGTACTGACCGTGCAGCCGGGCGGCATCCGTCCCGAGCACGAGCTGACGGAGGGGCTGCACCGGGCGATGGAGCTGCGGGGGCGGGGCGTGCGGATGCGCGACCTGTACACGCACGTGGCGCGGCACGGTCAGGGACTGCTGAACTACCTTGAACTGATGGGCGATTCGGTGGAGGCCCGCACGCTGGACGAGGTGATCGACCGGCTGATCCTCTTCGACCGCACGGTGGCCTTCGTCCCGGCGAACGCCGACCGCACGATGGCGCTGGAGCTGCGGCATCCGGCGCTGGTGAACTATCTGGTCACGGTCTTCGAGCGGCTGTGGCGCCTCGCGATCCCGCTGACCGCGCCCCTGCCCGACACCGGCATCGAGGGCATTTCCCACCGTGAACAGTCCATCGCGGCGCTGCTCGCCGAGGGCCACCAGGACGCGGTGATCGCGGAGCGGCTGGGGATAAGCGTACGGACGTGCCGTGCGCACATCGCGCGCCTGTCGGAAACACTGGGCGCGGCGAGCCGTACGCAACTCGGCGTCCGTATCGCCCAGGTGGGCCTGGACCGCTCGCGGGCGTCGTCGTCGGGGGCCGCGGTGATCAGCGTGGCGGGGGTTCCCCGGGTGCCCGGTCTACCCGGTCAGGAGTCCTCGACCGGCCGGTGAGACAGCCGGGTTGAGACCGAACCGGCTGAGCCCGAACCGATTCCTCACCGCACTCCCGTCGCTCAGCTCTCGTTGTCGAGGATTCCGGACTGCGCGATGAGGAAGCCGAGTTGAGCCCGGCTCCCGCTGCCCAGGGCGGTGGCCAGCTTGGCGATGTGGGCTCGGCAGGTGCGCACGTTCATGCCCAGCCGGCGGGCGATCGCCTCGTCGACGTGTCCCTCCACGAGGAGCTTCGCGATGGAGTGCTGGATCTCCGTGATGCCGTCGGGCGCGGTCTCGTAGGGCGCGTGCTCGGTCAGCGGAACCGCGCGGCTCCACATGAACTCGAAGACCTTGATCAGGTAGCGGATGAGTCCGGGCTGGCGCAGCTCCAGGGCCACCTGCTGGTCGTCGCGGGTGGGGATGAAGGCGACCGACTCGTCGCAGATGATCAGGCGCTCGACCAGTTCGTCGATGGTGCGGTACTCCACCTTGCCGTCCGAGAGCTGGGCGACATAGGCAAGCTTGCCCGGGTTGTGGCGCACCGTGTGCTGATAGAGGGTCCTTATGCGCACGCCGCGTTCGATCAGTGGACGGTCCCGCTCCAGACCCTGCAACAAGCTGCTCTCCGAGATGCGGTTGCTCGGCTGGACCGTGAGCATTTCGGTCTGGCACT
This sequence comes from Streptomyces sp. NPDC055013, assembly GCF_053608645.1. Lineage (NCBI taxonomy): Bacteria > Bacillati > Actinomycetota > Actinomycetes > Kitasatosporales > Streptomycetaceae > Streptomyces > Streptomyces sp. NPDC055013. The sequence continues at coordinate 144,278 of NZ_JBSGVW010000021.1, forward strand.
GGGCCGTGGCCAGGTTGAGGGCGGCGTTGATCCGCTCCCCGCCCTCCAGCACGGTGATGGAGTGCGTGCCCCCCGTCACCTGAGCGCTGAGGTCCATGAATGGCTGGAGTGCGTCGGCCAGCTCGACGGACAGCCGCCTGCGGTCGGAGATCTCCCGCTCGATGGGATTGAGCCGCTGAGCCAGAGCGACCGACGCCGGAACGGGACGCAGCCAGTTCGGGTCGTCGGCGTCCGGGTAGAGCAGAGCGAACTCCATCAGGCAGGGGACGGACTCCACGTCGATGCGTGCGATACGCCCCGTGCGCAGCGCGTTCGCATAGAGTCGGCCACCTTCCGCGCACATCTCGGTCATCGCATGGGGATGTATCGCTTTAGTCTGATTCGTCACCAAATCTCCACCCCCCAGGGTCCTGAACATGCAGGAACATGATGCACCGATCGTGTGGCCATGAAGTGCCCGAATGAGCCATCGTCTTACTCGACGGGGGAAGAGGGGACCTTCAAGTGAGGACGAAGCCGACTATGCGGAACAGAATGCTTCGCTCGATTCTTGTCGCCGCCTTCTCCACCGTTGTGGCCTTCGGAGTCCTGAGTGGCCTCTCGGAAGCGAAGAGCGACTCGCGAGCGGACAGTAGCTGGCCCACCCAGTCCCAGACTGTCACGATCGCCAAGGACAGTTCGTGGCCGGCCAACGCCGTGGCGAGCAGCGGCGAGCAGGGGTCGGCATGACCACCCCACCCGACGACCGCTCCTTCCGCCGAGAAATGGCCACCGCCTACCGCTCCGGCTGGCACTTCATCGACCTGGTCACCGCGATCCCCCACTCCGGTGACTCGTTGATGGTGACCGTCTTCGGAGAGCCGGTGGTCGTCACGCGGGACGAGGACGAGGACGTGCGGGCTTACCGGTGTCTGCGACGGCCTCGGGGGGCGCCGCAACCCGTCAGGTGCGCCATCCGGTACGGAATGATCTTTGTCAATCTTGATCAGCGCGACCACCGCCTGGTGGAACCGGAGGCCCCGGCCCCAAGGACCATCTCAGCCACCCCCCGCAGTGCCTGACGCGATTCCCCCGTCGTAACAGATCGCTCAGGTGCTTCCCCCCGCAGCGGCGTCACCGTGACCTGAACACGGTGACGCCGCTGCAGTTTCCGGGGGACATTTCCTCGTATCCCCCTGTTCCTGCGGTGGCCGAAACCGGTCACCCGGTATCCGGCCACCTGGAACCCGGACCCCGGGAATCCCGTCCCAGGGCCCACTCGGGTTCACCCCTGTCCCATCGCCCGCGTCAGTTCGATCTCGATCACCACGCGGTCGGGATTCGGCCGCGGCATGCGCCCGTACCGCTCCGCGTACCGGCGCACCGCCTCCGCGACCCGCTCGGGGTCGTTCCGGACGTGCGCCAGGCCCTCCAGCGTTGCCCATCGCCGTCCGTCCACCTGGCAGACCGCGACCCGGGCGCCGTCCGGGCCGGCGGCCCGGACATGGCCCACCTTCGCGCTGGACTTGTTCGTGATCACCCGAGCAAGCCGCGCCTCAGGGTCGTATGTCACTCCGACGGGTACGACGTGCGGGGTGAGGTCCGGGCGCAGGGTCGTCAGGGTGCACAGGTGTCTCTCCTGCCAGAAGGTGAGGTACGGCGCGTCCGGCGCGCCGGGATCCTGGGGGTATGCCGCCATGGCCCGGAACCTAGCCGCCCCAAGCCTCCCCGGACTACCTTGAGTGGAATAGACTCAACTTTGTGTACGCTGACTCAGTCAGTAATGGGAGACGCTGAGACGCTGACGCCAGGAGGAGAACGCCAACGTGGACGCCGAGCTGACCAACAGGAGCCGGGACGCGATCAACGCGGCCAGTAACCGGGCCTTGACCGAGGGGCATGCGGACCTCACGCCCGCCCATCTGCTCCTCGCTCTGCTCCAGGGGCAGGAGAACGAGAACATCATCGACTTGCTGGCGGCCGTCGACGCCGACCAGGCCTCCGTGCGGGCCGGCGCCGAGAAGGCGCTCGCCGCGCTGCCCAGCGTGACCGGGTCCACGGTCGCGCCCCCGCAGCCCAACCGCGAGCTGCTCGCCGTGATCGCGGACGCGCAGGCGCGGGCCAAGGAGCTGGGGGACGAGTACCTCTCCACCGAGCACCTGCTCGTCGGTATCGCCGCCAAGGGCGGCCAGGCGGGTGAGGTGCTCGCCCAGCAGGGTGCCACCGCGAAGAAGCTGCTGGAGGCCTTTCAGAAGGCCCGCGGCGGGCGCCGCGTCACCACCGCCGACCCCGAGGGGCAGTACAAGGCGCTGGAGAAGTTCGGGACCGACTTCACCGCCGCCGCCCGGGAGGGCAAGCTCGACCCCGTCATCGGGCGGGACCAGGAGATCCGGCGGGTCGTGCAGGTGCTCTCCCGGCGCACCAAGAACAACCCCGTCCTCATCGGCGAGCCCGGCGTCGGCAAGACCGCCGTCGTGGAGGGGCTCGCCCAGCGGATCGTCAAGGGGGACGTGCCGGAGTCGCTGAAGAACAAGCGGCTCGTCGCGCTCGACCTGGGCGCCATGGTCGCCGGGGCGAAGTACCGCGGCGAGTTCGAGGAGCGGCTGAAGACCGTGCTCGCGGAGATCAAGAACTCCGACGGGCAGATCATCACCTTCATCGACGAGCTGCACACGGTCGTGGGCGCCGGTGCCGGCGGGGACTCCGCCATGGACGCCGGGAACATGCTCAAGCCCATGCTCGCGCGCGGTGAGCTGCGCATGGTCGGCGCGACCACGCTCGACGAGTACCGCGAGCGGATCGAGAAGGACCCCGCCCTGGAGCGGCGCTTCCAGCAGGTGCTGGTCGCCGAGCCGACCGTCGAGGACACCATCGCGATCCTGCGCGGGCTCAAGGGGCGTTACGAGGCCCACCACAAGGTGCAGATCGCGGACAGCGCGCTGGTCGCCGCGGCCACCCTGTCGGACCGGTACATCACCTCCCGGTTCCTGCCCGACAAGGCCATCGACCTCGTCGACGAAGCCGCCTCCCGGCTCCGGATGGAGATCGACTCGTCCCCCGTCGAGATCGACGAGCTCCAGCGGTCCGTGGACCGGCTGAAGATGGAGGAACTGGCCCTCAGCAAGGAGACCGACGCGGCCTCCCTCGAACGCCTGGAGCGCCTGCGCCGCGATCTCGCCGACAAGGAGGAGGAGCTGCGGGGCCTGACCGCCCGCTGGGAGAAGGAGAAGCAGTCCCTCAACCGCGTCGGTGAGCTGAAGGAACGGCTCGACGAGGCACGCGGGCAGGCCGAACGCGCCCAGCGCGACGGTGACTTCGACTCCGCCAGCAAGCTGCTCTACGGCGAGATCCCCGCCCTCGAGCGGGACCTGGAGGAGGCCTCGCAGGCCGAGGAGGAGGCCGCCAAGAGCACGATGGTCAAGGAGGAGGTGGGCTCCGACGACATCGCCGACACCGTCGCCGCCTGGACCGGCATCCCCGCGGGCCGCCTCCTGGAGGGCGAGACGCAGAAACTCCTGCGGATGGAGGAGGAGTTGGGCAAGCGCCTCATCGGACAGGGTGAGGCCGTGCGCGCCGTGTCGGACGCGGTACGCCGCACCCGTGCCGGCATCGCCGACCCGGACCGCCCGACCGGTTCCTTCCTCTTCCTCGGCCCGACCGGCGTCGGCAAGACCGAACTCGCCAAGGCCCTCGCCGACTTCCTCTTCGACGACGAGCGGGCGATGGTCCGCATCGACATGTCGGAGTACGGCGAGAAGCACAGCGTGGCCCGGCTGGTCGGCGCGCCCCCCGGGTACGTCGGCTACGAGGAGGGCGGCCAGCTGACGGAGGCGGTGCGCAGGCGGCCGTACAGCGTCGTGCTGCTCGACGAGGTCGAGAAGGCGCACCCCGAGGTCTTCGACATCCTCCTTCAGGTGCTGGACGACGGACGGTTGACGGACGGACAGGGCCGTACGGTCGATTTCCGCAACGCGATCCTGGTGCTGACGTCCAACCTGGGCAGTCAGTTCCTGGTCGACCCGATCACCAGTGAGGCGGAGAAGAAGGAGCAGGTCCTGGAGGTGGTCCGGGTCTCCTTCAAGCCGGAGTTCCTCAACCGCCTGGACGACCTGGTGGTCTTCTCGGCCCTGTCGAAGGACGAGCTGGGCCGGATCGCCCGGCTGCAGATCGACCGGCTCGCCAAGCGGCTGGCCGAGCGGCGGCTCACCCTGGAGGTCAGCGACGAGGCCCTGGCCTGGCTCGCCGACGAGGGCAACGACCCGGCCTACGGCGCCCGGCCCCTGCGCCGCCTCGTCCAGACCGCCATCGGCGACCGCCTCGCCAAGGAGATCCTCTCCGGCGAGGTCAAGGACGGCGACACGGTACGGGTGGACGCCTTCGGGGACGGCCTGATCGTGGGGCCGGCCACGGGGAAGACGCTGTAGCCGCGCCCGAGCCGTGGGACGGCCCGCCCCGAATCCCGGGGCGGGCCGTCGTCACTTGGTCACTCGGTCGCGGGTCACTCAGTCACGTGGTCGCGCGGTCACATGGTGAACGCGGCGAAGCGTACGAGTGCGGTGTCGGCGTCCTCGTGCTCCACCCTCACCTGCACCTTGTGGGCGCCCGCGTCGGGATGGCCGCCCGGGGCGTCCAGATCGAGACACAGATCCACGTCCAGGCCGCCGCAGAACTCGGTCCCGGGCGCCGGCGCGTCCGGATAGGTCTCCTCCAGCCAGCCCGAGACGTCGGCGCGCGGCATGCGGAAGGTCGCGCTGTAATGGATGTCCTGGAACCCTTGCGTCGTGCACGACCCGACGACCTCGGCGCCGTCCGGCAGCTCGGCCCCGCCGAAGTGCAGGGCGTCCGGGCAGGCGACCGTTTCGGGACCGGAGCGGGGCGGGTCGTCCGCCTCCACCCACATCACACCCAAGGCCATGAGGCCCGCCAGGACCAGCCCCGGCAGTGCCACGATCGCGGCGAACACCGACCATCTGGTGCGGCCGCGGCGCTCCTGTGCGCCCACCTTTGTTCCGGACATGACCCCCACCTTCCGCAATGGTCCGTTGCGACAGGCCAGATCATGTCAGCCGACGGCTGACAGGGCCTGTCCGGGCTTGCCACCCCCCTCCCCGCATGGGGGAGGATGGCGGAATCCGTACGAAGGGAAAATCACGGTGAGCATCGACCCGTCCTCGATCCCGAACTTCGGGGGCCAGCAGCCGGAGCCCGGGCCACCGCCCGGCCCCGTTGTCCCGGATCAGGACCTCGTGAAGCAGCTCCTCGACCAGATGGAGCTGAAGTACGTCGTCGACGACGAGGGTGACCTCGCGGCGCCGTGGGAGCAGTTCCGTACGTACTTCATGTTCCGCGGCGAGGGTGACCAGCAGGTCTTCTCGGTGCGGACGTTCTACGACCGGCCCCACAAGATCGACGAGAAGCCCCTGCTTCTCGAGTCGATCGACGACTGGAACCGCCGGACCCTGTGGCCCAAGGTCTACAGCCACACGCACGACGACGGCACCGTCCGCCTGATCGGCGAGGCACAGATGCTGATCGGCACCGGCGTGAGCCTGGAGCACTTCGTCTCGTCGACGGTCAGCTGGGTGCGGGCCGCCATCGAGTTCGACAAGTGGCTCGTCGAGCAGCTCGGCCTGGAGCAGGAGATCAACGAGGCGGACAAGCCCGAGGACGACGAGGAGTAGTCCTCGACACCAGGATTCGGCAGAGCCCGGCCAGGGCACCGGCCATCAAGGTCGCGTGCCGGGCCGGGTTCGTGCTGTCCGCCCCCGTCCACAGGCTGTGGACGAGTGCGAGCGCTCAGCCCGCCAGGGACTTGAGCCGCTTCACCGCCTCCTGAAGGACCTCCGTCCGCTTGCAGAACGCGAACCGGACGAACGGCGCCCCCGCGTCCCGGTGGTCGTAGAAGACCGCGTTGGGGATGGCGACCACCCCGGCCCGCTCCGGCAGGGCACGGCAGAAGGCGAAACCGTCCGTCTCGTCCAGGGGGCGGATGTCGGTGGTGATGAAGTAGGTGCCCGCGGGCTCGAAGACCTCGAAGCCCGCCTCCGCCAGCCCTCCTGCCAGCAGGTCCCGCTTGACCAGCATGTCGTCACGGAAGGCCGCGAAGTAGCTGTCGGGCAGGGCGAGCGCCTCGGCGACCGCGTACTGGAACGGCCCCGACGAGACGTACGTCAGGTACTGCTTCGCCGAGCGCACGGCCGTGACCAGGGCCGGCGTCGAGGTCACCCAGCCGACCTTCCAGCCGGTGAAGGAGAAGGTCTTGCCCGCCGACCCGATGGACACCGTCCGCTCCCGCATGCCCGGGAACGTGGCGAGCGGCAGATGCTCGGCGTCGTCGAAGACCAGGTGCTCGTACACCTCGTCGGTCACCACCAGCAGGTCCCGCTCCACGGCCAGCTCGGCGATCGCGGCCAGCTCCTCGCGGGTGAGGACCGTGCCGGTCGGGTTGTGCGGGGTGTTGATCAGCAGCAGCCGGGTGCGGTCGGTGACGGCGGCACGCAGCTCGTCGAGGTCCAGCCGGAAGCTTCCCTCGTGCGGGCGCAGGGTGACCGGCACGCGCGTGCCGCCCGCCATGGCGATACAGGCCGCGTAGGAGTCGTAGTACGGCTCGAAGGCGATGACCTCGTCGCCGGGTTCGACGAGCGCGAGCAGGGCGGCGGCGATGGCCTCGGTGGCGCCCGCGGTGACCAGGACCTCGGTGTCGGGGTCGTACGGCAGTCCGTAACGCCGCTCCTGGTGCGCGGCGATCGCGGTGCGCAGCTCGGGGACTCCGGGGCCCGGCGGGTACTGGTTGCCGCGCCCGTCGCGCAGGGCCCGTACGGCCGCCTCACGGACCTCCTCGGGTCCGTCCGTGTCGGGGAAGCCCTGACCCAGGTTGATGGATCCGGTCTGCAGGGCCAGCGCGGACATCTCGGCGAAGATCGTCGTCCCGAACTCGGCGAGCCGGCGGTTGAGCAGGGGGCGGGAGCTGGAGGTCATGCCGGCCATCCTGCGCCCAAGCTCCGGAGTTCCTCAACTCATGTCGCCGAGGTGCACCTGAGCACCTGCGTCGGCACCCGAGTGGTCGTCGGCCGCGTCCCGCCGCAGTTGACGACGTCTCAGACCGGATCGACGGTTGGAACGGTGACTTCAACGACAAGGCCGAGAGCGCCAAGACCGTCGCCAGCTGCTGGCCCACAGCCGGCCCAGGGGACCCGGACGGCCCCTGAACTGCGCTTATGTGCAGGTCAGGGGCTGTTTCTCCAGGAGAACCCTCTGAAGTTCCTCAACTCCGCTTTGGGCTGTGACGCGGCCGGGCATCTCCCTCCCACGCACCGAGCGGGAGGCGCCCACGGGGGGACGCCACGGTCCGCTTCGGGGGAACGGAAGGAGGCTGACGCCATGATCACAGGGTTCGTTCTGGCGCTGGTCGCAGTGGTGTTCGTGTTGATCGTCGTGTCCGCCGTGCGCGGCGGCTCACGGTCGGCCAACCGCTCGCACAGCCGCCGGAGTCGCTCGCACGACAGCGGCGGCAGCAGCAGCTGGTGGGCCGGCGGGGGAGACAGCGGTGGTTCGTCCTGCGGGGGCGGCTCGTCATGCGGAGGCGGGTCGTCCTGCGGAGGAGGAGGGGGCGGGGGCGGATGCGGTGGCGGAGGCAGCTGACACGGGGCAGCTGAGCTCCCCGAGCAGGGGGAACCGCATCCGTATGGAGCGGGGCCGGTACCTGGGACCGGCCCCGCTTTCGTGTTCACGCCGGCGCACCGGCGCACGCCCCGCCCTCAGAGGCGTACGCCGGAGTTGAACAGTTGAGCTGATAAGCCCTCTGAGGGATGGAAACCCTACGAACTTGGGTAAAAACGCTGTGGTGGCGCCACACTTCATGATTCCCTGAAAATCACCAACGCAGCCTCTCGGACGTCCCGCGGACACCCCTTCTGACCGGCCGACTGGGCTGACCGGGTCGCCTCCCGGTGTCGGCCGGGGTGTGCCGCCGGAGACCGAAACCTCCCCTTTTTCTTTGCGTGCTTGCGGAGCCGACCCATGCTCACGACCCTGAACACCGCCTATACCGACACGCGCGCGGCCGACCTCGCCTGGGCCCTCGGGCGGGAGCCGCTGCCCGCGCTGGCCGCGCTCGACCTCGAACTGACCGGGACAAAGCTCCAGTTGCGACTGCTCGGCGCGTCCCACCAGGTACTCCTGGAGGAGGACCGGGGCATCTGCTCGGAGACGGTGGCCTGTATGCCCGGCAGCAGCACGCCCCTTCCGCTCGGCGTGGCCAAGCGGGCGGGCGACTGGGAGTACGAGTTCGCGGCCCGGGTGGAGATCCTGTCGCCGGGTCAGTTCGCCGGTCGTGCCCAGGAGCTGCTGGCCCTGGTCTCCGACCACCCGCACGGCCTGGCCGGCGTCTTCCCCGGCAGCCCGCACGCCTTCACCGCGATGCTGGCCCAGCACCACGAGGGACAGATGCACTGGCGGACGTGGCACGCGTACCCGCAGGACGGGCAGTTGGTGGCGACGCGCACGAGGGTGGGGGTAAGGACGGTGGCGGTCACGCGCAGACCCCGGTCCAGGCAGTCCAGCCCGTCCGGCGCTTGAGCCCACCGGTGGTGGCGACGCAAACGTCCCCCACCTCAACAACACACGTGTGGGTGACGAAGCGTGCCGCAGGCGTAACGTACCGTCGGCAACGTGATCGAGCCGCACGCCCCCGCCCCGCCCGGCACAACACCGCCCTGGGGTGGCCCCGCACGGCTTCCGGTCAGGCCGGGGACCGGGCGATTCCTCGTTCTCGCGGGCGTCTTCGTCTGTGCTGCCTGCGGACTCGTGTACGAACTCGAACTCGTCGCCCTCGCCTCGTACTTGATCGGTGACTCGGTCACCCAGGCCTCCGTCGTGCTGTCCGTCATGGTCTTCGCGATGGGCCTCGGCGCCCTCGCCGCGAAACGCCTGCGTCCCTACGCCGCGGCCGGCTTCGGCGCCATCGAGGCGGTACTCGCCCTCGTCGGCGGGTGCAGCGCGTTCGCGCTCTACGCCGTCTTCGCCTGGACCGGCGACTGGGGCGGCCTGTGGGCCAGCGGTCCCCGCTGTCTCCTCGTCGCCTTCTCCCTCATCATCGGCCTGCTGATCGGCGCCGAAGTGCCGCTGCTGATGGAGCTGATCCAGCGCATCCGGCGCCAGGACGCGGGCGGCGCGGTGGCCGACCTGTTCGCCGCGGACTACGTCGGCGCGCTCGTCGGCGGCCTCGCGTTCCCCTTCCTTCTCCTGCCGCTGCTGGGCCAGTTGACCTCCGCGCTGATCACCGGCGCCGTCAACGCCGTCGTGGGCGGCGCGCTGGTCCTCGGTCTGTTCCGCAGGGACCTCAGCCGCCGCGCCCGCTGGCTGCTGGTGATCGCCAACGTCGCCGTGCTCGGCGTGCTCGCCTCGGCCGCCGTACTCGTCGACGACTTCGAACGGGCGGCACGGCACGCGGTGTACGGGCGGGACGTACGCGTGGCAGTCCACACCGGCCTCCAGGAGGTCGTCATCACCGGCGGCACGCACGGCCGCCCCCTGAACCTCTTCCTCGACGGGCGCCTGCGGGTCAGCGGCCAGGACGAACGCCGCTACCACGAGGCCCTGGTCCACCCCGTGATGAGCGGCGAGCGCACGCGCGTGCTGATCCTCGGTGGTGGGGACGGGCTGGCGGCGCGCGAGGTGCTGCGCCATCCCGGGGTGCACCGGGTCGATGTCGTCGAAGCCGACGCCGGGGTGGTGAGCCTGGCGCGCCGCGACCCTCCGCTGGCCGACCTCAACGACCACGCCTACGACGACAACCGCGTCCACGTCATGACCAGCGACGCCTTCCGCTGGCTGCGGGCGGCGCCGCCGGCGACGTACGACGTCGTCATCTCGGACCTGCCCGACCCCGGCATCACCGCCAGCACGAAGCTGTACTCGCAGGAGTTCTACGGCCTCGCCCGGCGCGCGCTGGCCCCGCACGGCCGGCTGGCCGTCCACGCCGGCCCGGTCTCGTCCCGGCCCCGCGTCTTCTGGACCGTCGACACGACACTGCGCGCTGCGGGCCTGCGGACCGCCCCGTACTGCGTCCGGGGCCGCGGGTCCGGTTTTGCGGCCGGCCCCGACCGCTCGGCGGGCCCCACGCGGGCGCCGCACGACTGGGGGTTCATCCTGGCGGGCCATGGCGAGCGTCCGGCGTTGCGGCTCGGCGCGGGGGAGGGGGTGCCGCGGCCCGGGACGTTGACGCGGCAGGGGCTGGCGGCGGATGCGCGGGCGGCCGAGGGGACGCGGGTCGGGGGGCTGGCGGCGTCGACGTTGGTGCATCCGCGGTACTGAGGGGCGTGGTGGGTGCAGGGCTCTCGGGCGGGGCGGGGAGGGTAAGCCCGGCGGGAGGGCTTGCGGTGAGAATCCTCGGATGTGTGGGTGCGGTTCACGCCAGGCTGGGTAGGCTCGGTCCCCATGGAGCATGAGGTGTTCGTTCCGGTTGCGGCCGAGCGGCTCAGGGCGGTGCTGGCCGATCCCGCACGGGTTGCCCGGGCGGTCCCCGGGCTCCAGCAGGACGCCGGGGCCGAGCCCGTTGCCGGGCGGCTGAAGGTGCGCGTCGGCGGTCACACGATCACGTATCGGGGTGCCGTACGGGTCTCCGCGCAGGAGGACGGTGACGGTGCGTCCGCCTACGCCGTCGAGGGCGATGCGACCGAGGTGCGGGGCAGCGGGGTCGTGAAGCTCGCGCTCACGGTGCGGGTCCTCGAAGCCGAGGGTGGGGCCACCGTGAAGTTCGCGGGGACCGCTTCGGCGGACGGGCGGGTGGCCGAGTTCTCGGCGGAGGCGGTCGGCTCTGCTGTGGGTCGGTTGCTGAACCGTTTCGGGGAGCAGTTGGGGGTTGTGGCGGAGGAGGCTGTGTCGCCGGAGGCGGGGCAGGAAGCGGGTGCCTCCGAGGATGTGGAGGGGCTGGCTCCTGGGGAGTTCGAGACCCGGGTGACCAGTGACTTCGAGACGACGCCGGATGCGGATGACGCTGCGGCGCCCGGGCCGGCTTCGGCTCCCGCGGCGGGGTCGGATTCCGGCGACGGGGGTGAGGAGGCGTCCGTCTTCGACGCCGAGGTTCCGCCGCCGGCGCTCGAACCGGAGGTGGAGGCGGAGGCTGAGGCCGGGGATGGTGGGGCTCCTGTGGCCGAGGCGGCTCATGCTCGGCGGACGATGATCGGGCGCAGCGCGGAGGAAGTGGATCACGCGCCGCCGCGGGGGCGGTATGCGCCTGTGCCGGCGCCGCAGACTGTCGTGCCGAGTTCTGCGTTGCGGTGGGCTGCTCCGGCGGCGGCGATCGTGGTGGCGTCGGCGATTGTGGTGGGGCGGGCGTTGCGGCGGCGCCGTTGAGGGCGTGTTTTTTCGCCCCCGCCGCCCCTACCCTTCCCGTCCTCCAGGGACTCCGCCCCTTCGACCCCGGCTCCTGGGGGGGGGGGGCCCCCCCCCC
>NZ_JBSGVW010000022.1:0-153124 GCF_053608645.1 Streptomyces sp. NPDC055013
TGGTACTGGGTGTGGCGCCGCAGTACTTCCTGGATCTGGCCGGCAATGCGGGGGTGTTCGTGCGCTGACCCTGGCGCACGTTTGCACCGTGGTGGGCCCGCGTACCACGGGGGGGTGGCGGGGCCCCCGGCGGGGCCCCCCGCCACAGTCATGCCCGTACCCAGGGATTTTGCGGTATCCGCCCACGACTCCTCCTCCTGCCCCGGGTGACAGTCAGGGTAATGACCGACAGGTCCCGCAGCCCCGGTGATGCCAGGGTGGTCGAAGACTCTGGTGGCCGTCACGACCCGCAACGGGCTCGGCATCACAACAGGTTTCGAACCACGGAGGGACGTATGGGGGCCTTCGGCACGGCCGCGAGCGACTTCATGGAGGAGCGGATGAAGGGGCTCGCGGAGGAAACGGTCCAGGAAGGCTTCGTGATCCTGCCGGGCGCCCAGTTGCGCCCGCTGCTGCCGGAGAGCGAGTTCACCGCGTTCGCCCGGTTCTGGTCCGACCTTCCGCTCGACACGACCCTGCACGACGGCGGACGGTACCGCCACCGCCGATACGGCCGGCTGCGTGTCGAGATCGGTGACGACGGAGCCGAGTTCGAGGTCCTGCCGCACAAGACCTTCCGGCAGGACGGGATCCCGCTCTGGAAGGGCGCGGACCGGGAGTTCGCACCCGCCGGGGAAGAGGCCCTGCTGCACCCGGCGATGACGACCCTGGTGGGCTTCGACACCGACCTGGCGCGCAGCATCACGGGGCGGCGGAGCTGGGAAGTGGGAATCCACCTGATCCGTATGGTGGCCAACGCCGGGGAACAGGGCCTGCCGACACCCGAGGGACGGCACCGGGACGGACACTGCTACATCGGCATGCACCTGGTCCGCCGCGAGGGCTGTGTGGGCGGCGAGTCGACGGTGTACCCGGACAGCGGCGAAGCGGTGCGGCTCACCCTGACCGAACCCATGGACTCGATCTTCGTCGACGACCGGCTCGTCACCCATGAGGTCTCGCCGACCGTGGCGGTGGGCGAGACGGGAATCCGGGACATGCTGCTCGTCGACATCAACCCCCTCGGCAGCGACGCATGACACGGCCGGCCGGCGCGGACGAGATCGAGCTGCTGAGCTCGATGGTGGCCGTCCCGTCGTTCTCGGGCCAGGAGTGCGAGTTGGCCGGCCTGCTCACCGAGCGGATGGCGGCGATCGGCTTCGACACACACGTCGACGCGGTCGGCAACGTGCATGGTGAGGTCGGCGATCCGAGCGGCCCCGAGGTCCTGATGCTCGGCCACATCGACACGGTCCCGGGCACGCTGCCGGTGCGACTGGACGGTGACGTGCTCACCGGCCGGGGCTCGGTCGATGCCAAGGGCTCGCTGGCCACCATGATCTGTGCCGCGGCCCGGCTGGCGGACCGAATCCAGGGACGCCTGGTCGTGATCGGCGCGGTCGGGGAGGAGGCCACCTCGCACGGCGCCCGGCACCTCCTGCACCGCAGCGCCCCCGACGCCCTCATCATCGGCGAACCCAGCGGGGTGCACTCCATCGGGATCGGCTACAAGGGCGTCTTCCGGTTCCGGATGGAGTTCACCCAGCCGCCGGCCCACACCAGCTCCGACCAGCCGACCGCGGCCGAGGCGGCGTTCGCCTTCTGGCAGACCCTGCGTACGGAACTCGCCCCGGAGCACCAGGACGCACCGCTGTTCGACCGCGCCCTGCCCACCATCGTGGGGATGACCGCGGACCTGGAGCGGGCCCAGCTCGAGATCTCCTGCCGTACCCCGCTCGGCTTCGACGCCCCCGCCCTGACGTCCTGGCTCGGGGCGGTGCCCGGCAGCCGGGTCACCGTGATCGAGGAGGTGCCGGCCGTGCGTGCCTCCCGCACGAATCCCGTGGTGCGGGCCCTGGGCGCGGCACTGTCGAGCAGGGGCGCACGTCCTGTGCCCAAGCTCAAGCTCGGCACCTCGGACTGGAACGTGGTCGCGCAGTACTGGCCGGTGCCGACGGCCGCCTACGGGCCCGGCAACTCCCGGCTCTGTCACAGCGACGACGAACACATCGAGATACCCGAGTACCTGGCTGCCATCGATGTGCTGACCGATGCGTTGCCACGGCTCGTCGATTCGCTGCGCTCTGCTCCGGGTCACCATGACGCCGCGCAGACGGGAAAGGGAGCGTCAGACAGTGACCGCAGAACCCAAGAAGCTGGCCGTCCTCACCTCGAGAGTGCGACTGGAGGAGCGGCTGCTTCTCGCTGAGCTGCGCAAGCGGGACATCGACTTCGACCAGATCGACGCCCGGAAGTTCTTCGTGCGGCTGGACAACGGGGAGCCGCTGCGCCTGCCGTACGGGGGAGCGCTGAGCAGGGAGATCTCCCACACCAGGAACCTCTACGCCTGCCGGCTCCTGGAGCACGGCGGAGTCCCGGTCGTCAACAGCTCGCAGATCATCGGCCTGTGCGGTGACAAGCTGCTCACCACGCTGGCGCTGCGCGAGGGTGGGCTGCCCACGATCCGTGCCCTGGCGGGACTGACACCGGAAGCCGTGCTCGACGAGCTGGACGACTTCGGATACCCGGCGGTGGTCAAGCCGCTCACCGGGTCCTGGGGGAGGCTGGCCGCACGGATGCACGACCACGAACAGGCCGAGGCGCTCCTGGAGCACCGGGCCGCGCTGTCCGGGCCGCAGCACCAGATCACCTTCGTCCAGCAGTACGTCGACAAGCCCGACCGGGACATCAAGGCCTACGTGTTCGGCGGCGAGGTGGTCGGTGCGATCTACAAGGTGCGGCACGACCACTGGCGCACCAACACCGCGCGCGGCGGCCGGGCCGAGGTCTGTCCCCTCACCGACGACCTGGTCAAGGTGCTGCAGGACACGGCCAACGCGATCGGCGAGGGCGTCCTGGGCGTGGATGTGATCGAGGACCGCGACGGCCGCCTCTTCGTCAACGAGGTCAACCACACGCCGGAGTTCCACGGGGCCCTCGAGGTCCTCGACGTCGACCTGGTGGGCGCCTACGTCGACTACGTCATGGGCCAGCTGAAGCTGTGGGGCGGCCGGTGAACCGGCTCGTTCCGGTCCCCCTCCAGGGGCCGTTGCCCTGCGCCGGGCAACTCGTCGAGGTGCCCGAGGGACGCTACGACTGGCTGCGCATCGACATGAGCCCGCCGACGCCGGCCGTCACCGACGGGACGGCATGGCTGCACTACGACAGCGGCGTCGACCCCGAGCACTTCGTGCTCCCGCAGGGCGGGCCCGCCCGCGTCTGGCTGCCGGTACCCCGCAGGCAGGCACTTCGGGCCGTACGGCTCCCGGTCGAACCGGCCCTCACCATCCGCACGATGGCCGCGGTCGTCTCGCGGCACAGCACCGAGAAGGGGGAGGCGAGGGCATGACCGATGCAGTAAAGCTGGCCATGTTCGGCGGCAGCCGCGTGGTCGGCAAACAGGACGTGACCAAGGAACTGGTCGGCTGGCCCGTGGTGACGGACCGGGAACACGAGGCGCTGCGCGGCGTCCTGGACCGGGGCCTGTTCACCTCCAACGACGCCGGGCGCGGTGAGGTCAGCGCACTCCAGGAGGAGTGGGCGCGATACGTCGGCACCGCGCACTGTGCCGCGGTCGCCAACGGCACCGCAGCCCTCGAACTCGCCCTGGCGGCACTGGACATCGAACCGGGTTCGGAAGTCCTGGTGCCCGCCCTGACGTTCATCGGCAGCGCGGTGCCGGTCCTGCAGCGTCGACTCGTACCGGTGTTCGTCGACATCGACCCGGTCACGTACACCATGGACCCGATCGCGGCGGAGAAGGCGGTGACCGGCCGGACCAGGGCCGTCATCGCCGTGCACCTGCACGGACTGCCGTGCGACATGGCCGCGCTGCGGGCGCTGGCCGAGCGGCACGGCCTGCATCTGGTCGAGGACGCGGCCCAGTCCCAGGGAGCCGCCTACCGCGGGCGGCGGACCGGCTCGATCGGCGACATCAACGCCGTGAGCCTGAACGTGGTGAAGAACCTGCCGACCTGCGGCGAGGGCGGCCTGGTGACCACCGACGAGGAGAAACTGCACGAACGGGTGGTGCTGCACCGGCAGTTCGGCGAGGACCTGCGGCCCGGCAAGGACCGCGACTACATCTCGCGCCTGCCGGCGGGCAACGAGAAGCTGAGCGCGGTGCAGGCCGCCTTCACCCGGTGCCAACTGACCCGCCTGGACGCCGACTCGGCCGCCCGTGACCGGGTGGTGCGGCGCTTTCTCGACAGGCTTGGCCGGCTGCCCGGAGTGACGGTGCCGACCTGCCCTGAGGACCGCACGCACGCCTGGCACATCCTGCGGCTGCGCTTCGATCCGGTCGCCGCGGGCTACCCCGAGCTGCCGCCCGGCGCGTTCCGTGCCACGGTGCAGCGGGCGCTGCGTGCCGAGGGGGTGCCGGTGCAGCCCTATCAGGTGGTCCCGCTGCCGGGGCAGCCCGCCTTCCGTGACCTGGGGGTGCCGATCACCGCCTACGAGGTCAGCCTGGCCGTGATCGACGACTCGGTCACCCTGCAGCGCTGGCATCTGAACCCGCGCTGCGAGCCGGTGCTCGATCTCGTCGTGCGCGCATTCGAGAAGGTGTGGGACCGACTGGACCAACTGGCCCCCGCGGCCGCCGCGATGGACCACCGGCCGCCGTGGCACCGGGTGATGAGCGGAGCGGTCCGGTGAGCGCCGAAACGCCGGGGACCGCCGCCGTCGCCGACCAGGCTCTGGCCGACCGCGCCTACCGGGTGCGGGAGCACGTGCTCCGCATGGGCGCATCAGAGCACGGTGCCCACATCGGCGGCAGCCTCTCCTGTACGGACGTACTCGTGCACCTGTACACGGAGGTGCTGCGGCTGCGGCCGGACGAGCCCGACTGGCCCGGCCGGGACCGGTTCGTGCTCAGCAAGGGACACGCCGCGCCCGCCCTGTACGCCGTGCTCGCCGAGACCGGCGTCATCGAGCCCGAGGAGCTGGAGACGTACACCCAGCAGGGCAGCCGCCTGGCGGGCCATCCCCTGGGCAGGCTGCCAGGGGTGGAGTTCCCCACCGGGTCGCTCGGGCACGGGCTGTCGCTCGGTGCCGGTGTCGCGCTGGCGATGCGCCGGCTCGGGCGCGACAGCCGCGCCTTCGTGCTGCTGGGCGACGGTGAACTGCAGGAGGGTTCCGTGTGGGAGGCGGCGATGCTGGCCGCCCAGTACCGGCTCGACAATCTGGTCGCGGTGGTGGACCGCAACGGTCTGCAGATCACCGGGGACACCGAGGACTGCGTCGCGCTGGAGCCGCTGGCCGAGCGATGGCGCAGCTTCGGCTGGCACGCCGTCGAGGTGGACGGACACGACCACGCCGCGTTGCGCGAGGTGTTCCGGACTCTGCCCGCGGTCACGGACCGTCCGACCGTGGTCGTCGCCCGCACGGTCAAGGGGCGCGGTGTCGCCCTGTTCGAAGGAAAGAAGAAGAGTCACTCCGTCCAGCTCACACCGAGGCTGTACCAGCGGGCGAAGGCGGGTCTGAGGGCAGGCAGGCAGTCATGAGCGAAGTGATCACCGACGTCCCCACGCAGGCTCCGTCGGAGTGGGCCCAGCACCATGCCGTGCCCACCCGGGAGGCCTACCGCCGCACCCTGCTCGACATGGCACGCCTCGATCCGCGGATCTTCTGCGTCGACTCCGACATGGGAGGTCTGGAGGACGGCTTCGGGCAGGAACTGCCCGACCAATACGTCAACGTGGGCATCGCCGAGGCGAACCTGATGGGGGTGTCCGCGGGACTGGCCCACTCCGGGCTGCTGCCGTACGCCAACACCATCTCCAGCTTCGCCGCGAGCAGGGCTGCCGAGCAGGTGAAGATCGACGTGGCGGGCAACAACCTGCCGGTCCGCATCGTCGTGACGCATGCCGGGGTGTCCGCCGGACACTACGGCCCCACGCATCACGCCCTCGAGGACATAGCGCTGATACGGCCACTGCCCCACATGACCCTCGTCGTTCCGTGCGACGCGGCCGAGACCGAGGCCGCAGTACGGGCCACGGCGGATCTGCCGGGCCCGCTGTTCCTCCGGCTCGGGCGGGCCCGCACCCCGATGGTCAACACGGAGCCGTACGAGTTCAGGGTGGGCGAGGCACGGCTGCTGCGGGAGGGTGAGGACATCACCCTGGTCGCCACCGGTCCGTACCCCGTGGTGATGGCCCTGGAAGCCGCTGATCTGCTGGCCCGACAAGGGTGCAGTGCCCGGGTGTTGAACATGCACACGATCAAGCCGCTCGATGTGGCGGCGCTGGGGCGCGCGGCCCGGGAGACCAGGGGACTGGTCACTGTGGAGGACCACGTGCGGATCGGCGGGCTGGGGGCCGCCGTGTGCGAGGCCGTCGCGGAGGACCATCCGTGCCCCGTGCGTCGCATCGGAGTGCCGGACGCCTACCTCGACTTCGTCGCCGGCGAGCGGAGCCTGCTGGAGCACGCGGGAGTGAGCCCGGAGCGGATCGCGGAGGCAGCCTGCGACATCGTCAGGCGGCGGGGGTGACCCGGTCATCGCCCGACCGCGGCCTGGTGGCGCGCGATCGGACTGCGCCACCAGGCCAGCAGCTCGGGGTGCGCCTGCCGTGGTGTGCGGAAGGCGGCGACCTGGGACGCCGGCCGGTCGAAGAACACCTCGCCGTCCCCCGTCGACCCGCCCTCCCGTACCAGGGTGCCGTGTACGAGGGGGAGTTGGGCTGTACCGGCGGACGGCCAGAAGTCGGCTCCGAGCGAACTGACGGTCCCGGCGGCCGGTACTTCGCCGCCGGACAGCAGGCGGGGACGGCAGACCGTTCCGCCGGGCGCCGTCCGCCAGTCGAGCAGCAGGCCGGGGCCGGCCGGAGCGGCGTCGTGCGCGACCGGCGTCGGCTCCGCACGCGGATCGCGCTCCATCCGCACCTCGGACAGGGGTTTGTCGCCGGCCGGGAAGTGCCGCACGGTGCGGTAGCCGACGCGGGCGTAGAACGCCGGGTTGCCCCGCTCCACCACGGCGTCCAGCGCCACCCGGGACACCCCGCGCGCCAGTGCCTCCGCCTCCAGCTGCCGCAGCAGCCTGCGTGCCGCCCCGGTACCCCGACAGGACGGGGAGACGGCCAGCCGCCGCACCTCCCAGACCTGGGGGGAGCTGCGTACGGCCCGCACGGTGCCCACCACCCGGCCCGAGAGCTCGGCCACCCAGAGCAGTTGTCCGGCGGCGAGGTCGTCCAGGAGTTCGCCGGTGTGGACCCGGGCCCCGTCGGCGGTCGGCAGACCGGGCACGAGATCGCCCGCGGAATAGGCGGCCCTGATGACCCGGGACACCGATTCGGCCAGTTTTCCCGGAACGGAACTTATGAGGTTCACGTGCATCCCCAAATGATAAGCACCGTCATAGATGTGTCGGCTGTCTGTGACAATCTCGGTATCGGAAAGTCCGGCGCCGGCGACGAATACGGCTTCAATATCTGGCGCAACACGTTCCCTGCCGAGGACCTTCCCGCTCCGGGATCCTCGGTGACGGTCGCCGGAGTGGAATTCGAGTTCCCGCCGCGAGCGACCGGCAAAGGCGACAACATCCGCTGCCGTGGGCAGCTGATCAGCCTGCCGCTGGGACCCTACGACTGGTTCTACCTCCTCGGCGCCGCCGAACGGCGCACCGAGGACGAGGTGGAGCTGCACTACGCCGACGGTGCGACACGCACCGAATGGCTGCGGATGTCGGACTTCTGGCCCGAAACCGAGGCCTGGTTCGGCGAACCAGAGGCATTCCGTGCGAAGGGCCTGCGCTACCCCCGGCACACCCAGCAGGGGCATCGGCCCGTCATCTGGCAGCAGCGCATCCCGGTGACCGTGCCGGGGGAGCTCGTCGCGCTGCGCCTGCCGGACAACCCCGCCATGCATGTGTTCGCCCTCACCGCGGTGACGGACACGGAGGTGCGCCGTGCGGGTTGAACTGGACCAGGTCCGCCACTGGCGGCACGAACTCGGCCACTGCCTGCACACCACCGCCGGGGTGCTGGTCGCCCAGCGCGGATGGGACCCCGTGGTCGTCCTCGGTGCCGCCTGGGGGTTCCACTATCCGGGCGATCTGCGGCGGGAGGAGTACTACCTGCCCGGGTTCGCCGACTCGCTGTTCAGCGGTCTGGCGCCCTATCACGGGATCCGCTCGCGCTGGCGCACTCCGGCGGACGCCGCGCAGGGCTGGCAGGAGGTACGCGCCGAGCTGATCGCGGGCCGCGCCGTCGCCGTGGCCGCGGACAACTACCACCTGCCGTTCCGGCCCGCGTACCGGGACGTGCACACCAACCACCTGCTGGTGGTCCACGGCTTCGACGACGAACGGGCCGAGGTCCTGGTGGCCGACCCGGTGCCGCCGGCCTTCCAGGGGTCGATCCCGCTGGATGCCCTCACCGCCGCCCGAGACTCCGGGAATCCGGCGCGGCACGACCGCGACATGTTCTTCACCGCCAACCCGATCGGCAACCGCTGGCTGCAGGTGGACTTCCCGTCCTCGCCCCCGGAGTTCGACCCCGCCTTCGTCCACCGGGTGATCACCGGGAACCTGCGCGGCCTCACCGCCCCGGTCGATCCGCGGACCTCGGGGCTGGCCGGTCTGGACGGCTTCCTCATCGGCGCCTGGGAGCGGCTGCCGGACACCGAGGAGGTGGTGGACGAGGTGTTCATCGTGGCCGGACCCGTCCTCGCGGTGACCGGCCTGCACGCCTCCTTCCTGGAGCTGTCCGGACGGCGCTTCGGCGACAGTCGTCTGCTGGAGCTCTCCCGGCTCGTCGACGCGGTCGCGCACCACTGGTCGGCGCTGCGGATCGCGGTCGCCACCGCACGTTCCGACCGGGCCGGCGCCGTGGCGGGCCTGCGGCGCCGCTCGACCCGGCTCGTCGCCGCTCACGAACACGCACTGGAAGCCATGGCGGACTACCTGTCAGGGGTTTCCCCTACTGTCCCCGAGCCCCCGATTTCGACAGCCTCTAGGTGTTGAATGCGTTCCCATGGGTGGAGGAAATAAATGATCGTGGCCTGCCCTGAATGTGTCTCGGACGTGGAAGTCAAGGAAAAGCCCGAGCTCAACGAAATCATCGAATGCGGTGATTGCGCGGGTGAACTCGAAGTCATTTCCGTCGACCCGCTGCTCGTCGCCGTGGCGCCGGAGGTCGAGGAGGACTGGGGCGAGTGATCAGCGTCGGGGTGGTCGGCGGCGCCGGCTATATCGGAGGAGAACTGCTCCGTATCCTCTCCGGACACCCGGAGGTGGACATCACCGCGGTCACCTCGGCCCGGCTGGCCGGCCGCAGGGTGGACGGAAGTCACCCGAACCTGCGGGGCCGCGTCGATCTCGCCTACGTCGCTCCGGAGCGACTGCCCGAGTGCGACGTGCTGTTCCTCACCGGCTCGATGGGCACGGACACGGACCATCGCCGCGCGCTGGTGGCCCGGGCCAAACACGTCTACGACCTCAGCCCGGACCTGCGGCTCACCGACCACGACCGGTACCGGGAGTTCTACGGCGAGCATCCCGCCCCGGAACTCCTCGGCACGGCGACCCGAGGGCTGCCGGAAGCCGACCGTGCGGCGCTGCGCACCGCCGACTCCGTCAGCGTGCCCGGCTGCATGGCCACGGCCGCCATCCTGGCCCTGCGGCCGCTGGCCGTCGCCGGACTGCTGGAGCCGCGCGTCACGGTGGACGGCAGGGTCGGCTCCAGTGGCTCGGGCGCCTCGGCCGGTGAGATGAACCTGCACGCCGAACGCAGCGGCGTGCTGCGGGTGTTCGCCCCGCTGAACCATCGCCACCAGGCCGAGATCGCGCAGGCGACGGGCCTGGACGCGCGGATGACGGCCACCGGCGTGGACGCCGTCCGCGGAGTCCAGGTGCTCTGCCGGGCCACCGCGAGCCGTGACCTCACCGAGGCGGACATCCGAGCCGCCTATCGGGCTGCCTACGCGGCGGAGCCGTTCGTCCGTGTCGTCACCTACAAACGCGGCAACTACCGGCTGCCGGAACCGAAGATCCTGATCGGCTCCAACCACTGCGACGTCGGCTTCGCGCTCGACCCCGCCGACGGCCAACTGCTCCTGGTCGGCGCACTCGACAACCTGGTCAAGGGCGGCGCCGGGAACGCCGTTCAGTGCCTGAACATCCGGATGGGCTGGGACGAGTCGCTCGGGCTCGACTTCCCCGGACTGCACCCGGCTTGAGGTGGTTCGATGACTGACGAGATCACGGTGGTCAAGTGCGGCGGCGGGCTCTCCCACGCCCAGGAGGACATCTGCCGCGACCTGGCGCGCCTCCCGGTCGGCCGCACGGTCCTGGTGCACGGCGGGGCGGTCGAACTCGACCGGCTCGCCGACCGGCTCGGCGTGCCGCAGCGCCGGCTGACCACGCCGAGCGGTTCGTCCAGCCGGTACACGGACCCCGCCACCCTCGAGGTGCTGCTGATGGCGCTGGTGGGCAAGATCAAGCCCGCGCTGGTGGCCGCGCTGGCCCGGCACGGCGCCCGGCCGGTCGGACTGACCGGGATGGACGCGGGGTTGGTGACCGCCAAGCGCACCGCCGCCCACCGTGCCGTCCTGGACGGGCGCACCGTCGTCGTCCGAGACGACCACAGCGGCCGCATCCGGGACGTCGACCCCGCCGTGCTGGACACCCTGCTGGAGTCCGGCTGTCTGCCCGTCCTCTCCCCGCCCGCGCTCGGCGCCGACGGGGCCGTCAACGTGGACGCGGACCGGCTGGCCGCGGCGATCGCCGGTGCGCTGGCCGGCACCCGTCCCGTACGGCTCGTGCTGCTGACCGCCGCGCCGGGGGTGCTGCGCGATCCCGCCGACGAGAGTTCCCTGATACCGCGGATCGAGCTCTCGGACGAGCCGGTGACCGAGGCGGCGGTGCACGGCGGCATGACCGCGAAGCTGCAAGCCGCCCGCGCGGCGCTGGACGCCGGGGTGGACACGGTGGTGATTGCCGACGGCCGCGTCCCCGACCCGGTGAGCGCCGCGCTCGACGGCGCCGGCACCACGGTCAGGTTCACCGCAACGCTCGGGAGTCTGTGACATGTCCAATCCAGCGAACAACGGCGGGAAGAGCCTCGCGGACACCCGCAAGAGCCTGCTCGCCCTGCGCGCCCGTCAGCGCGCAGGCGTGCGGGGCACCGGCGAGCGTGTGGTCCCGGTGGCCCGCGACCGGGAGCTGCCGCTGTCGTTCACCCAGCAACGGCTGTGGTTCCTCGACCAGCTGGATCCCGGAAAGGCCGTCTACAACGCCCCGATCGTCCTGTCGCTCCGTGCCGACCTCGACGAACAGGCGCTCGGCAGGGCGTTGAACGCGCTGGTCGACCGGCACGAGATCCTGCGCACCCGCTATCCCCTGCGCGACGGCGTGCCCTACCAGGACATCGCGGAGCCGCAAGGTGCCGTGCCGCTGCCCGTGACCGACCTCAAGGGCGCCGGCGACGAAGAGGTCAGGGGTTTCCTGCTCGGTCTGGTCCAGGAGCCGTTCGACCTCGAGAAGGGCCCGGTCCTGCGCCCTCACCTGGTGCGCACCGCGGCGCGTGAGTACGTACTCGTCCTGGCCCTGCACCACATCGCCAGCGACGGATGGTCCCTGCCCATCCTGGTCGGCGAGCTGTTCCATCTCTACGAGGCGGAACACACCGGGACGCCGGCGCAGCTGCCCGAACTGGCCGTGCAGTATGCCGACTACGCCGTCTGGCAGCGCGGCCGCGTCACCGGAGCCGTCCTCGACGACCACCTGACGTACTGGAAGGGCCGGCTCGCCGACCTGCCGACCCTCGACCTGCCGACGGACCGGCCC
This sequence comes from Streptomyces sp. NPDC055013, assembly GCF_053608645.1. Taxonomy (NCBI): domain Bacteria; kingdom Bacillati; phylum Actinomycetota; class Actinomycetes; order Kitasatosporales; family Streptomycetaceae; genus Streptomyces; species Streptomyces sp. NPDC055013. The sequence goes on from NZ_JBSGVW010000022.1 coordinate 11,822, forward strand.
CGCCCGCCCGTTCCCTCCGGCGCCGGTGCCACCACGGACCGGCTGTTGCCGCCGGAGCTGGGCGGCGCCCTGAACCAGCTCGCCCGGACCGAACGGGTCACGCTGCTCACCGTGGTGCTGTCCGCGTTCATGGCCCTGTGCGACCGCTACACCGGTCAGGACGACATCGTCCTCGGCTCGGTGTTCTCGGGCCGCGAGCGCCCCGAGATCGAGTCGCTGGTCGGCTTCTTCGCCAACACGGTCGTGCTGCGCTGCTCGACGGCCGGCGACCCGACGTTCCGCGAACTCCTCGCCCGCGCCAACGAGGCCGTCCTCGGCGCCCACTTCCATCAGGAGCTGCCGTTCGGCCGACTGGTCGACGAGCTGCGCCCCGAGCGCGATCCGAGCCGTAACCCGCTGTTCCAGACGTCCTTCACGCTCCAGCACGCGGGCGTGGAGTCGGCCCGGATCGGGGACGTCGAGGTCGCCGCGTACCCCGCGGACGGCGACACCGCTCGCTTCGATCTCGCGGTCCAGCTCACCGAAGTGCCTGAGGGCCTGCGGCTGTGGGCGGAGTACTCCACCGATCTCTACGACGCGGACCGGGTGGAACGGCTCTTCGGGCACTACGAACGGATCCTGTCGGCGGTGGCCGCCGACCCGGACCTCCCCCTCAGCCGGCTGCCCATGCTCACCGAGCCGGAGCACGAGCGGCTGTCCGGGACGAGCTGCAGCACCGCGCCCGTACCGGATGGATGCCTGCACGAACTGTTCGAGTCGGTCGTGGACCGGTCACCCGACGCCGTGGCCACCTCCTTCGCCGGCCGCCGTCGCACCTACCGGGAACTGGAGCAGGACGCCAACCGGATGGCATGGTCCCTGCGCCAGGCCGGCACGGGCCCAGAGAGCGTGGTCGCCGTCCTGCTGGACCGGGGCCCCGAGCTGCCCGCGGCCTTCCTCGGCATCCAGAAGGCGGGCGGCGCCTACCTGCCTCTGGACCCCGACCACCCGGCCGCCCGCTGGGAGAGCGTCCTGACCGAGGCACGTTGCACCACGGTGGTGACCACCCGCGACCAGGCCGCCCTGCTCCCGACCGGTGTCACAGCCGTCTGCGTGGACGACCCCGCCCTCGACGAGCAGCCCACCGAACGGCCGCACCTCGGCGTGCGACCGGACAACCTCGCCTACGTGATCTTCACGTCCGGTTCCACCGGGAAACCCAAGGGTGTCCAGGTCGAGCATCGGAGCATCGTCAACTTCACCCGGGCGAGCATCGACATGTTCGCCCTCCAAGTGGGCGACCGGGTGCTTCAGTTCGCGAACCCGGCCTACGACGTCAGCCTGTTCGACTTCTTCAGCTGCCTGTGCTCCGGAGCCCAACTGGTGCAGGCGCCCAAGGCGACCCTGCTGGACCCCGACCGGCTGGCCGAGCTGATGCGCACGGAGCGGGTCACGGTCACCGATCTGCCGCCGGCCGTTCTCGGACTGCTCGACGAGAGCACCTTCCCCGAACTGCGCGCCCTGTTCGTGGGACTCGAGGCGTTCCCGGGCGAGCTCGTGAACCGGTGGAACATCCCGGGGCGAGAGTTCCACAACGGGTACGGCCCGACCGAGGCCACCGTCGCCTGCATCGACTACCTCTGCCCCGACGGCACGTACACCAGCATGCCGCCGATCGGCACCCCGATGGCGAACTACCGGGCCCACGTCGTGGACCGGTACGGCAACCCGATACCGGACGGCATCCCCGGCGAACTCCTCATCGGCGGCGTCGGAGTGGCCCGCGGATATGCCCACCAGCCCGGGCTCACCGCTGAGCGCTTTGTGCCCGACCCCTTCGGCGCCCCCGGCGCCAGGCTGTACCGCACCGGGGACCTCGTGGTCCGGCGGAGCGACGGCAACCTCGCCTTCCTGGGCCGGGTGGACAACCAGATCAAGATCCGCGGGCTGCGCGTCGAACCCGGCGAGATCGAGCAGGCGGTGCAGGGCCATGACGCCGTCGACGAGGCCGTGGTGATCGTGTCGGGTTCCGGCGCGGACGCCCGGCTGGTGTGCTATCTGACCGTCAACGCGGGCCGAGAGGTCACTCCCGAGGAGCTGCGCAGGCACCTGACCGGACTGCTGCCCGCCCACCTGGTCCCCGCGACCTTCGTGGAACTGCCCGAGCTGCCCCGGGCCGGCAGCGGGAAGCTGGACCGCAAGCGGCTGCCGGAACCCGGTGCGGGCGCCGTCCGCAGGGCCGTACCGCCCAGCACCCGGACCGAGCTGATGCTCGCCGAGATCTGGCGTGAACTGCTCGACGGGACGCTCGAGATCGACGTCCACGACAGCTTCTTCGCCGTCGGCGGCAACTCGCTCAAGGTGACCCAGCTGGCCTCCCGGATCCGCACGGCGTTCGGTGTGGAGGTGGAGCTGCGGGAGCTGTTCGTCCGGTCCACCATCGCCGAGCTCGCCGAACTCGTGGAGACGAGCGAGCTGGACGAGGCGTCCGACGACGAACTGTCGGCGATCCTCGCCCACTTGGAGGAGACACAGTGACCAGCTCCGCACCTGCGGTCGCCGTCAGCCACGACTCCTTCCGGCAGGAGGTGCGACGGTTCTTCCGCGGCCCCGAGGCACAGCGAACCCTCGCAGCCGTCGCCGGACACCGGCCCGACGAGGAGGCCGCCCGTCTCGACCTGTACCGGCTCCTCGGCGAACGCGGATGGCTCGCCCCGAACTGGCCGGTCGCCTACGGCGGCCTCGGCCTCGGCGCCCCCGAGGCGGCGGTCGTCACCGAGGAGATGACGCTCGCCGGAGTGCCCGACGACGTCCACGTCCTGAGCATCGACATCGTCGGCATGTTCCTGCTCAAGGCGGGCACCGAGGAGCAGAAGAGCCGGTATCTGCCCGCACTCGCCCGTGGTGAGCAGACAGCCAGCGTCCTGTTCACGGAACCCGAGGCAGGCTCCGACCTGTCCGCGCTGCGCACCCGGGCGGAGCGCGACGGGGAGGGCTGGCGGCTGTACGGCACCAAGGTCTTCAACATGAAGACCCAGTTCGCCGACTTCTCGCTGTGCGCCGCCCGCACCACCGACGGCGCGGTCGGCATGCACGGGATCACCCTGTTCCTGCTGCCGGTCCGGTCACCCGGCGTGCACATCGAACCGGTGCCGAGCATCCAGAACGACCGCTTCAACCTGGTGGTGATCGACGGGGTACGGCTCACCGCGGCGGACGTCGTCGGAACCGTCGACGAGGGCTGGTGGCAGCTCAACGAACTGCTCCAACTCGAGCGCACGGGCATCGACTTCCACGGCAAGGCACGACGGCTGCTCGACCTGGTCATCCGGCGGGCCGCCGAGACGGGCCGGCTCACCGATCCGGCCTACGCCCTGCAACTGGTCGAACTCGACGCCAAGTTGCGGGCCGCCCGCGCCCTGGCCTGGGAAATGGTCCACAATCTCGCCGCCGACCGGGCCGACCCGGTCACCTCGGCGATGTCGAAGTGGTACGCGAGTGAGCAGTTCCGGCCCATCCTGCGCGCCGGGATGGACCTCGAAGGCGCCGGCGGTGTCCTCTCCGCCTGGGACGGGGAAGCGCCCGCGCAGGGACTGCTGGAAGCGAACTACCGCCTCGGGCCCGCCCACCGCCTGGCATCGGGCACCTCCGAGATCATGCTCTATCTCATCGCGACCAATGGACTGGGTCTGCTGTGAACGTCGCCGAACTCTTCCACGAGGAACTCAATCCGGTCCTGCGTCGACTCGGCGCCCGAGCCAAGGGCGCCGGGCCCGTACCGCCGGACGAGGAGGAGACCGAGGTCCGCCGGGGCGTGTGGTCCACCCTCGCCGAACTGGACGGCCTGCGCCCGGCGCTGCCGCCCCGGCTGGGGGGACCGGCCGACGCCATGGCGGGCCGGGTCCGGGCGGCCGAGCTGATGGGACCCGCGCTCTATCAGAGCCCCTACCTGGACACCATGATCGCGGCCGACCTGCTGGCAGCCGACGGCCGTCATGACAAGCTCCTCACCTCGATGGCGTCGGGGGAGCGAACCTGCGCCCTCGCCGTGCGGGAACACGGCACGGACGAACCGGGCACGCCCGCGCCCCTCGCGCCGGACCGGGCACGCGGCCTGGTCAGCGGCACCCGGCGCTTCGTCGCCTTCGCCGCCGAGGCCGACTTGCTGCTGGTGATCGGCGGGGACGGCCACGCGCTGGTCCCGGCCGACGGACCCGGCGTCCGCCTGCACCGCCAGGACGACATCGGGCGCGGGGACCTCTACCGGGTCACCCTCGACGGCGCGGTGGTGGTCACCGACGGTCTGATCACCGCGGGACCGCACTACTCTGCCGCCCTGGCCCGCGGCAGGCTCCAACAGGCCGCCTATCTCACCGGCCTGACACGCGCCGCGCTGGAACTCACGGTCGCCAGGCTGCAACAGCGCTCGGCCTTCGACCGCCCGCTGACCAAGCAGCAGGCTCCCGCCTTCCGGCTCGCGGCGCTGGCCGCCGAGGCCACCGCCGTGAGCAGTCTGGTGCACGCGGTGGCCGACGACGCCGACACCGGGGCGGACATACGGCTGACCGCCGCGCAGGCCCTCTTCCTCGCCGCCGACCTGGCTCGCGAGGCCACGGCGGAGGCCGTGCACCTGCACGGCGCCGCCGGACTCACCGAGGAGTACGACGTCTCGGTGTTCTACCGGTGCGCCGCCGTGGAGTGCCTGCGGCTCGGCAGTCCGACCCAACTGCGCCTGGAGGCAGCCCGGTTGCTGGCCGCGGCGTACGAACCGACCTCGGAGTGACCCATGAACGCGCTCACGGACCCGGTGCCGCTGCTCCAGGACCTGATCCGCATCGACACCACCAACCCGCCCGGCAACGAGATCGCCTGCGCCGAGTACCTGATCGACCGGTTCGCCCACCGCGACGACCTGGACATCAAAGTGCTGGGCCCGAGCCGGGACCGGGCGAATCTGATCGTACGTTTCCCCGGCCGCGGCGCGGCCCCGCCGCTGCTCCTGCACGGGCACTCCGACGTCGTGCCGGTCACCGGCCAGGACTGGCAGCACCCGCCCTTCGAGGCCAGGCTCGTCGACGGTGAGGTGTGGGGCCGCGGTTCCGTCGACATGAAGGGCGGCCTGGCGATGATGGTGTCGTCGCTGGCCCGACTGCACGAGGCGGGGCAGCGGCCGGCCGGAGACGTCGTCCTCGCGGTGGTCGCCGACGAGGAGCACGGCAGCATCGCCGGAGCCCGGTGGCTGACCCGCGAGCACCCCGAGCTGTTCTCCGGGATCCGGTACGCGGTGGGTGAGGAGGGCGGAGCGGGCATCGAACTCGGCGGGCGGCGCTTCCATCCGATCGTGGTCGCGGAGAAGCGCGCGTGCTGGTTCCGGGTGACGTTGCGGGGCCCCGGCGGCCACGCCTCGCGCCTGGCGCCGCCGCAGACCCCGATGCGGCAGCTCGGACACCTGCTGACCGCCCTGAGCGGCGTGCGGCTGCCGCGCCACCTCGGTCCGGCCGCCCACCGCATGCTGACCGAGCTGGCCGGCCACCTGCCCGACCCGCTCGCCGGCCGGCTGCGCTCCCTCCGGGACGACGACGGTGACGCGCCTCCGGCCGGGCTGCCGGAGGACCAGGCCCTGCAGATCGACTCGTTGCTGCGCAACACGGTGAACCCCACCGTCGTCCGGGCCGGCGACAAGATCAACGTGGTGCCGGGCGAGATCACCGTCGACCTGGACGGCCGCATCCTGCCCGGCGACCACACCAGGGAGGAGTTCGTCTCCGAACTGCGGGCCCTGATCGGCCCCGAACCGCCCCTGGAGCTGCTGGTGGAAGGCTTCGCCGTGGACCAGAGCCGGATCCCGGAGCCCGAGTTCGGCGGCTTCTACGAGACGCTTGCCGACATCACCCGCAAGGCCGACGCGGACGCCGCGCCGCTGCCGATGATGTCGCCGGCGTCCACCGACGCCGGTTTCTTCGCCCAGTTGGGCATCCGCTGCTACGGCTGGCTGCCGATGAGGGTGCCGGCGGGCAGCCCGTACCGGACGCTGCTGCACCGCGCCGACGAGCGGATTCCCGTCGAGGCGCTGGAGTTCGGCACCCAGTGCATGACCGCGCTGCTGCGCGACTACCGGTAGCCGTAGCCGGCCACCGAGGTATTCCTTCACTCCGCGGGAGCCAAGATGACCGAAGACCTTTTCGTGCTGCCCGCCTCGTTCGGCCAGCAACGGCTGTGGCTGCTGGAACAGATCCAGCCGGACACCCCGCTGTACAACGAGGCGGTGGGACTGCGGCTGCGCGGCGGCCTCGACCCGGACGCCCTGGCCGCGGCGATGACCGAAGTGGTGGAGCGGCACGAGGTGCTGCGGACGGTGCTGGAGCTGGAGGGAGCCGAGGTCGTGCAGGTGGTGCGCGCGCCGTCGCCGGTGCGGCTCACCGTCGAGGACGTGGACGGCGGCCACGACGCGGCGCTCGCCGAGGCGCGCCGCCTCGCCGCGACCCCCTTCGATCTGGGGCGTGGACCGCTGATCCGCTGTCGGCTGATGCGGGTGGCTCCCGAGGAGCACCTGTTCGCCGTGGTGGTGCACCACGCGGTGGCCGACGGCTGGTCGCTGGGCGTGCTGCTGAGCGAGCTCACGGCGCTCTACCCGCCCGCGGTCCGGGGTGAACGGCTGGATGTGCTGCCCGAGTTGCAGGTGCAGTACGCGGACTTCGCGGCCTGGCAGAAGCAGCGCTGGGACGAGGGTGAGCTCGATGACCAACTGGCATACTGGAAAGACCAGTTGACCGAGTGTGAACCGCTCCGGCTGCCCGTGGACAGGCTCCCGGGCGGGACGCCGGACTACGGGACGGTGCACGCGCCGCTGGCGCCGCCCGCCCTCATGATCCGTCAGCTCCGGGCGGTCGCCTCGGACGGGGACGTCACCCCCTTCATGGTGGTGCTCGCGGCCTACGCCACGGTGCTCGCCCGCTGGACCGGGCAGCACGACGTCGTCGTCGGCCTGCCCTTCGCCGGTCGCACCCAGACCGAACTGGAGTCGCTCGTCGGCTTCTTCGTCAACACCCTTCCCGTACGCCTCGACCTGTCGGGTGATCCCGACTTCCTCAGCCTGCTCCGGCAGGTACGGGAACGCTGCCTGGGCGCCTACCAGCGCCCCGACGTGCCCTTCGAGGTGCTGGTCGACACCCTGAAGCCGCAGCGGCGCCCGGGCCGCACCCCGTTGACGCAGACCATGCTGGCCGTGAACAACACTTGGCTTCCCCAGGCGTTGGAGGCCGCCGGACTGAGGATCGAACCGGTGCCACTTCTCCAGGAGCGCGCCCACTTCGAGGTGACCGTCGATCTCGACGGAACCGACGACGCACTCAGTGGCTCAGTGGTGCTCCAGTCGGACCTGTTCGTCCAGGAGACCGCGGACCTGCTGGCCCGGTCCGTCGTCACCGTGCTGCGAGGTGCGTCGGCGAACCCCGGTGCGGCTGTGTCGCAGCTCCCCTGCCCGCTGGCCGACCGCAGTCCGGCCGTCACGGCGGCCCCGGAGGCGCAGGAGTCGGCGCAACGGGAGCCGCTGCACCGCGAGAAGCTCGGCGGCCGGCCGAGCACGCAAACCGAGGTGCTGCTCAGCCGGTTGTGGGCCGAGGTGCTCGACCTCGAAACGGTCGGCGTCGACGACGAGTTCTACGCCACCGGCGGCAACTCCCTGCGGGCCGTCCGCGTGGTGATGCGTGCACGGGAACTCGGCGTCGAGCTGCCGGTGGAGAAGGTGCTGGGGGAGCACACCATCCGGGAGCTGGCGGCCACGGTCTGAGCCGCCGGCCCGGTCTCACAGCTGCCGCAGCCGCCAGATGGTGCGGTTGGCGACCGGGATCACCGACGCCAGCAGGACGAAGGGCGCCAGCCACAGCGTCGTACGCGCACCGATGCCGTCGACCAGCACGCCGGCGAGTGCCGCACCGATCGGGATGGTGCCGAAGTTCATCAGCCGGTAGGTGGCGTTCATCCGCGCGTGCAGCTCGGGCGGTGTGACCTTCTGGCGCACCGTCACGGCGATCACGCTGCCCGCGGCGGAGCCCGCGTACCCGAGGAAGAGGCCGGCCGCGGACGCCCAGAAGACCGCTGTGTCCGAGCCGGTGTACAGCGGCAGCAGGAAGTAGGCGTTGGTGGAGAAGGCCAGAGCGACCAGCAGACTGGGGCCGTAGCCGATGCGCTCGAACAGGAAGGGCACGCAGACGGCCCCGAAGATCGCTCCGACCCCACCGATCACGGTGACCAGACCGTAGGCGAACGTGCCCATGTCGAGCTGACGCACGAAGAAGACCAGAAAGGCCACGTTGACCAGCGATCCGCCGGCGTTGTAGATGGCCGCGTGGAGGGCGATGGCACGCACCGGCGGATTGCCGAACACCGCACGCAGGCCCTCGGCGAGCTCCCGGCGCAGATCTCGCTCGGCGGGCGGCGGCTCGGGCTTCTCCCGGGTGCGGACCGCGATCATCGCCACCGCGGAGACCAGATAGCTCAGCGCGTCCAGGAACAGCACACTGGCCGCCCCGAACGCGCCGGCCAGCCAGCCACCACCACCCGGACCCATCGTCGCGCTCACGGCCTGATCAGCGGTGAGCTTGCTGTTGGCCGAGCCGAGGTGTTCCGGCGCGACGAGGCGCGGCAGGTACGACCGGGCCGCGATGTCGTACACCACGCTGAGAGCCCCCACGAGCACGGCGACCACATAGACGTGCGCGAGGGAGAGCACGTCGAGCACGGCGGCGACCGGGATGGTGACGACCAGCACGAACCGGGCGAGGTCCGTGGCGATCATCACGGGCCGGCGGGCCCGGCGCTCCTGCCATACGCCGACGAACAGCGGCAGCAGGAAGAACGGCAGCGTGTAGAACGCCTCCAGCAGCCCGATCTGGGTGCCGGAGGCGTCCAGTGTGCTCACCATCACCAGCGGGAGGGCGAACAGCGTCATCTCCGAGCCCAGTTGCGACACGAGGTCGCCGGTCCAGAACAGACGGAAGTCCCGCTGCTTCAGGAGGCCGCCCGGCGCGGGCGCGGTCTGCGTCATGCACGTCTCCCGAAGGTGGCAGTTGGCGGTCAGACCAGGGCACGCCCATGGGCGCCGAAGCGGCGTCCTGCCGAACTGCGCAGGTCCGCCGTGACGTTGATGCGTCGCAGCCAGCGGTCCGTGCCGTCGTAGCGGGCCTTGAAGGGCCGGCGTCCGTGCACGGCCCGCTTGTTGTCGATGATCAGCAGCTCGCCGGAGGCCAACGCCACGTCCCGCATACGCGCTTCGAAGGCGTCGAGAATGCCCTGCAGCGCCCGTTCGGCGAGGGCGTCGCCCAGGTCACGCTGCATGAACGCCGGGTCGATCCGGACGTAGGGCATGTCCGGGTCGCCGCCCAGAATGGCGATCCGCTCCGGCTCGTGGTTCATCCGTCGTATGCGCTCGAAAGCGGCCGCCTGGCCGTCACCGTCGTCGATCCCGGTGGTCGCCGCATTGAACTGGGCCGTGTGCGACTCGTCGGGCAGGATCACGAACCGGTCCTCGAAGAGGACCTTGCGGTGCTCCTCGTCGAGTTCCAGATCGTGGGCCGACGCGAACATCGTCGGCACCGCGTCCGGATTGCGCAGACACAGCAGCATGATCCAGTCCGCCCGGTGGGGATGGAACGCGTCCTCGTTGTGCCATTCCAGCAACGTCGTGGAGCTCGACCCGAGTTGCTCCCCCTCGTGCCCCTCGATCGGAAACACGTCCAGGACCAGCTTGCCCCGCTGCTGCGACAGATAGGAGAAGGGGTCGCCGAGCAGGGAGCCGATCATCAGCAGGAGAGCCGTCGCCGTGGTCACCTCGGCGGTGTCCGGCGCGGCGGTGTAGTCGCGCGGTGTCGCACCGACGGCCTGCTCGTCCAGCGGCAGGCCGGACAGCACCAGCCCGCCGTTCGGACGGCCCGTCAGCCGGAACCCGTTCAGGACGGAGCGCATCCGCTCCGGCACGCGATGTGCGTGGACGGCGATCTCGGGCAGCAGGTGCTCGAGGTCGGCGGGCTTGGCCGCGCCGAACTCCTCGACGAAGGCCTCGGCGAGCGCGCGCAGCGTGTCGGCCTCCGCCGACGTCAGCCGGAGGCAGGGCATGCCGTCCTGCGGGCTCAGCGCGGCCTCGAAGTTCTGTGTACGGGTCCCGCCCACGTTGGTCCTCCCTGGCCGCGGGTCATGCTTCATCTCGGGCAACGACATCCGTACCGAGAATGTGCGATCCGCAAGGACGGACACAGTCAGGAGGAATCCCTACGACGTGGCAGCGCCACGTTCTGACAGGGTCGACCCACCGGCAGTGTCGAAAATCCAGGGGGACGAAGACGGTGGAACACGTCATCCAAGCCGACCGGTACGGTGCCACGGAGGACTACGCGGACACGGCCGGACTCTGTGTGCACCATGCCATCGAGCGATGGGTGGCCCTACGGCCCAAGGCGGCCGCCTGCCGGTTCGAGGGCGAGGAACTCAGCTACCTCGAACTGGACCGACGTGCCAACCGGCTGGCCCGGCATCTGCACCGCCTCGGCATCGGCCCCGAGACGGTGGTGGGCGTGCTGCTCGACCGCGGCCTCGACCTTCCGGTGACGCTCCTCGGCATCCTCAAGTCGGGCGCCGCCTATCTGCCGCTCGACGTACAGCAGCCCGCGAGCCGTCTCGCGTACATGGTCCAGGACGCCGGATGCGAGATCGTGGTCACCACGAGCGGGCCGGCCGCGAGGCTGCCCGACGACGTCCTGCCGGTCTGCCTGGACGATCCCGCCATCGCGGCGTCGCTGGCCGCACTGCCCGGCGACGACCCGCACTACCCGGCCCTCCCCGACAACCTGGCCTACCTGCTCTACACGTCCGGATCGACCGGAGCTCCCAAGGGCACGCTCGTCCAGCACCGCTCCGTGGTCAACATGACCGAGTACTGCAGGCGGGCCTATCGGCTCGAACCGCCGGACCGCATCCTGCAGTTCGCGAACCCGTGCTTCGACGTGAGCGTCTTCGACATCTTCGCCGCGCTCTGCAACGGGATCACCCTGGTCCAGGGGTCGCGGCTGACCCTCCTCGACCCACGGGCGCTCACCGCGTTGATCCGCGACGAACGGGTCACCGTGATGGACATACCGCCCGCTGTGGCCCGTCTCCTCGACCCGGCCGGGCTCCCCGATCTGCGGATGGCCAACATCGGGGGCGAGGCGCTCCCGGGCGAGCTGGCCGACCGTTTTCAGGCACCGCACCGGCAGGTGCACAACACCTATGGGCCCACCGAGGTCACCGTCACGTCGACGGACTATCTGTGCCCGCCCGGGCTGCGCGAGAGCAGGCCACCGATCGGCCGCCCCATCGCCAACCTCCAGGCGCACGTGGTGGACGAGGCCGGCCGGCAGGTCCCCGTGGGCGTCGCGGGCGAGCTTCTCATGGGCGGGGTCGGGGTGGCCCGCGGCTACCACGGGCGCCCGGCGCTGACGGCGGAGAAGTTCGTGCCCGACCCGTACGGCCCGCCCGGGGCCCGGCTCTACCGCACGGGCGACCTCGTGCGGCGGAGGGCGGACGGCAACATCGAGTTCCTCGACCGGATCGACACCCAGCTCAAGGTGAACGGCCACCGGGTCGAGCCGGGTGAGATCGAGGCCGCGCTGGAGACCCACCCGCGCGTCGGTGCCGCCCTGGTCGACCTCACCGGTGGCGGCTCGGACCGCACACTCGTCGCCTTCCTGGCGCCGCCGCCCGACGCGGCCGACGCACCGTCGATCGCGGAGGTCCGCGCGCACCTGCGCCCGCTGCTGCCCTCCTACATGATTCCCGCCCGGATCGTCACCGTGGACGCCGTACCGCTGACGGCGAACGGAAAGGTCGACCGCGCCGCACTGCGCGACCTCGCGGCCGACCGGGACTGAGCCCTCATCACGTGACGATCAGCCGCTGGTCGAACAGCGCCCGGTAGAACGGCTCGTGCCGGGCGCTGAACTCGGCCAGCATCGCGTTGTTGTGGACCGTGACGGCGTATTCGGTCGACTTGGCCGTGAAGCCCGAACTGTTGCTGACGTCGGTGTGCCAGCGGTCGGAGCGCTGCCACTCCTCACGGCTGCCGGGACTCCACTGCAGTGCCTCGGGCCGTTGCGGCAGGCCCACCGCGGCGCAGAACGCGGCCATGGTCCGCTCCGGCCTGGACACCAGGTCCTCAGAGTCGAGGACCACCGGACGCTGCCCGGTGGCGGACACCGCCTCGTACAACTCGTGCATCTGCTCCAGCCCGATGTCCTTGGCCGACATCTCGGGCCGCAGGGCGTAGTACGACGCGGCGATCTCGTCGGGATGCCGGATCAGGAACGTGTGCCGGACCTCGCGCAGGAAGACGTCGTCCGCGAGCACCGCGGGATAGCGGTAGTCGGTGGTGTCCTTGAGGAACACCCGCCGTCGAGCCGACAGCGCCCGCATCGCCGCGATGAGTTCGACCTCGGTGCGCACGACCCGTCCGTCGACCGTGGTCTCGCCGAAGTCGACGATGTTGCAGAACGGCTCGTGCAGTGCGGCCAGATCGCCGCGTTCCACGATGGACCGGAAGAACGCGGTCGACCTTGCCCTCGGGGCGCTCCACATGGCGATGACGCGGGGGATGTCCGGACGGTCGTTCACGGGCGGTTCCCTCATATGTCGATGGTGCGGATACCGATGCTCTGGCCGAACCCGGAGGCGGTCCAGACGATCGTGGCGGGGCGGGGCGAGGTGAGCGCCGCGGCCGGCACGTCGGCCCTGTAGGCCAGCAGCCGCAGGGGCAGCGGCGCGTCGCCGCGCAGCCGCAGCACCACGTCGTAGCCGTCCGCCGGCGCCACCAGGTGGCAGCCCCACTTCCACGGGGTCGAGGACGGCCGGTTCTGCCCGCCCGGCATGCGCCTGCCTTCGACGGTGACGTCGACCAGCTTCGTCCCGCGGGTGTCGGCGTAGAACGACAGCGCGGTCGCCGTCGCGTCCGAGCTGAGCCGCAGCCGCACCTCGCGCACATCGCCGCCGAGGCTGCGCCGGCCGGTCACCTCGGCCTCCGGCAGGGACGTGCTGCCGCCTCGGGCCGGCCCCTTGCGGTAGCCACCAGGGCCGATCAGCGCGGGAACGTCCTTCTCGGCGGGCGACTTGGCGCCCTTTGTGTAGCGGGACACCCAGGGCTGGCCGGAGTCGGCGCCGCTGTACCAGGAGGCGGTTCCGGTGTCCGCGTCCTGGACGTAGAACAGGGCGACCTGCGCGGGGTGGCGCCCGTCCACGCCGTCCCGGGCTCCGCCGACGCCCACCAGGGCCGTCCCCAACAGCGCGATGACCGCAACCGTCACGGGCACGGCTCGGCGCCGGGGGAGCGGCAACAAGGCGGGTAGCAGGGGCAGGAGCAGCAGCGCGACGATCACGAGGGCCGCCGACACGAACGCGAGCCCGATGGTGGGAAACAGGATCGCGAGGAGCGGCACGAAGAGCACGATGGCCGGCGGCGCGGCGGCGCAGAGTGCGGGCGCGAGCCAGGGCGACTTCTCCGGCAGGCGCAGGCCCACGGCGAGTCCCGCCGCGCCGAACAGGGCGGGCCAGACGAACAGATACGAGGCGCCGGGCAGCACGACGGCCGTGAGCAGCGCCAGTACGGCGAACCAGCACAGCGCAGCAGCGCTCACGGCGAAGGCGTCGGTGCGCCGGCGCATCCACAGCAGCCAGCACAGACACACCGCCAGCGTCAGCACCACCAGACCGGCGACCGCGGGACCGGGGCGGTACGGATCGCCGAAGGTGAACGCGGCATAGTGCGGCCGGATCATCACCAGCACCGTCCAGCCCAGATAGCCGAGGACCGCCGAACCGATCAGCGGCAACGGCAGCGTCCCGGCGACCAGGGCGAGCCCGCGCAGCCGTAGGACTCCACGTCGACGGGACAGCCACAGGACCACCGCGATTGCGACGGCGGCCAGGGCCGCGAGGACCGGACCGAGCCACTGCGGATAACTCACCAGCAGCCCGAACACCGTGAAGTACGTGCTGGAGCCGGCTCCTGGCGGGGCGATGTCCCGGTCGGCCAGCTGCCTGGCCGCCGCCAGTACCGTGGAGCCCATGTCCTGCAGGGTCCCCTGCCGTTGGGCGGACAGGTTGTCCAGTTCGGTGTCGTAGCGGGCGGAGCCGCCGACCACCGCGAAGTTCATCCCGGTGAAGCCGGCCTTCTTGAACACCGACAGGTCGGTGTCGTTCGGCAGCAGCCGGTAGATCTCGTCGGACATCGACGTGACGAACGGTGTGTGGTCGGAGAGTGCCGAAAGGAATGCCGAGTTGTCCTTGCCGGTCTCGAACATCACCACCGGCCCCGTGGTGCCGCGCGCCTCGAGGTTGAGGATCACCGTGTGCTTCGGATCGCCCGCCGACGAGGAGTCCGTGAAGGCCTTGGCGCCGATGGACCCCGGCTCCTCGCCGTCGGTGAGCAGGAACTCCACCGTGTTGCGGGGCGCCGGACCGGACTTCAGGGCGCGGGCCGTCTCCAGGACGGTCGCCACGCCCATCCCGTCGTCGGTCGCGCCCGGCCCGGTGAAGACCGAGTCGTAGTGGGCGACGATCAGCACGCGGCCCTTTCCCTCGGTACCGGGGAGAGTGGCGCGGATGTTGGCGGCCCGCCCGGCAACCGAGGCGTGGTCCGGATAGCTGTCGGCGGCGGTCGTCGCCTCGACCTCGGCCCGCAGACCCAGCGCGCGGAACCGCTCGACGAGATACTCCCGGACCTCGGCGTTGGCCGCCGAACCCATCGGCCGCGGCTCGGCGGCGATCCGCTCGATGTACGGCTCGGCGCGTTCCGCGGAGAACTGTCCCACCGGGGCTCCGGAACCGGCCGGGCTCGGACCTCGCAGCGGGATGAGGGCCAACGCCGCGAACACGACGAGCCCGAGCATCAGCAGCAGCGTGCCGAGCCGGGCGGGCGGCAGGCGCTTGAACCGAGACAAGGTCCCTCCCAGGTGTCCGGGCCATCCTGCCCCTTGCGGCAGAGCGCGGGCTGTCCGTCATTTGCCCGACTGCCGGGTCTCCCCGGCTCATCCGCACCCTGATAACGGCGCACTGTCGGCCACGGTGGGAGGGAGCTGTATGCGCGAGGACCTTCGGCAGAGGCTTGCCCGGCTCAGTCCCGCACAGCGGGAACGCCTGCTCGAGGCCATGCGCACCGAGCGGCTGCAACGCCGTGCCGAGGACACGATTCGCCCGGCGGGCCGGGACCGTGCCCTGCCGCTGTCGTTCGCCCAGTCCCGCATGTGGTTCCTCGACCAGCTGGCGCCGGGACTGCCGCTCTACAACACGCCGCTGGCGATGCGCCTGCGCGGCCCACTCGACCGCCGCGCCCTGGCGGGAGCCCTCGACATGGTGGCGGCCCGGCACGAGGTACTGCGCACCCGGTACGTCGGCACCGACGACGGCCCGCGCCAAGTGATCGACCCGGTCGGACCGTTGGCCCTGGAGACCCTCGACCTGGGCCCCGTCGCCGAGAGCGAGCGGCACGCGCGCGCCCTGCGGGTGGCCGCCGACGCCAGCGCCCGCCCCTTCGACCTCGCCCGCGGCCCGCTGGTGTGGGGACTGCTGGCCAGGTTCACCGACGACGACCACGTCTTCGTCCTCTCGATGCATCACATCGTGCTCGACTCGTGGTCGGTTCCGTTGCTGATGCGCGAACTCGCCGAGTGCTACGAGGCGATACGGGTCGGACGTGCACCCGAGTTGGCGCCGCTGCCGGTGCAGTGCGCCGACTATGCCCTCTGGCAGCGCGAACGACTCGCGGGCGAGGGACCGGCAGCCGACCTGGACTACTGGCGGACGACACTGGCCGACCTGCCCGTGCTGGAGTTCCCCACCGACCGGCCACGCCCGGCCGAGCGGACCTGGCTCGGCGAGAACCTCACCGCGACCTATCCGGCCGAGCTGCAGCGCGGTCTGGCCGAACTCGCCGACCGCAGCGGGATGCGGCTGCTCCCGGTCATGGTGGCGGGCTTCGCCGCACTGCTGTCCCGCTACAGCGGGCAGCACGACATCGCGCTCGGTTCGGTGTTCACGGGACGCAGCCGGCCCGAGATCGAACCGCTGATCGGCTACTTCGCCAACACCGTGGTCCTGCGCACCGATACCTCAGGGGACCCCGGCTTCCGGACCCTGCTGGGACGGGCCAACGACATGGTGCTCGGCGCGCATTCGCACCAGGACCTGCCCTTCGACCAGCTGGTCGAGAAGCTCGACGTGCAGCGGGACCCGACCCGCAATCCGCTCTTCCAGTTCGCCCTCTACCAGGCGGACACGGACCGCAGCGGAGTCCGGCTCGGCGACGTACTCGTCGAGGAACTGCCCATCGAACTGGGCACGTCCCGCTTCGACGTGGGACTCGGTTTCTCTCAGCCGCCGTCCGGTGGCCTGCACCTGAGCATGGAGTTCTCCACCGAGCTCTTCGACCGCCCCCGGATGACGCGGCTCCTCGACCACTACCGGCACATCCTGCAGTCCGCCGTGGCGCGGCCGGACACCCCGCTCAGCGAGCTCGCCGTCATGGCGCCCACAGAACGCGAGCAGGTCGTGGCGGGATGGAACGCCACAGCGCGCCCGACCTCCGCACGCACCGTCAACGACGCGTTCCAGACCACGGTGACCGAGCGCCGCGACGATCCGGCGCTGCGCTTCGGCGACCTGGAGATGTCCTTCACCGAGCTGAACACCAGGGCGAACCGCCTGGCCCACCTGCTCATCTCACGCGGTGCGGGCCCCGAACGGCGGGTCGCGCTCGCCATGCGGCGCAGTGACCACCAGATGGTGAGCATCCTGGCCGTGCTCAAGGCCGGTGCCGCCTACATGCCGGTGGATCCGGACTACCCGGCCGAGCGGATCGGCTTCATGCTGGCCGACACCGACCCGGTGCTGGTGCTCACCACCGTCGCCGACGAGCAGGTCCTCCCCGAAGGCGGCGGCGACAAGACCGTCGTGCTCGACAGTGTGGACACGCTCCGGGACCTGGCCGAGCGGCCCGGCACCGACCCCACCGACTCGGACCGCATCGCTTCGCTCGACCCGGCGCACCCCGCCTACGTCCTGTACACCTCGGGCTCCAGCGGCAGGCCCAAGGGCGTGGTCGTCGAACACCGCAACCTGGTGAACCTGCTGGACAGCCAGCGCCGCCGCGTCATCGACCCGGCGGCGGCCGCGCTCGGCCGCCCGCTGCGGCTCGCGCACGTGCTCGCGCTCTCCTTCGATGGATCGTGGGACGGCATGCTCTGGCTGCTGGCCGGCCATGCGATGCACCTGCTGGACGACGAGACCAGGCGCGATCCCGCGGTGACGGCCCGTCTGATGATCGACCGGCGCATCGACGCCATGACCTGTACGCCGTCCTTCGCCGAGCAACTGATCGGCGGCGGTGTGCTCGACGACGAGCGGTACCGGCCCTCGGTGCTGACGTTCGGCGGAGAGCAGATCAGCGAGTGGATGTGGCAGCGGCTGCGGACGACACCGGGACTGCGGGCCTGCAATGTGTACGGGCCCACCGAGGCGACCGTGCTCGCCACCATCGGCGACTTCTCGGAGTCCGAGCACCCGGTGATCGGCGCTCCCGTGGACAACGTACGCACGTATGTGCTCGACGAGCACCTGAACCCGGCGCCCATCGGCGTGCCCGGCGAACTGTGCCTGGCCGGGGCCGGAGTGGCACGCGGCTACCTCCACCAGCCGGGCCTGACCGCGGACCGGTTCCTGCCGGACCCCTGGGGCGGTCCCGGCGCACGGATGTACCGCACCGGGGACCGGGCCCGCTGGAACGCCGACGGGCACCTCGAGTTCCTGGGCCGCACCGACGGTCAGGTGAAGCTGCGTGGATTCCGTATCGAACTCGGTGAGATCGAGAGCGCGTTGACCGACCACCCGGACGTCGCACAGTCCGTGGTGACCACGCACACCGCGGCCGGCGCGGGCGGTGAGCGGCTGGTCGCCTATGTCGTGCCGCGACCGGGCGCGGACCTGTCGCAGGAAGCGTTGAGCGACCACGTCGCACGGATCCTCCCCCGCCACATGCACCCGGCCGCGTACGTCGAACTGGCCGCCCTGCCCTTGACGGTCAACGACAAGCTGGACCACAAGGCCCTGCCCGCCCCGGACTTCGCCCGCGCACCCCACTCACGTGGTCCGAGGACCGAGCGCGAACGCATGCTCTGCGACCTGTTCGCGGACCTGCTCGACCTGCCCGCAGTGGGCCTGGACGACGACTTCTTCGTGCTGGGCGGACACTCGCTGCTGGCCACGCGACTCGTCAGCAAGGTCCGTTCGGTGTTCGGCGTCGAACTGCCGGTGGGCAGCCTGTTCGAAGCCCCGACGGCATCCGGCCTGCTCGCACGGATCGATGCCGCGTCGGGTGCCAGGGCCCCGCTGGTCCGGACGGCACGCCCCGAACGCGTTCCGCTCTCCCACGGGCAACGGCGTCTGTGGGTGCTCAACCAGCTGGACACCGGCAGCGCGGTCTACAACATGCCGACGGCACTGCGGCTCTCGGGCGAACTGGACCTGCGCGCACTGCGGGCCGCGCTCGCGGACCTGGTGGCCCGGCACGAGGTGCTGCGCACGGTGCTGCCCCACGCCGACGGTGAGCCGTACCAGCGGATCCTGGACGCGCGGACGGGCGCACCGGTGCTGCGCACGCGGGAGGCGACGGCCGGGCAACTTCCGGATCTGCTGGAGGAGGCCGCCGCAGAGGGCTTCGACCTCACCGTGGACCTGCCGCTGCGCGTGCACCTCTACCGCATGGGCGAGCAGGAGCACGTCCTGTTCCTCGTGCTGCACCACATCGCCGGGGACGCCTGGTCGGCCGTACCCCTGGCCCGCGACCTCTCGGCCGCCTACGCGGCCCGCCTCGGCGGCGAGGCTCCGGACTGGGCACCGCTTCCCGTGCAGTACGCCGACTACACGCTGTGGCAGCGCGACCTGGTGGGCACCGAGGAGACCGCGCCAGGAACAGCGCCGGGGCAGCCTGCGGTCGCAACCGCGGAGGAACCCGCCGAAGGATCCGGGTCCGACGACACGCTGGCCGTGCGCCAACTGGCCTACTGGACCCGGCAGCTTGCCGACCTGCCCGACGAGCTGGACCTGCCGACCGACCGGCCCCGGCCCGCGTCCACCGGCTACCAGGGCATGCTCGTGGACCTGGACGTCGACGCCCACCTCCATGGCCGGCTACTGGAGTTGGCCCGTTCGAACAACGTGACGCTGTTCATGGTGCTGCAAGCGGCGGTGGCGGCGTTGCTGACCCGGCTGGGGGCGGGCGAGGACATCCCCATCGGTACTCCGGTCGCCGGACGGACCGACGAGGCGCTGGACGATCTGGTCGGCTTCTTCCTCAACACCCTGGTGCTGCGCACCGACACCTCGGCCGACCCGAGCTTCGCCGACCTGCTGGCCCGCGTACGGCGGACGGACCTGGAGGCCTACGCGCACCAGGACGTCCCCTTCGAGCAGCTCGTGGAACTGCTCAGGCCGGCCAGGTCGCTGGCCCGGCACCCGCTCTTCCAGGTGAGCCTGATGCTGCACAACACCGCGGAGCCTGAGTTCGTCCTGCCCGGTCTGCGCGCCGACATCGAACCGGTCGGCACCCGCACCACCAAGTTCGACCTGACGTTCTCCGTGTCCGAGCGCCGGGATGAGGCCGGTGCGCCCTGCGGCATCACCGGCGTGGTCGATTTCGCGACCGATCTCTTCGACCGGGAGAGCATCGAGGCGCTGGCGGCACGGCTGGTCCGCCTCCTGGAGGCGGTGGCCACCGACCCCGCACAGCCCATCGGCTCCGTCGACCTGCTCGACCCCGAGGAGCGCCACACCCAGGTGGTGCGCTGGAACGACACCGCGACCGAGCGGCCGGCGTCCCGGTGGCTCACCGACCTCTTCGAGGAGCAGGTCGCGCGGACCCCAGGGGCGACGGCCGTCCGCAGCGACGACGGCTCCCTCACGTACGAAGAGCTGAACGGTCGGGCCAACCGGCTCGCACGCAGGCTTTCGGCGGCGACGACCGGACCCGACCCGATGGTCGCCCTGCTCCTGCCGCGCGACGCCGGCCTGCCGGTCGCCCTGCTGGCCGTACTGAAGGCGGGAGCCGCCTACATCCCGCTGGACGCCGCCTACCCCGCCGAACGCATCCACCGCATGCTGACGGACGCCGCGCCGGAACTCGTCCTGACCACGGCCGAGTACGCCGGTCGGCTGCCGGCGGACGTACCCGTCCTGCGCATCGACGAGGCGGAGCGGGACGCTGCCCGGCTCCCGGCGTCCGACCTGACGGACGAGGAGCGCCCGGCCTCCCGGCATCCGCACCGCACCGCCTACGTCATCTTCACCTCGGGATCGACCGGCCGCCCCAAGGGCGTGATGGTCTCCCACAGCGCACTGCTGAACCTGCTGCTCGCCATGGGGGAGACGACCCGGATCGGTCCGCGGGACGTCCTGATGGCCGTGACGACCATGGCCTTCGACATCGCGGCCGTGGAGATGTACCTGCCGCTGCTGACCGGCGCCACCGTCGTCATCGCCGGTCCCGACGCCGTCAGGGACCCGGCTGCCCTGTGCGGACTCCTCGCGACCGGTGCGGCCACGATGATGCAGGCCACTCCTTCGCTCTACCGGGCGATGCTGTCGGCGGACCCCGACGCGCTGCGCGGGCTGTCGCTGCTGGTCGGCGGGGAGGCACTGGGAGCCGACCTCGCCACCCGTCTCGCGGAGACGGCAAGGCGTGTCGTCAACTGTTACGGCCCCACCGAGACGACGGTGTGGTCGTCCCTCAAGACGCTGACCGGCGAAGCGGGAATCCCCTCCATCGGCCGGCCGATCGCCAACACCCGCATGTACGTTCTCGACGAGGCGCTGCGCCCGGTGCCCGTGGGCGTCACCGGGCGGCTCCACATCGCTGGCGACGGGGTGGCCCTGGGCTATCTCGGACAACCCGCCCTCACCGCCGAGCGGTTCGTGCCCGACCCCTTCGGACCGGCCGGCTCACGGATGTACGACACCGGCGATCTGGCCGGCTGGACCAGGTCCGGCGAACTGCGCTTCGCCGGCCGGGCGGACCAGCAGATCAAACTCCGCGGCTTCCGGATCGAACCGGGCGAGATCGAGGCGGTCCTCACCCGCCACGAGACCGTCGCCGAGGCCGCGGTGATCCTGCGCGAGGACCAGCCCGGCCTGCACCACTTGGCGGGATACGTGGTCGCGGCCCCCGGCGCCGAGATCGACGTGGACCGGCTGTGGACCCACGCCCGGCGGGAACTGCCGGACTACATGGTGCCGGCGAGCCTGGTGCCGCTGCCCCAGCTGCCCCTGACACCGAACCGCAAGATCGACCGGAAGGCTCTGCCCGCACCGGCGTTCACCTCGCGCGGCCGCCGTCCGGGCACATCGGAGGAGCGCGCCCTGTGCGCCCTGTACGCCGACGTCCTGGGACGCGCCGAGACCGGCATCGACGACGACTTCTTCGCCCTCGGCGGGCATTCCCTGCTGGCGGCGCGCCTCGTCGGGCGGGCCCGGCAGGAACTGGGCCTGCGGATCACCATCCGCGACCTGTTCGAGGCGCCGACTCCCGCCGGGCTGCTGGAACGGTCGGCCGGCGGCGAGCACACG
This sequence comes from Streptomyces sp. NPDC055013, assembly GCF_053608645.1. Taxonomy (NCBI): domain Bacteria; kingdom Bacillati; phylum Actinomycetota; class Actinomycetes; order Kitasatosporales; family Streptomycetaceae; genus Streptomyces; species Streptomyces sp. NPDC055013. The sequence continues at coordinate 33,437 of NZ_JBSGVW010000022.1, forward strand.
GGCTTTCCCGTCCTGCTGCCGCTGCGTGAAACAGGGACGAGGACACCGCTCTTCTGCGTCCACCCGGCGGCCGGCGTCAGCTGGGGCTATCGCGGACTGCTGCCGCACCTGCCGCCGGACCAGGCCGTCTACGGGTTGCAGTCCAGGGGGCTCACAGAGCCGGACCGGGAGCCGATGAGCACGGCCGACCTGGCGTCCGAGTACCTCACGGAGATCCGCAAGGTCCAGCCCCAGGGGCCGTACCACCTGCTCGGTTGGTCCTTCGGCGGTCTCGTCGCCCACGACATCGCCACCGTGCTCCAGAGGGAGGGACAGCAGGTCGCCACCCTCACCCTGCTGGACAGCTTCCCCTTCACCGACGACACCGGAACCCTCGACCACGACGACCCGGCGCTCCTGACGGCCGTCGCCGAGTCACTCGGTCATGCCTCGGCCGACGACCGTCTCCTCGCCGAGTTCGGGGAGGCCGGCCTGCGCGCCATGGCCAAGGTCTTCGCGGACAACGTGAACGTGCAACGGCACTTCGCTCCAGGGGTGTTCGACGGCGACGTGCTCTTCTTCGCCGCCACGGCGGACCGCCTTCCGGGTGCGCCCGACGCCGCACAGTGGCAGCCGTACGTGACCGGGAGCGTCGAGGTGCACCAGGTGGACGCCGTCCACGGGGCCCTGACCGGCCCGGCCGCGGCAGCCGAGATCGGCCCGGTGCTCGCCGCCCGGCTCATGTCATGACGATCGCATTCCTCACCCACGGACGGAGCGGGGTTGTACGTGTTCACTGATCTTCCTGCCCTGGTGCGCGGCCACGCCGAACAGCAGGGCGAGCGGCAGGCGTTGACCTTCGCCGCGACAACCCTCGGCACGCCGCGGACCGATCTGACGTACGCGGACGTGGACCTGCGTACCCGCGCCGTTGCGGGCATGCTGCGGCGGCGGCTGCGTCCCGGCGAGCGGGCACTGATCGTCATGCCGACCGTGCCCGAGTTCGCCGCGGCCTTCCTCGGCTGTCTCGCCGCCGGCGTCGTCGCCGTACCGCTGCCCGTGCCGGTGGACGACTCCGCCACGCAACGGGTGCTGAACGTGGCCAAGGACTGCGCTCCCGCCGCCGTACTGACGACGTCCCTGGTCCGTCAATTCCTGGGCGACGCCCCGGTCGTGCAGCAGCTCGGCGCCTCGGTCGACTGGATCGACGTGGACCTGGTCGAGGAGGCGGAGGCCGCCGACTGGCATCCGGTGTCCATCGCCGCGGACGACACGGCCTTTCTGCAGTACACCTCGGGTTCGACGAAGGCACCTCGCGGCGTGGTCGTCCCGCACGGCAGCCTGATGCACAACGAGGTCGCCATCCAGAAGACCTTCCAGGTCACGCCCGGCTCGACGAGCGTCAGCTGGCTGCCGCTCCACCACGACATGGGACTCATCGGCGGCCTGCTGCAACCGCTGTTCACCGGCGCGCGCGCCGTCATCCTCGATCCGCTCTCCTTCCTGCAACGCCCGGCCTCCTGGCTGGAGGAGATCTCACGGGAGCGGGCCCAGATCAGTGGCGGGCCGAACTTCGCCTACGACCTGTGCCTGCGCAAGGTCACCGACGAGGAGAAGGCGCGCCTCGACCTCAGCTCGTGGCGCCTGGCCTTCAACGGTGCGGCGCCGGTGTCGCCGCGCAGCCTGAGGGAGTTCAGCGAAGCCTTCGCGGAAACCGGCTTCCGCCCCTTGGCGCACACTCCGTGCTACGGCCTCGCCGAGGTCACGCTGTTGGTGGCGAGCGCCGACGCGGCCGCCGAGTGCGAGAGCCGCACCTTCTCCGTCACCTCCCTGGAGGAGGGCCGGGCGGTGGAACGGAGCGCCGCCGCGCCGGACGACGCGCCCGGCGCCGGGGACGCGGTCCGGGAGCTGGTCGCGTACCGGCTGCTCGATCACGCCGCCGTGCGCATCGTCGATCCGGCCGATGGGCGGCCGCTGCCCGACGGCCAGGTCGGCGAGATCTGGGTGCACAGCGAGAGCAACGGGGCCGGCTACTGGGGCGGCGACGACACCCGCGACGTCTTCGGCGCCACACCGTCGGATGGCGCACCGTCGGGTGGCGCACCGGCCTCCCACGTGCGCACCGGCGACCTCGGTTTCGTCCACGCCGGCCGGTTGCACGTGACCGGCCGCATGAAGGACCTGGTCATCCACCGGGGCCGGAACCTGCACCCCGAGGACCTGGAAATCGACGTGGCCGCGAGCAGCCCGTCCCTGCGGCCGGGCTGCGGTGCCGTCTTCAGCGTCGACGACGACGGGGAGGAGGCGATCGTCGTCTGCCAGGAGGTGCGTCCCGGCCTCACCGACGACCAGTACCCGGCGGTTGCCCGGGGGATGAAGGACGCGCTGTCCCGCCGGTACGGCGTGGCCGCCCGGACCATCGCGCTGCTGCCCCCGGGAGCCGTCCCCAAGACGTCCAGCGGGAAGGTGCAACGCCAGGCGACCCGCGCCCGGTTCCTCTCCGGTGAGTTGCCCGTGCTGTGGTCGCAGACGGCCCGGGACAGGCAGGCCGGGTCGGCGCGACTGACTGACCTGGTCAGCGCCCGAAGCCTGCGGGAGACGACCGGCCCGGAGCGCCGGAACCTGCTCACCGACGTCCTGTGCCGATACCTCCAGCAGGTCCTCGGCGAGGACGAGCCGCTGGACGGCACGGCCTCGCCCACGTCGCTGGGGCTCGATTCGCTCACATCCCTCCAGCTGCAGCACGAGTTGGAGAGCCTGCTCGACGTGCGGCTCCGGCCGAGTCTCGTCCTGCGTGCCGGTTCCCTCGCGGAACTGGCGGAGATCGTGCTCGACCACGCGGAGACCACGGGCGGCACGGACGCCGAAGCCGCCGTCGAACCGGCGCCCGTCCCTGCCGACGGGCCGCAGGAGTACGAACTGTCGGAGACACAGCGTGCCCTGTGGTTCCTGCAGCGGACCTCGCCCGAGAGCTACGCCTACAACGTCACCCGTGCCTTCAGCCTGACCGGTGACGTCGACATGGAGCGGCTGTCCGGCGCACTGACCGAGGTGGCGGCTCGGCACGCCACCCTGCGGTTGGCCCTCCACACGCACGACGGTGAACCGCGTGCCCGTATCGAGCCCGTAGCCGACGTACAGCCGGAGACGGTGGACGCGCGGTCGTGGTCGGACGACCGGGTGCGGGACTGGATCCAGGAGCTGGCGACCCGGCCCTTCGACCTGGAGCGGGACCGGTTGTTCCGGGCGGCGGTCCTGCGTCGCGCGGACTGCCGGCTGCTCGTGCTGTCCCTGCACCACCTCGTGTGCGACCTGACGTCACTCGCCCTCGTCGTGGCCGAACTGCAGCGGGCGTACGTCTCGGGCGGCGCCGCGCGGGACGACGGCCGGCAGGAGCGGCCGCCCGCCCTGGTACCGGCCGTGTGGGAGCGCACGACGCTGGCCGAGCGGGGCGACGAACTCACCGCGTTCTGGAAGGAACAGCTCGCCGGAGAGCTGCCCGTCCTGGAACTTCCCTCCGCCGGCCGACAGCGCGGTCACGCGGGCGGCACGGTCACGTTCGAGAGTTCCGCACCACAGCTGCGGGCGCTGCGACACGTCGCCCGGCGAAACGGCCACACCCTGCACAACGTTCTGCTGGCCGGTTTCCAGGTGCTGCTGCACCGCGTGAGCGGCCAGCCCGACCTGGTGACCGGCGTCCCGGTGGCCGGCCGGACGCGCCAGGAACTCGCCGCGCACGTGGGGTACCTGGTCAATGTGCTGCCGATCCGCTCCCGCTTCGGCCGGGGCACCGCCTTCACGGACTTCGCCGCGACGGCACACCGCACGATGCTGGACGCGCTGGACCACCAGGAGCTGCCCTTCCCGGTCCTGACCCAGCAGCTCAACCCGGACCGTACCTCGGGCGCGCCGCCCGTCTTCCAGGCCATGTTCAGCCACTACTCGACGGCGCTGCCCGGGGGCCGCGCCGTGGCCGGTGCGGTCCTCGGCGACCCCGCCGCCGAACTGGACCTGGGCGGGGTCGCCCTGCGCGGCTTCGCCGTCGCGGACCCCACCACGCAGTCGGACATCGCGCTGAACGTCGTGGAGCTGCCGGACCGGCTGCAGTTCGGGCTGCAGTACGACACCGCGCTGCTGCCGCGGGAGCAGGCCGAGCGGATCGCGGACGCCTACCGGACGCTGCTGGACGCGATCGCGATGGACCCGAGCACGGACGTGACCGCGCTGTCCCTCGTGGACGCCGACGGTGTACGGGACCTGTTGGAGACCGGGACCGGGCCGCGTATCCCACGCGAGGAGCACTACCTGGCCACGTTCGAGCGGCAGGTGGTCCGCACCCCCGCGGCCGAGGCCGTCGACGACGGCGGCGAACGGCTGACGTACGCGGAACTCAACGGCCGCGCCAACCACGTGGCGCAGCGGCTGCGGGCGGCCGGCGTCGGTCCCGAGACCCATGTCGTGGTGTGCGCCGGGCGCACCGTCGGTTTCCTGGTGGCTCTGCTCGCCATCCACAAGGCGGGCGCGTGCTACGTGCCGATCGGCCCCACGGAGGCACCACGGAGGGTCGCGGAGATGGCGGCCACGCTCGGGGCGCGGGCGGTGATCGCGGACCGGACGGGCCGGGAACTGTTCGACCGGGCGCTCGGCGAGCGGGACGACATCGCGCGGCCCCACATGTTCGACATCGACGAGGTGGGCGCCGGCCATGTCGAGCGGAACCCGCACTGCCCGACGCCGATGATCGGCAGCGCCTACATCATCCACACGTCGGGTTCCACCGGTGTGCCCAAGGCCGCGGTCGTCACGATGGGCGGGCTGACCAACCATCAGTGGCAGATGATCGAGCACTTCGGCGTGGGGCCGCAGGACTGTGTCGGCCAGACCGCGCCGGCCACGTTCGACATCTCGCTCTGGCAGTTCCTCGCCCCGCTCATGGTGGGCGGTCGGCTGAGGATCGTCGACGACGGACGGGTGATGTCCCCGTCGAGGCTCCGGGACGCCGTCGTGGAGAGCGGGATGACCCTCATGGAAGTCGTTCCCGTCATGGTGGCCGCCCTCCTCGAGGCCGGTGTCCAGCATGAACCGCACGCCCTGCGGGCGATGATCTCCGGTGGCGAGGCGCTGAGCTGGGACACCGCGCGGGAGTGGCTCGCGCAGTGCCCCGGGGTCGAGCTGTACAACGCCTACGGGCCCACCGAGTGTGCCGACGACGTCAGCATCCACCGGGTGACCGAGGACTCCGACCAGTCCCGGCCGGTTCCGATCGGCAGACCTCTGGCCAACATGACGGTCCATGTGCTGGACCCCGAACTGCGGCTGGTGCCCAGAGGCATGGTGGGTGCCCTGTGGGTCGGCGGGATGGGCGTGGGACGTGGCTACCTGGGCAACCCGGGCCGCACCGCCGAGGCCTTCATTCCCGACCCCTTCGGCGAGCCGGGTGCGCGGCTCTACCGCACGGGCGATCTCGTACGGTTCACGGCCGACGGCGACCTCGAGTACATGGGCCGGGTCGACCGGCAGTTGAAGATGCGCGGACTGCGTATCGAGCCCGGCGAGGTGGAGGAGGCCCTGCGCGAGATCCCGGACGTGCTGGACGCGGTGGCCAAGGTGCACCACACCCGGCAGGGCATGTCACTGGTCGGCCATCTGGTGATGGCGGGGGAGGGGGAACCACGGCAACTCATGGCCGGCGAGTACGAGGACATCAGACGGACGCTCGCCGATCGGCTGCCGCGGCACATGATCCCCACGGTCTTCGTGCGCCGCACGGAGCTGCCCCGCCTGGGCAACGGGAAGATCGACTACGGCTCTCTCGACTACCGGCCCGTCGGTTCCGCGGGCGAGATGAGCGCCGAGTTGCTGAGGGATCCGGTGGTCGCCGCGGTCCGGTCGATCTGGGGCGAGCTCCTCGAGCACGAGGGGGTGGCCTGGCAGGACAATTTCTTCCTGCTCGGCGGCCACTCGCTGCTGGCACTGCGAATGATCGACAAGGTGGGCCGGCAGCTCTCGGTCGACATGGAGATCGAAGCGATATTCGCCAATCCGACCCTGAATGAATTCGTCGAAGCGGTGCGCCGTGCCAAGCCCGCGGCACGGGTCGATAAGCCGATTCGGCGTATTTCCAGAGTTCCGGTCGGAGGTGACCGTACGCGCCGCGTGGAACCGTAAATCTCCAGTTCAGTGCCTGGATAGACTGCTGCACGCCGCTATGTGATGGAGGCGTGGGTGTAATTCATGCTGCCTGGAAATTGGATTCGATGTGGGTCTTGAATTTCTTCTTGAAATTCGGTCGAACGTCGTGTTTGGATGACTGGGCAATTCGGTCCGTGCCCTGGTTCGGGTACTTATCTGAGGAGTTCATATGCAGAGCACTGAGACGCAGGACCTCGCGTTCGAAACCCTCATGGAGGACGAGTACGAGGCTCCGCAGCACTGTCTGATCCCCACCTGCGCCTGACCCCGGCTCCGCCGCCCGGTGTTCCCCACCGGGCGGCGGACCACTCTCTTCCGAGGAGGGCTGAGCCGATGCGGGTACGTCTCTCGCGGCTGCTGATCTTCACCAGCAGGAACGGACAGCTGGTGTGCGACGATCCGGTCAACCACCGCCAGTTCGCCCTGCGCCCCGCGGTATGGGACCTGCTGCCGCACTACACCGTGTGGGCGCAGCCCCGGGAGGCCGACACCCACGTGGTCAAGCAACTCCTGGAGTCGGGCCTGCTGATCGAGGAGGGCTCGCCCGAGCACCGGCGTGAGGACGAGCTCGGACCCTGGCGTACCTGGGGCACCGCCGCCACCTACTTCCACCTGGCCACCCGCACCCACGACAGCGAGCGCTTCGTCACGGCGGCCGAGGACACCGCCCGGCTGCGTGAGAAGGGCGAACAGGAGCCCCAGCCCGAGCCGTTCAAGCGCTACGGCACCGAGCCGGTGACGCTCCCGGCTCCGGACCCGCTGCCCATGGAACTCACCCAGGCGCTGCGACGCCGTCGCACCACCCGGCGCTTCGCGGCGCGGCAGCCGGTCGGCCTGCGGCAGCTGAGCACCATGCTGCACTGGGCAGGCGGAGTCCAGCACCGCGTGGACCTGCCCGGCTTCGGCGTCTCGCTGCTGAAGGCGAGCCCCTCCGGCGGGTCGCGCCACCCCATCGAGATCTATCCGGTGATCCGGTCGGTCGAGAACGTGCGACCGGGCCTCTACCACTACGCACCCGACGTGCACGGCCTGGAACCGCTGCGCGAGGAACCCCTGAGCGACGAGGAGATCCTGCACTGGTGCGGCGACCAGAGCTTCGTGGCCCGCGCCCCCGTGCTCTTCCTCTACACGGCGGTCCTGGAGCGCTCGGCCTGGAAGTACCCGATGGGCAGGACGTACCGCGCGATCTACGCCGAGCTGGGACACGTGAGCCAGACGACGTACCTGGCGGGTACGGCACTGGAACTGGGCGTGTTCTTCACCGCCGCGCTCCGGGACGAGACCGTGGAGCGCGACCTGGGCGTGCACTGGAACACGGAGATCCCGCTCGGCGTCAGCGGTTTCGGGCCGCCGGACGAGGAGGAGGCCGAGCGGCAGGCGGCGATGCTCGACGGCGGGCCGGCCGGCTTCTCCTATCCGCGCGACGCCTGGGACGGCCTCGGGTGAGCCGCGTCCCCGGCGCACCCTCCATGTCCGCGGCCGCCCGCACGGCCCCACGCGGAGAGGGAACCCCGTGACCGACGACCAACCCGCGGACAGCCCCGTACGGGTCCTCATCGACCTCGCCCGTGTCGACCGCAACGTGCGCCGGCTGCACGCCCGCGCGGCCGCCCGCGGCGTTCGCGTCCGGGCGCATGTGAAGGGGCACCGCACCGCCGAACTCGCGCTGCGGCAACGCGCGGCGGGAGCCGTGGGCATTGCGGTCACCCAACTCGCCCAGGCCCGCCAGTACGTGGCCGCCGGCATCGACGACGTGGTGATCGCGCACCCCTGGCCCGAACCCTGGAGGTGGCGCGAAACGGCCGAACTCGCCCGGCACTGCCGGGTGTCGGCGCACGTCGACAGCGAGGCCGCCGTCGAAGGGCTGGCCGACGCCGCGGCCGGACTCGGCGTCACCGTCGGCATCCGGGTGCAACTCGGCACCGGCCTCGACGCCACCGCCACACCCGACGGCCGCCTCCTCGCCCTGGCCCGCGCGGCAGCCGCCCGCCCGTCGCTGCGGCTCGACGGCGTCACCGCCTACCAGGCACTGCTCAGCGCCGAGGACGCGAAGGACGCGGCGGCCATCGGACGGTCAACGGCCGCGTACTGCCTGCGGATCGCCGCGCTGATGCGCGAGGCGGGCCTGCCCTGCCCGGGTGTCGCCGTCGGCGGCACGCCCACCGCGGACGGGGCCCTCGCCGAACCCGGCGTCACCGAGATCTGCTCGGGAGCGTACGCCCTGCAGGACGGGGGCATGCTCGCGATCGGCGCCTGCGCGCCCGAGGACGTGGCCGTGACCGTGGTCGCGACGGACCAGGAGGCGGCGGACCGGGTGCTCGACCAGCACCCCTACCCGTGGCAGACCGCCCTGGACCACCAGCGGTTGGCCAGCACGGCACCACCGGGAGCCAGGCTGAGCCCGCCGCACATCTGCGCCCTCACCCCCCAGGTCCGGACGGTCACGGTGTACGAACACGACGAGAAACGGCGCATTGGCATATGGCAGGTACTCAACACCCAGGACACACCTCCGGCACGGCCGACGAACCCCGGCCGGACGAAGGGGAGTTGAGCAAACCCGCTCCGCACGGCCGCCGGAACGCGCTGGGCGTCCTGCGGGTGCGTTCCTTCCGGCTGTTCTTCATCGCCCAGTCCAGCTCGTCGCTGGGCGACTTCCTGGTCGCGCCCGCACTCGCCTTCGCCATCCTGGATCTCACCGGCTCCGCCGCCGCCATCGGACTGGTCCTCGCCGCCCGGACCATCCCCCTCACGCTGTTCATGCTCGTCGGGGGCGTGCTCGCCGACCGGCTGCCCCGCCAGCGGGTGATGCTCGCGAGCGACCTGGCCCGGTTCTGCTCCCAGGCCGTCACCGCGGCACTGGTGTTCAGCGGCGACGCCGCCGTCTGGCAGCTCATGGCCCTGCAGGCGGTGCACGGCACGGCCACCGCGCTGTTCATGCCGGCCGTGACGGGACTGGTGCAGGAGTGCGTCCCGGCCCCCCGACGGCAGTCCGCCAACGCCCTGCGCAGCATCTCCCACTCGGCCGCCATGATCGCCGGGCCGTTGCTGGCCACGCTTCTCGTCCTCACCGCCGGGACCGGCTGGGCGATCGCCGCCGACGCCGCGACCTTCGCCGTCAGCGCCTACTGCCTGGCACGACTGGGACTGCCCCGCGACGCGACCGTGCCCACCGGCCGGGGCGGGCACATGCTGAGCGAACTCCGCGAGGGATGGCGGGAGTTCGCCTCTCGTACCTGGGTCTGGTCGATCATCACCATGGCCTCGCTGAGCAACATGCTGTACGCCGTCTTCACCGTCCTCGGCCCCGTGCTGAGCGAACGGGAGCTGGGTGGACGCGGCGCCTGGGGCGCCATCCTCACCGCCTTCGGGGCGGGCGCCGTCCTCGGCGGCGCCGGTGCCCTGTGGCTGCGCACCCGCCACCCGCTGCGCACCGGGCTCCTGGCGACGGCCCTCTTCGCCGCCCCGCCCCTCGTCCTCTCGCAGGCCTCCACCACGGTGCCCGCGGCGGCGGCAGCGTTCGTCGGGGGTGCCGGCCTGATGCTGTTCAACCCGCTGTGGGAGACGACCCTCCAGGCAGGCGTCCCCGCCTCGGCGCTGTCCCGGGTCAGCGCCTACGAATGGTTCGGCTCCTACGCCGCCCAGCCGATCGGGCTGATGCTCGCCGGACCGCTGGCCGCCCAGGCCGGCATGCGCACCACCCTGCTGGCCGCCGGGCTGGCACAACTGGCCATCAGCCTGGCCCCCCTCGCCCTGCGGGACGTACGCAGCCATTCCGTCGAAAGGCAGGAACACCGATGACCCGATCCCAGGGCACGCCCTCCGGAGCCGGCCAGGACCGCCCCTGGATGAACGCCCTCAGCCGCGGGCGCGTGCCGGGCCCCCGGCTGCCCCAGCAGCGAGTGGTGGACGGAACCGGCCCGAGCACCCGCAGCGTCCACGCCGGCACCTACCAGGACCCGGTGACCGGTGCCGTGGGGACCCCGGTGTTCCAGACCAGCACGTTCACCTTCAGCGATGACACCTACCAGGCCTTCGAACAGGGCGACATCAGGGACGTCCCGATCTACGGGCGGTACGGCAGCCCCAACCAGTGGGCCGTGCAGGAGAAGGTCGCCGCCCTGGAGAACGCCGAGAGCGCCCTGGTGTTCTCGTCCGGCATGGCGGCCATCACGACGACCCTGCTGGCCCTCACCAACCGTGGCGGCCACATCGTCTCCTCCCGCGACGTCTACGGTGGCACCTTCAACCTGCTGCGCGAGGACATGCACCAGCTCGGCCGCGAGGTCACCTTCACCGATCCGGTCGACATGGACGCCATCCGCGCCGCCGTCCGCGACAACACCCAGGTGCTGTTCTTCGAGACCCTGACCAATCCGCTGCTGAAGGCCGCGCCCCTGGTCGAACTCGGGCGCCTCGCACGGGAGAAGGACCTGCTCCTGGTCGTCGACGGCACGTTCCTGCCGCCGGTCTGTCTGCGCGCGCTGGAACACGGGGCGCACCTCGTGCTGCACAGCGCCACCAAATACCTCAACGGGCACAGCGATGTGACGGCGGGCGTCGCCGCCGGGCCACGTAAGTACGTCGACCGGATCTGGGCCCAGATGCTCAAGTTCGGCGGCTCGCTCGACTCGATGACGTGCTTCCTGCTGGAGCGTGGACTCAAGACACTGGCCCTCAGGATGCGCGCTCACAGCGAGACTTCCGTCGCCGTCGCCGCGTTCCTGGCCGGCCATCCCGCGGTACGCAAGGTCCACCACCCCTCCCGGCCCGACTACCCCTACCCCTGGCTGCACGAGATGGCGCCCGACGGCTTCGGCGGCATGGTCTCCTTCGAACTGGACGGCGGGGACGAGGCGGCCCTCAAGCTCCTGGACCGGTTGCGTCTGCCCGTGGTCGCCACCAGCCTCGGCGGAGTGGAGTCCCTGGTCAGCCTGCCGTTCAACACCTCGCACAGCTTCCTGACCAGGCGCCAGCGGGCCGAGGTGGGGATCGCCCCGGGCCTGGTGCGCTTCTCGGTGGGCATCGAGGACGCCGACGACCTCATCGGCGATCTCGACCAGGCCCTCGGTGGCCTGTGACCCGGCCGGAGACCCGCGCCACCCGCGAGGGAAAGGACTGAGCAGTATGCGCAACGGACTGAACATCGCCGGAGTGTCGGAGATGGTGCACGAGATACGGGAGATCCCCGCGGAGGCGGTCGCACGCTTCGCGGTGGAGACACCGGTCGGCGCCGCCACCCCGGGAAGCGTCACCTCCCGCACGCTCACGGCACGCAACGGCACCGTACGGATGGCCCGCGACTTCCGGCTGGGCCATCGCCTCACCGTGACCGCCGACGAACCGGACGGCGCCCGGCCCACCCCGTACGAGTCGGCACTGGCCGCTCTCGGGGCCTGCGTCATGGTGACCTCCGTCAACGGCTACACCGCCAGGGGCGTCACCCTCGGCGCGATGTCCATCACGGTCCGGGCCGACCTGGAGCTCGACCGGACGGGACGGCCCGTCGCCGGGCGGCCGCTTCAGAACATCGCCTGGCGCTGCGAGGTCGACTGCGACACGGACCCCGACACGGCCCGCTCGATCAACCGGCTGGTGACCGCCTTCAGCCCCAACCACCGGGTGTTCCTGGACGCGGCCCCCCTCGACACCGTCGTCCTCGTCGGCGCCGAGGGCCGGACGACCGCCCTCGACGCCCCAGCGCCCGCGCCCGGCGCGGATTCCGAGGCGGCGGGCCTTGCCCGGAGCACCACCATCGAAGCAACCGTGACCTGGGAGTACGGCTCCGAGGGCAGCTATGTCACCACGGTCGGCACACCCGGCGCCCGCCCGCGGTCGGGCCCCTGGGGCGTGGATCAGGCGAAGCAGATGCTGGGTATCGACCGTGCCCCCAACTCGCAGGAGATCCTGCTCGCCGCCCTCTGCGCCGAACTGGCCTCACTGCTCCCGGACGGCAGCGTGCTGCGGGCCGCCGGGCTCCTCGACACCCGCGGCATGCTGAACGTCGCACGCGAGGTGCCCAGCCGGTTTCACGGCCTGTCCCTCGAAGCCGTCGCCCAGGGCCTGTCGCCGACCGACCTGTCCCGGGCGCTGGCACGCTCCGTACTCCTCGCCACCCTCGCCACGCCACGCGCACTCGACGTCGAACTGTGGCTCGCCGGCCGGCAGGTGGTGTCCGACCACAGCATCACGGCGGACGCCGAGGCCGTACGCGACGAACTGACCCGGAAGGCCGGGCAGCAGGCCGAACAGACGAACAGTCAGAAGAACGCCGGCCATGACGGCTGAGAGAAGTCACCAGGGGGACCGCATGACACAGCCGGTCTGCACATGCCGGCCCGGCGCGACGGTATGGCTGACGGGCCTGCCGAGTTCCGGCAAGAGCACGCTCGCCCGGCAACTGGCCGAGTTGTTGCGCTCTCGGGATCGGCGGGTGGAGGTGCTCGACGGGGACCGGCTCAGGCAGGTCTTCTCGCCCGACCTCGGCTTCAGCCGCGAGGACCGGAACACCAACGTCCAACGCATCGGCACGATGGCCCAGGTACTCGCCCGCAACGGAGTCCTCGCGCTCGTACCGGTCATCGCCCCGTTCGCCGACAGCCGCGAGGCCGTCCGCAAGCGCCATCTGTCCAACGGCACGCCCTACTTGGAGATCCATGTCGCCGCCCCGCTGGACGTGTGCGCGGCACGCGATGTGAAGGGGCTGTACGCCAGGCAGGCCGCGGGCGAGATCAGCGGACTGACCGGCGTCGACGACCCCTACGAGGTGCCGGAGTCACCGGACCTTCGCGTGCAGACACATGCTCAGTCCGTGCACGAGTCCGCCGCAGCGGTCCACCGGCTGCTCGTCGAGCGGGGGCTGGCGTGACGGCCCCGGCCGCGCCCCGGGTCGCGGCCCGCTCGTTCGCGCTGTCCCACCTGGACCGGCTGGAGTCCGAGGCGGTGCACATCCTGCGCGAGGTCGCCGGCGAGTTCGAACGGCCGGTGATCCTGTTCTCCGGCGGCAAGGACTCCATGGTCGTGGTGCACCTCGCGTTGAAGGCCTTCACGCCGGCACCGGTCCCCTTCCCGCTGCTGCACGTGGACACCGGGCACAACTTCCCCGAGGTCCTCGACTTCCGGGACCGGGTGGTGGCGGCACACGGGCTCCGGCTGCACGCCGTCCCGGTCCAGGACTACATCGACAGCGGGATGCTGCGTGAACGTCCCGACGGCACCCGCAATCCGCTCCAGACCCTTCCGCTGACGGAGACGATCCGGACCGAGCGGTTCGACGCGGTGTTCGGCGGCGCCCGGCGCGACGAGGAGAAGGCACGCGCCAAGGAGCGGGTGTTCAGCCTGCGCGACGAGTTCTCCCAGTGGGATCCGCGCCGTCAGCGTCCGGAGCTGTGGAACCTGTACAACGGCCGGCACGCCCCCGGCGAACACGTCCGTGTCTTCCCGCTGTCCAACTGGACCGAACTGGACGTGTGGCAGTACATCGCCCGGGAACGGATCGACCTGCCGCAGATCTACTTCGCGCACCGGCGCGAGGTGTTCCAGCGGGACGGGATGTGGCTGACCGCGGGTGCGTGGGGCGGTCCCACGAGGGACGAGCGGGTGACGACCCGGCAGGTCAGATACCGAACCGTCGGTGACATGTCGTGCACGGGCGCCGTCGAATCGGAAGCCCGCACGGTGGCGGACGTCATCGCCGAGATCACCCGGTCCAGGCTCACCGAGCGGGGCGCGACCCGCGCCGACGACAAGCTGTCCGAGGCCGCCATGGAGGACCGCAAGCGCGAGGGGTACTTCTGATGAACGCCGACACACTGCGCTTCGCGACCGCGGGCTCGGTCGACGACGGCAAGTCCACTCTGGTGGGCCGCCTGCTGTACGACTCCAAGTCCGTCCTGACCGACCAACTCGAGGACGTGGCGAGGGCATCGCGAACCGCGACGCCCGATCTGGCGCTGCTGACCGACGGGCTGCGGGCCGAGCGGGAACAGGGGATCACCATCGATGTGGCGTACCGCTACTTCGCCACATCGCGCCGCCGGTTCATCCTCGCCGACACCCCGGGCCATGTGCAGTACACCCGCAACATGGTGACCGGCACCTCCACCGCGGACCTCGTCGTCATCCTGGTCGACGCACGCAAGGGAGTGGTCGAGCAGACGCGCAGGCACGCCGCGATCGCCGCTCTGCTGCGCGTCCCGCAGGTGGTGCTGGCCGTGAACAAGATGGACCTGGTCGGCTACGCGGAGTCGGCGTTCACTCCGGTCGCCGAGGAATTCACCGCGTACGCGGGCGCACTGGGCGTGCCGCACGTCACCGCCGTTCCGATCTCCGCCCTCGAGGGCGACAACGTCGTGGAGTCCTCGGCCGCCATGCCCTGGTACGACGGCCCCACCGTCCTCCGGCATCTGGAGACCGTCGAGGCCGGGCACGATCCGGCCGATGCCGAGGGACGCTTCCCGGTGCAGTACGTGATTCGCCCCGGCAGCGCCGAACACCCCGACTACCGCGGCTACGCGGGCCAGATCGCGGCCGGCGCCTTCCGGGTCGGCGAATCGGTGACGGTCCTCCCCTCCGGCCACACCTCGACCATCACCGGGATCGATCTGCTCGGCAGGCCGGTCGACGCGGCGCGGGCCCCGCAGTCGGTCACCCTCCTCTTCGCCGACGCCATCGACATCGCCCGCGGTGACCTGATCGTTCCCTCCGCGGACCTGCCGACCACCAGCAGGGATGTCGAGGCGACGGTCTGCCATGTGGCCGACACCCCGCTCACCGTCGGCCGACGTGTCCTGATCAAGCACACCACGCGAACCGTGCGGGCCCGGGTCGAGGAGATCCCTTCGCGGCTCGGTCCGGACGACCTTTCCCAGCGGCCGGAGCCCGGACAACTGGTCGCCAACGACATCGGCCGGATCCGGCTGCGCGCCGCCGAACCACTGGCCCTGGACGCCTATGCCGACTCCCGCAGCACCGGTTCCTTCCTCCTGATCGACCCGGCCGACGGCACGACACTCGCCGCCGGCATGGCCTCACCGGTGCCGCCGACCGGCCACCTGGCTCCTCCTGATCCGCCGACAGCTTCCGCTTCCTCGATCACGTGACAGCGACGCGGCGAACGTTTCCTGTCACAGCGCCAGGTCCGCGCCGCCTGCCCGAGCCCGTCGGCGGACCCGCGTCCTCAGGATCGCCGCGGCATGCGCTCGATCGCCACCATGGCGGCATCGTCTCCCAGATGTCCGCCGACGTGCCGCATCAGGTCCTTGCACAGGTGGGCCAGGAGGGCGTCGGGCTCCTTGTCGGCTTTGTCGGCCACCCGTTCCGCGAGCGGGTAGAAGGCGCCCTCGCGGTTGCGGGCCTCGATGACACCGTCCGTGTAGAGAAGGACGATGTCGCCGTACTCGAAGGCGAACTCTTCCTCGGACAGCTCGGTCTTCATGAATTCGGTGAGGCCCAGGGGCGGTGCCGGGTCGCGTACCTCGAGGGGACTGACGTGGCCGCGGCGCAGCAGCAGAGGCGAGGGGTGTCCGCAGTTGATCAGGTGAAGGACCGGCTCGTTGTCCGGGATGTCCAGTGCGGCGGCAGTGATGAACGCTTCGCCGATATCCTCGGTCGCGGTGTCGAGAGCCGCTGGGTCGTCCAGGTCCGAGGAGACGGTTCCCTCGAGGAAGGCCATGAGCGCCGGTAGATCGGCCTGCCGGTGGGCTGCGCCCCGGAACGCGCCGAGCAGGAGGGCGGCATCTCCGACGGCTTCCAGGCCGTTGCCTCTCACATCGCCGATGACGATCCGGGTCCCGTGTGCCGTACGAGCGGCGGCATACAGATCGCCGCCCAGCTGCGCCTCGGATTCGGCGGCCAGGTAGACCGACGCGATGCGCAACGAGCCGACACGCTGGGGAATCGGCTTGAGCACCACCTCTTGCGCGGCCTTCGCGACCGACCGCAGCTGACTCAGCTCCCTTTCATGACGCTCGCGCCGGGCGGCGAAAGAGGTCGCGAACGCTGACATCAGGATCAGAATGACCAGCTGGGAGGAGTGGTTCAGATCGGCGATGCTGGTACGCGCCACCGCCACCACGGCCTGGGCCGATACGGCGAGCGCGCCGACGCATGCGGTCGTCCGGGGACCGGCGAACGACGCGGTGACGGCGGGCGCGGCCACCAGGAACGGCCCGAGGTGGACCCTGGGCGGAGCCAGGATGTCGACCACCGTGACGATCACAATCATCATGATCGGCACCGCCAGCAGCACGTGACGTG
Organism: Streptomyces sp. NPDC055013; assembly: GCF_053608645.1. Classification (NCBI taxonomy): domain Bacteria; kingdom Bacillati; phylum Actinomycetota; class Actinomycetes; order Kitasatosporales; family Streptomycetaceae; genus Streptomyces; species Streptomyces sp. NPDC055013. Next base: position 49,865 of record NZ_JBSGVW010000022.1, read on the forward strand.
GCTCCTGTGAGCGACGGTGATCTTTGCGGCGTCTCGGAACCATACATTCTGGATACACCCCGCCGTGCCCCGGCGCCCGCACCGACGCCCACGGCGCGGGGTCCTGCGTGGCGGTGTCGCCGACCCCGCCTGCCTGCACGATCAGAAAGCCAGCCCGCTCTCACCGGCCTGGAACTCGCCGATGACCGCGCCGATCGCGGCGCGGATCCGGCTGGGCACCCTGGTCACCTCGGCCACCTTCCGACTACCGGGCCCGCTGGCCGTGACGGTGGCGCAGGTGGACCGGATGAGCGGGGGGGGCGGGTCGAGCTGGGCCTCGGCGTCGGTTGGTACGAACGGGAGCACACCTCGTACGGCATCCCGTTTCCGCCCGCCCCGGAGCGCTTCGACCGGCTGGAGGAGCAGCTGGCCGTGATCACCGGCCTGTGGCGAACACCGGTCGGTGAGCACTTCAGCCACCACGGTGACCACTACCAACTGCTCGACGCGCCCGCTCTGCCGAAGCCCGTGCAGGTGCCGGCGCCGCCGATCATCGTCGGGGGCCGCGGGCCCAAGCGCACCCCGCAGCTGGCCGCTCGGTACGCCGACGAGTTCAACATGCCCTTCAAGTCGGTGGCAGAGACTGCCCGGGCGTACCGACGAGTTGCCGAGCCATGCGAACGGACCGGCCGGGCGGACGCCGGTCGGGCACCGCTGGTGCTCTCGACCGGTGTCGTGGTCGCGATCGGCCGCCCCCCTGCACGTCAAGAGCGCGCTGCCACCGGAGGACCCGGTGATCGGATCCCCCGGCCCAACTCGTGGACCGGCTCGGCGAGTTCTCCGCCATCGGCACCGGCCGTTTCCACCTCCGACTGATCGACTTCACCGACCTCGACCACCTGGAACTCATCGCCGGCGAGGTGCTTCCGCAGCTGTAGCGCATGGACGCAGCAGGGCTCGGTCCCGGTGCGAACCGGCTGAGCCCCGCTGCCCACAGAGAGTGCCTAGCCGTTGGGGACGGTGTCCTCGAACGTGGTGCCGGCTGTGCGGTAGGCGCTGATCTTTGCCGCGACCTGAGCCGGGCTCAGGACCTGGTCCTTGACGTGCAGGACGTAGTCGACCTGTTCGTCGTAGGACCGCGGAGTGGTGCTGGTCTGGCCCGCGAGGTCGATCAGCCACTGGTTGAAGTTGATGGACATGGGGCGCTCGGGCAGGTACGCGGCGTCGTGGGTGCCGAAGAGCCGGCCGTCGACGTAGTACTTGATGGAGCTGTTGTCGATGGTGAGCACCAGGTCGTGCCAGCCCGCCCAGCTCTGCCGGGACTCGGTGTGCTGGTTGACGGCCTGCCAGGGGTCGGGGTTGTAGGTCTCCCAGGACGTCGTGTACAGGATGTTGGCGGGCTCGCCCCAGCCGCCGTTGGGCAGGTACTCGAAGTCGTACTCCGCGTAGTCGTCGGCCATGGGCGCCTTGAGGTCGTTGATGGTGAAGAACGTCTGGACGAGGCGGTCACCGTCCGGGCCGGACACGGGCGCGTCGGAGAACTTGACCCGGGCCGCGTAGGTGCCGTTCTTGAACTTCATGGCCTTGGTGAGTACTTCGGTCTGCTTGGTGCTCTCGGCCGTCCCCGCGGTCGAGGTCCGCAGGTTCATCACCGAGTTGCCGCCGGAACTGGCGAAGGTGACGTTCTCCGGGGACCACGTGGCACCGGGCACCCCCGGCCCGCCGGAGTTGGCGCGCACGTTCCAGCCGTTCGCCGAGATCTTCGGGTCGCTGGAGCTGCTGTAGTTGAAGTCGTCGAACAGGCTCTGTCCGCCGGCCGGAGGATCGGTGGGCGGGTCGGTGGGGGGATCCGTCGGGTCGTTGCCCTCGGGGGCCGTCCCCCACACCGTGCTGCCGGACACCTGAGCGGTGACCTTCGACCAGTCCGCGTACGACGCCTGGGAGGGACCGAAGGAGTAGTCGTCGCCCTGGTTGAGCGTCTGCCAGTCCGCCCGGTGGAAGCGCAGCTGCATGTCCCCGGTGTCGGCACCGGGCGCGAGGGTGCCCGCCCCCGCGGTGAAGCCGATGTCCAGGTAACGGTCGGCGGTGGCCGTGGGATTGGCCGGGGTGCCGAAGGTGCCGGTGATGTTGGCGCAGCCCTTGACCGCCCAGGAGCAGGCGAAGCGGTAGGTGGCGCCGGCCGAATCGGCCTTGAAGTAGTAGCGCACCTTGACGGTGCTGAGCGGCAGGGTGCCGGAGCCGGTGTTCCTGACCTTCAGCCAGGGTTCGGCCTGGTCAGCCGTGACGCCCGTGGCGCTGGTCCGATACTGGACCGTCACCGCCTCGGCCGCGGCGCCGGCGGTGCCGGTCAGGGCGGTGAGGCCGGCGGTGCCCATGGCCATGGCCACGGAGGCGGCTGCGGCGATACGCAGCCTGCTCGGAATGGTTCGGGACTTCATGCCGATTCCTTCCAACACGGGATGTGGGTTCGTCGTGCTCGGGGGATCAGGGGTGGCGGCGGACGTCCAGGGCGTCAAGGCGCGGGACGTGCCGGTCCAGGCGGGAGCGGAAGTCCGCCCACGGCGTCGGGCCGCTCCAGGCGCGGTCCGCCAGGGCGCACAGGCGCGGAAAGGTGAGGTACTCGAGGCGACCGGGCGTCGCGGCGTACTCGGTCCACAGCTGCGCCTGGGTGCCCAGGACGCGGGCGGCGACTTCGGGTGCGGCCCCCTCGGGGACGGGATCGTGCGTGTGTACGTCCCTCAGCGCCACGACGGCTCCTGGTTGCGCCGGCTGCTCCTGGGCTCCGCCGCGCTGCGGATGGTCGAAGTAGGTGGCGCGGTAATGGGCGTTGATCACGTCGTGGCCGCGCCCGGCTGCGGTCAGGGCATGTGCGGGGTCGCGCCAGGCCATCACGGTGAAGGGGCCGGGCAGCTCGATGCCGGTCTCGGCCCAGCCGACCGGCCGTCGACCGTTCCGGGCCAGGAACGCTCCGACGCGGCCCAGAAACCACCCGTGCAGAGCTGCGGGACCGTTCAGCCCGGCATCCCGGGCGCGCGCCCCGGCTTGACGGCTCTGCTCCCATTCGATGGTGGGGCATTCGTCCCCGCCGATGTGGATGTAGGGGGAGGGGAAGACGTCCATGACCTCTTCCAGCACGGTGCGGCAGAAGTCGAAGACCTCTTCGTGGACTCCGAGGACGGTGTCGCACACGCCCCACTTGGTCCACACGTCCAGCACCCGGTCGGGACGGTTGCCCAGGTGCGGATATGCGGCCAGGGCGGCACGGACGTGGCCGGGCATCTCGATCTCGGGCATCACGGTGATGCCTCGGGCAGCCGCGTACTGCACCAGGTCGGCCAACTCGGCGCGGGTGTAGGCGCCGCCGTGCGGCACACCGTCGTGGTCGTCGCCGTCGGCGCGGGTCATGGACTGGGCACGATGGGCGCCGATCTCGGTGAGCTTGGGATACGCCGCGACCGGCATCCGCCAGCCCTGGTCGTCGGTCAGATGCAGATGAAAGACATTGATCTTGTGCAGGGCGAGGAGATCGACGTACCGGCGCAGGTACGACACCGGCTGGAAGTGGCGGGCCACATCGAGCATCGCTCCGCGCCAGCGGTGCCGGGGGATGTCCGTGATCTCCACACAGGGCAGTGACCATCGCACACCGGGCTGCGGCGATGCCGCCAAGGCCTGCGGGGGCAGGAGCTGGCGGATCGTCTGCACTCCGCGCAGCAGCCCGGTGGTCCTTGCTGCGCGCAGCAGTACGGACTGAGGTCCGACCGTCAGCCCGTATCCCTCGCCGCCGAGCCCGGTCAGGGCCGGGTCGAGGGCTAGAACCACGGCGGCGTCCTCGGCGGAACGCAGCGGCAGGCCGGTGGCAGGGGCGAGCAGGGTGCGCAGCAGGTGGGCGGCGGGTTCGGCACCGCCGCTGATGCGCAGGCAGGTATCGGGGGCGAAGGTGAAGTGTCCGGCTCTGGCATGGGCCTTGGTGGGGCGGGGGAGCAGGGAGAAGGCCCCGGTCGGGGGTGCGGGCACAGCTGTCTCCGGGGGTCGGGTACGGGACAGGGCGGGGGAGTGTCAGCCCTTGACGGCGCCGGCGGCGAAGCCGGCCGTCACATGGCGCTGGAGCAGCAGGAACACGGCCAGCGCGGGGAGGGCGAAGAGCGTGGAGGCGGCCATGGTGGCGCCCCAGTCCGTGCCGAAGACGTTCTGGAAGGACGACAGCCATACGGGCAGGGTGCGGCTGTCCTGGTGCTTGATGATCAGGAAGTTGGCGTAGGCGAACTCGTTCCAGGCGGTGATGTAACCGAACAGGGAGGTGGCCATCAGCCCGGGGGCGAGCAGGGGGAAGGCGATGTGCCGAAAGGCCCGCAGGCGAGTGCAGCCGTCGACCTGCGCTGCCTCCTCCAACTCCGGTGGGATGGCGGCGATGAACCCGCGCAGCACCACGATGGTGAAGGGCAGCGTCATCATGAAGTAGACCAGCGTCAGGGTGGGCAGCCGGTCGAGCATGCCGGTGTCTCGGGAGATGATGTACACCGGGATGATCAGCGCCTCCCAGGGCGCCATCTGCGCGATGAACACCATCAGCATGAACTGCCGTCTGCCACGCCAGCGCATGCGGGCCACGGCGAACGACGCGCCCAGTGCGACGAGCAGGGAGAGCAGGACGGCGCCCAGCGTCACGAGGATGCTGTTGCGCCAGAACAGTCCGAAGCCGTCGGCGTCGACAGCGGCACGGAAGTGGTCCAACGTCCAGGTGCGGGGCAGCAGTTGGGGGCTGTCGGACTGGATGTCCCGGCTGGGCTTGAACGCGGTGGCGACCATCCAGTACACGGGGAAGAGACAGACCACGACGATCACTCCGGCGGCGATGTGCAGCGGCGTGCGCCGAAGCCGTAGGCGTGCCGTGCTGCTGATGACGGCTCGCGGGGCGCTCATAGGGCCTCGCCCTCCTGGCGGAACATCTGTCGGAAGTAGAAGACGAGCACGCCGGCCAGCATCAGCACGGTGACCATCGAGGCGGCCGAGCCGAGGTCGTAGCGCTGACTCGACAGCGCGGTCTGCACGGCGTAGACGGGCAGGATGGTGGTGGCGTCGCCCGGGCCGCCGTTGGTCATCACCCAGATCTGCACGAAGGCCTTGAAGGTCCAGATGACCTCCAGCGAGAACACCAGCATGAAGATCGGCCGGATCATGGGGAAGGTGATGGCGCGGAAGATGCGCCGCGCCGATGCGCCGTCGATGCGCGCCGACTCGTACAGTTCCGTCGGCACGGTGACCAGGGCCGAGTACAGGGTGATGGCGGCGAACGGCACCGACTGCCAGACGATCAGCACGACCAGGATGGTGAAGGCGGCCGGACCGTGGGCGAACCAGGGGTAGCGGTCGAACGACGTGAACCCCAGCTGTTGCAGGGCCCAGTTGACGATGCCGAACTCCGAGTGGAACAGCCACTGGAAGACCGTCGTGGCGGCGATCACCGGCATGGCCCAGCTCAGCACGAGCGCACTGAGGACGGCCGTACGGCCCACCCGGCCCAACCGCTCGATCACCAGGGCGACCAGGGTGGCGAGCAGCATGATCAGGGCGACGTTCACGGCCATGAAGAGGAACGTGCGGCGCACGACCTGCCAGAAGTGGGCGTCCGTCAGCAGGGTCTCGTAGTTGCGCAGGCCCACGAACCGGGCGTCGCCTTGGATGAGTTGACGCAGCTGGAAGTCCTGGAGCGATATCAGCACCGTGCGGATCAGGGGGTACGCGAGCAGGTACAGCATGCCCAGGATCGCGGGGGCGACCAGCAGATAGGGCCAGGCTCCGCTCCCGACGGGCCCGCGCCTGCCCCCGCGGCCGGGCCGGGCCGACCCGTTGACCGGCCTCGGGAGCGAGGCGGGTGGCGTGCCGGCTTCACGGACGACCGTCACGATGTCCTCTCCTCTCGGTGTGCGGCTCCGCACTGTGCGGCGGGTTCACTCGGTGTGCGGCTCGCGCCGTGCGGCGGGTCCAAGGGCACGGGCGCGCCGAGCGCGGCATCGAAGACGGCTCAGGATCCTGTCGCCATGGCCGCAGTGATCGACGCGGACGCCTTCGCAGCCTCGGCCCGGGCATCGGCGCCGGTGAGCACGGCGGTCATGTAGTCCTTGATGGGGTTCTTCGCCTCGACGGCGGCCCAGCCGGGGGTGTTGGGCGTCGCCCGGCCGACGGCCGCGCCAACGGCCATCGCGGAGGCACCAGGGTCGGCGGCGACCGCGTCGGCCAGGGTCGTCTTGTTCGGTACGTAGCTCATGGCCGCGGCGAGTCTGCGCTGCCAGGCGTCACCGGTGAGTTCCTTGATGAACGTGTAGGCGGCGTCCTGCTTGCCCGATGCCGCCGGGATGACGAGGTCGGAGCCGCCGGTGAACACCGAACCGGGCCGTGCTGCGGTCTTGCCGGGGATCGGGAAGAAGCCGAGCTTGCCCTTGAGGCCGGGATTGTTCGCGATGACGACATTGGCCCCGCCGGGCGTCGAAATGATCTGCGCCACCTGCCCCTTGGCCATGACCTCGGCCTGCGGGGGCTGCGCCTCGTCGGCGTCCTTGGGGCCCTTGCCGAGAGCCTGCAGTTGCTCGTAGAAGTTCATGCCGCGTACGGCCTGCGGGCTGTCGAGTGCGCCTTTCCAGGTGTCGCCGGACCGTGTGGCGAGGTCGCCGCCCTCGTCCCAGATGAACCCGGCCAGCGCGTACCACATCTGCCCCGGCAGGTAGACGCCTTGTGTTCCGCCCGTGTTGAGCTTCTCGGTCGCGGCGATCCACTGGTCACGGGTCTTGATGGCAGCGGCGTCGACGCCGGCCTTCTCGAACAGGTCCGTTCGGTAGATCACGACGCGGTTGGCCGCGTAGTACGGGATGCCGTACTGCTTGCCCTCGTAGGCGCCGGGCTCGGCCAGCCCCTTGAGCCAGTTGCCGCCGCCGAGCTCGTCGACCTTGTCGCTGAGGTCGAGCAGGCCGCCGCTCTGCGCGAACTGGGCGACCTGGGTGTTGCCCGTCTCGATGACGTCCGGGGCGTCATTGCTCGCGAGGGCGGCGGTCACCTTCTCGCCGATGCCGTCCCACTCCTGGATCTGGACCTTCACGTCGATGTCCGCGTGGGCTGCCTCGAAGCCCGCGACGAACTCCTTCTGGAACCTCGCCGAGACGCTGTCGCGCATGAGCCAGACATCGATCTTCGTCCGGCCGTCGGCGGATTTCCCGGACGACCCCGAATCGCCGCCGCAGCCACTGAGGCCGCCGGCGAGCACCAGCGCGGAAACACCGGCAAGCATGCGGAGCTTCACAGTTCACCCCTGGAAGGAAAGCACCACGCCACCTGACCAGTTGGGTGACTGGTCAGGTGACCTCTTATTGGTCGATGAAGTTGGCATAGACCAATCGAAGCGTCAACCCTCCGCGCTGGCCTGGCTTTTGATTGAACGATTCACGCTGAGCCATGTCGTGGTGGGGAGATTGATGGCTACACTCCACCTGACCAGTGCTCGATCAGTGGTAAGAAGTAGTGGACTGGTCAGGTGCAGTCACGAACGGCGGGGCGGGAGCAGCAGCATGAACGCTGGCGAGTCGGGGACGGTCCTCAAGCGAGAACGCGTCCGGGACCACATCCTCGAACTCATGGAATCGCTCAACCCCGGCGACGCCATTCCCTCCGAGCGGTCCCTGTGCGCCGCCCTGCACGTCTCCAGGCCGACCCTGCGGGCAGCCGTCGACGAACTGGTCGCCGCGGGACTTCTTGTGCGTGAGCACGGCCGAGGCATGTTCGTGGCGCCGGAGAAGATCACACAGGAGCTGGTCTCGGACCACCGGGCCATGGTCGTTCCCAGGGCAGCCGGCGCCTGGACGAGCCGCCTGCTGGAGTTCACCACCATCGCCGCCGGGGCCCGGGTCGGCCGCAAACTTCACCTGTCACCCGCCGCCGACATCGTCTACGTGGCGCGGCTACGCCTCGTCGACGGCGACCCCATGGCCATCGAGCACCTGCACATCCCCGCAGGACTGGTGCCCGCGCTCACCGCGCAGGAACTGGAGACGGGCGACCTGTACGAGCACCTTCACGTCCGCCATGGAGTCCGGGTCAGCGAAGCCGTGCAGACGATCGAGCCCACCGTCGTCAGCCAGGCCGAGGCCAAGTTCCTCGACGTGCCGCACCTGTCACCGGCGCTCCTCTTCGAGCGCCTCACCACCGACACCGACGGCCAGGCCGTCGAGTACGTCCACTCCATCTACCGCGGCGACCGCTACCGCATCGTCACCCGTCTGACCTTGGGGGGTCTGCCGACCGGTGAGGATCAAACGACCCGGACGGAATCCATCCCGGGCATCCCGCCCGGTGTCTTCCCCCAGCAGGAAGCCGTCGTTCTCACAGCTCAGGGGGACGTGCACGCCGACCGGTGAGGTGTCAGGAGGAGCGGGTCAGCCGGGAGGGCGACCCTGTCGTCTGACTGCCCTCGTTCCCCAGGGTCAGGGTGTCGGCGCCGGTCTTCTCCAGGGTGTAGACGTTGCCCCGAGTGCACAGCACGCCGGCCGACGGATCCGTGGGTGCGCTCGTGACGGCCTCGAAGACCATGGACGTTCCATGCGTCTCCCGCAGACGCAGCGTCTCGGTGCAGCCGAGGTTCCGGCCTGTGCCCTCCTCGGTCACGTGGCTGACCTGTCTGCCGACGATCTCGCCCCGCGCCGCGGCGTGCAGGGTGACGGTCACGGCCACCCGGGTCGTGCGCGCGTTGACGATGCCGTCGCCGTCGGGGCTGCCGGGGCCCGTGCCCTTCCACGTGCCCGCCCAGGACGCGGGCAGGGCATTTCGGGCAGCGGTGGGGGACGGAGAGACGGAGGCCGGCGGGGTCGTACGGCCGTTTCGACTCGCGTCGTCATCAGAGCCGTCGGGCCAGGCCAGCGCCGTGACGACGGCCGCCGTCACCACCGTGCCCGCGGCCACGGCGGCCGCCCATGCCCGCGCCGACCGACGCCCCGGCGCGGAACCGGCCCCGGACGGGGCAAGGGGCACGGGGCCGGGAGCGGGAACCGACGGGAGAGCGGGAGGAGAGCCGTACGCAATCGGCGGGCCGTACGCGGTCGGTGGCCCGAACCCGGTCTGCGGTGCCGGGACGGGCGCCGGGAGTGACTCCGGGGGGAGGGGCGCCGAGTGTTCCAGCAGCGCCGCCAGCTCGGTTTCCCGGGCGGCGATGTCCGCATCGAGGCGCGGCGGCCGTGCCGAGGCCCAGACGCCGGGACTCGCCTCGAGCCTCCCCAGCAGCTCGTCCGCGGTGGGACGGTCCTGCGGTGACTTCGCCAGGCAGGCGGTCAGCAAGGGTGCGAGCGGCTCCGGCACGCCGTCGAGCGCGGGCTCCTCGTGTGCGACGCGGTAGAGGAGTTGGGCGGCGGACGGGTCCTCGCCCGGGTGCAGGAAGGGCCCGTTCCCGGTGGCGGCGTACACCAGGACCGCGCCCAGCGAGAAGATGTCGCCGGGCTCGGCCGATATTCCCCCGGTGACCTGCTCGGGCGCCATGTACCCGGGGGACCCGATGACACCGCCGGTACGGGTGTGCCGGGTGTCGTCCGCGGCTCGCGCGATTCCGAAGTCGATGAGCAGCGGATGGCGGCGGGCGAGCAGCACGTTGGACGGCTTCACGTCGCGGTGCGCGAGCCCCGCCCGGTGTACGGCCCGCAGCCCCTCGGCGAGTTCCGCCGCCAGGGCCCGGACGGCGGACTCGGCCAGCGGGCCGTCGCACGCCACCCAGTCCGCCAGCGAGGGCGCTGCCACGTACTCCGTGGCCAGCCATTGCGGCCGGTGCCCCGCGGGGCTGTAGTCCACGACCGACACGGTCCACGGGGAGCGCACCTGGTCGCTGCTGGCGATCTCGCGGGCGAACCGCTGCTCGAACCCGGGGTCGAGGCCGAACTCGGTGCGTACGGTCTTGAGGGCCAGCGGACGACCCGAGGCCGTGCGGGAGAGGAACACCTGCCCCATGCCGCCGGCGCCGAGTCTCGCCAACAGGGGGTAGCCGCCGATGACCGGCGGATCGGTGGGATCCAGACGTCTCATGAACCTCTCCGGGGGCGCTGCTCGGGCCGCAGGGACGGCAGACCGTGGCTGCGGGGGACGGGCGCCGTCCGTGTACACGCGGGCCGTTCCTGCACGCGATGCATTCATATCAGTTCATATCCTGAGCACATGGCGGGGCGGCACCGTACGGGCTTGTCGGCCCGGGCCGTCATCATCACCGCGCCACACGTTCGGCCGCGCCCCACAGGAGCCTCACATGTCCGACAGTGCCCCCGAGCCCCGTCCCGGCAACGCAGAGGCAATGCCCCTGGGCACCGGTACCCGCCGGTGGCTCTTCCGCCCGCCGCGGCGCCACGGCGAGGTCGACACCGGTCGCAGCGTCAGCTTCCTGGAGCTCTTCTACGACCTCGTCTACGTCGTCCTGGTCGGGCAGGCGGCCCACACCCTGGCCGAGGACTTCTCCTGGCGGGGAACGGCAACGTTCGCCGTGGTCTTCGGGCTGATCTGGATCGCCTGGCTGAACGGCACCCTCTTCTACGAACTGCACGGCCGCGAAGACGGACACACCCGCTCGCTGATCTTCGTGCAGATGCTGCTGCTGTCCCTCATGGCGGTCTACGTCGGCCACGCCGACGGCGACGACGGCCGCACCCTGGCGGCCCTGTACGCATTGCTGCTGGCCCTGCTGTCCTACCAGTGGTACTCCGTGTACCGACAGGACGAACCGGAGCTGCGCAGGACGCCCCGTCGCTATCTGATCGTCATGGTCACGGGCATCATCGCGATCGCGGCTTCGGTACCTCTGTCGGCCGACGCCCGGCTCGTCGTCTGGGCGGTGTTCGTCGTCGCGTGGTGCAGCGTGGAGTGCGTCATTCTCATCTCCTGGCGCAGAGCGCCGAGTTACGACGTCGTGACCGAGCCCATGGTCGAACGCTTCGGGCTGTTCATCATCATCGTCCTCGGCGAAGTCGTCATCGGCGTCGTGAACGGCCTGACGGAGACCGAACGCAGCACACTCGTCACTACGACGGGCCTGCTCGGCCTCGCCATCGGCTTCGGTTTCTGGTGGAACTACGCCGACTTGGTGTCCCGACGGCTGCCTCGCGAGTCCGGCCACTCCCTGGCGACGTGGATCTTCACGCACCTGCCGACGTCCATGGCCGTGGCGGCAGCCGGCGCGGGCATGGTCGGACTCGTGGAGCACGCCACCGATCACCGGACACCGGTCGCAGTGAGCTGGCTGATGGGTGGGTCGGTGGCCGTCATGCTGATCGCCATCGTGGTGCTCCTGCCCACCCTGGCGGACTACGACCGCCTCCCCTCCGTCTACAAGTCGGTGCAAGCCGTGCTCGTCGCGGCAGCCGTCGGCGCCCTCCTCGTCGGCTGGTCCCGCCCCGCCCCCTGGCTCCTGGCCCTCATCCTGCTGCTCCTCCTCTCCGCGACGTGGGTCTTTGCATTCGTGCGGTGGCTGAGGCAAGGCTCCCTGATCAACGAGAGAACAGCCGGCTGACACCGACAGGAGGCAGTCCAGGTCGGCCGTCGGAGTCGGCTTGTATCGAGCATTTGACACAAGATTCCGACCAGGGCATCTTGTACCCACCGTTTGGTACAAGTGTTCCTGGGGGATCTCCACGTGCTCGACACCGTCCCGCTCCAGTCCCGGCTCCTCGACCACGCCGACCACTACGCCCGCTGGTCCGGCCTGGCCATCGGTATCGTCGCCGCGCAGCACTTGGTCATGATGGAGAGCGGCGACATCACGATCCCCCTGGTGTTCGCCATCACGGCGTTCGGCTTGTGCGCGGTGGGCGGTGTCCTGCTCGGCGACGCCCTGACGCTCGGCCCCCAGGAAGCGGTACGCACCGCGAGTCTCGCCCCGCGTCTGGTCAGAAACCACGTGCCGCCCCGTATGGCGCCCCTGCTTCTTCTGCAGGCGGCCTCCCTCGTCGGTCTGCTGGTCATGGGCGCCGTCACCGCTTCCGCCGGCCCCGACCGGACAGGCGGAGCGGGGCGTGTCATGGTCGTCGCCTGTGAGGGGCTGACCGCGTCCCTCGGTCCCTGGCCCGGCCTCTACTACAGCGGCCCGATGTTCGCCGCCCTCGCGGTCGGAACCCCCGCGTGCGTCTGGGCCCTGCGCCGTATCGCCCACGGGCCGGGCGACTACCAGCAGCGCCGCGACCGGGCGTGGGCGATCACGGGAGCCTGGGGGCTGCTGGTGTCGAGCCAGGTCCTGCTCGTTGTTCTGATGCTGCTCATCGCGCTCACGGAAACGGCCTGCGCGGGCCCGCTCGGTGCCGCCACCGTCATGGTGATCTGTCCCCTGGGTCTGCTGAGTCTGTTCACGTTCGGGTGGTCCCTGGTAACCGTGGTGGCACCGCGGGCGGTTGACGACGAGGCGGCACGATGGGAATTCCCGCGATGACCGACCGCACCGTCCGCGTCGACACGACCAGCCAGGTACCGCCCTACGAGCAGATCCGCGCCCAGCTCGCCGCGCTCATTCGCACCGGTCGGCTGACCGAGGGCGAGCGCCTGCCGACCGTGCGCCAGCTCGCTGCCGACCTCGGTCTGGCGCCGGGCACCGTGGCCCGCGCCTATCGCGAGCTGGAGGCCGCGGAGCTGATCCGCACCCGCCGTGGCGCGGGCACCCGGGTGGCGGCGCTCCCGTCCGGACCGCGCGTCCACGACGCCCCTCAACTCGGCACTCTGGCCCGGGACTTCACCTCCGCCGCCCGAGCGCTCGGCGCCGACACCGAGGACATCCTGACCGCCGTCCGCAATGCCCTGAACTCGGAGCCCGCCTCCCCTGCGGCCACCGTCGACCACGGAGCGGGCGGCCCCAGGTCGACGGAGGCGTCGGTGAAGGTCACGGGTGTGAGGCACGGGCGTGAGGCGCAGTCTTGAGCGGCGGGCGCGTAGTCGAATGACGGGTTTCCGGTAGTCGTTACGCCGGGTCGATACGGGAGACGCTGCCGCCGATGGCGAGTACGTACAGTTCGCCCTTGCCGCCCTGCGCGAAGGAGATGACCTCGCCACCGTTGACTCCGAGGTCGTGCACGGCTGTCACCTTGCCGTTCTTCAACTGCAGGGAGCGGACGGTGCCGTCGCAGTAGTCGCTGTACACGTACTGACCCTTGAGGGCCGGAATCGCCTTGCCCCGGTAGACGTAGCCGCCGGTGACCGAGCAGCCGAAGTTGGCGCGGTCGTACTCATGGACCGGCGGCACATGGTTCGCGGGTTCCGTGCCGCCGCGGAAGGGATGGGTGCCCTCCATCTGGGACCAGCCGTAGTTCTCGCCGCCCTTGCTGCCGGCCGGGGCCCAGTCGATCTCCTCCCAGTCGTTCTGGCCGACGTCACCGATGAAGAGGTCGCCCGTGCCCGAGTCGAAGGAGAACCGCCACGGGTTGCGCAGCCCGTACGCCCAGATCTCGTCCTTGGCGTTCGGGTCGTTCACGAACGGGTTGTCCGACGGGATCGCGTACGGCTTGCCGCCCCTCGGGTCGATCCGCAGGAGCTTGCCGAGCAGGGTGCCGAGATTCTGCCCGTTGCCGTGCGGGTCGCCCCCCGAGCCGCCGTCGCCGAGTGCGATGTAGAGGTAGCCGTCGGGGCCGATCTTGATGTCGCCGCCGTTGTGGTTCGCGTAGGGCTGGGTCTGGGTGATGACCGTACGCCGGGTCTGCGGCTGGATCTTGCCGTTCCGTACGGCGAACTCGTCCACGGTGCTGGTGCCTTCGAGGTTCGTGAACGAGATGTAGAAGTGCGCGAACGTCTTGTCGAACGCGATGCCCAGCAGCCCGCGTTCGCCGTCGGTGGTGGTCTCCGCGGTGATGTCGAGGACGGGCCGACCGAGCCCCTTGCTGTCCAGGACCCTTACGGTGCCCGGGCGTTCGGCGATCCAGAGCTTCCCGCCGGGACCGGCGGCGCCGGCCGTCGGATTCTGGGCCGTGGCCACGTTCTTGAGGGTGACCTTCGCTGCCCGCCGTGGGGCGTCGGGCTCGTCGGCCGACGCCACGGTCAGGGCGAGGGAAGCGACGAGACAGATGGTGCCGATGATCGCCGTGCTTCGGATGCGAACTCTCACCGAGATCCTCCTGGAGGCGGTGAATCGGCAGGTCGCGCGGCTGCTGGAGCTTGTCGCGGGGTGCCGCTCGCGCCAGCACGCAACCTGGTGGGGGGTGTGGGGAGAGAGGAGCGGTGTGCTACTGGCTGGCTACGTATGAGGATACTGAGACAGTGCCGCTTGGTATAGACCAGCTATGTGAAGAAGAGGCCCGCTCGAGGTCCCGCAAGCCCGGCACCGCGAAGCCCTTGGGGTGAAGGCGCGCCCACAACCCTCGTAGGCGCGCCCCCGTTCCTCGCGGTTGCGGTTGCTTCAGTTCAGTGGTTCCACCCAGATGGTGCGGTAGCGCACCTTGTTGCCGTGGTCCTGGAGGCGGATGGCCCCGGCCGACGGTCCCTCCGGCGCGCCGCCGCCGGTCGGGCCGTCGATCGCGATGTCGTCGTGGATCTTCTTGCCGTTCCAGACGACGGTGACCCGCGCGTCGGCCGTCTTGGTGCCGTCGGCGTCGAAGCGGGCCGCTCGGAGGGTGACGTCGTACGTCTGCCAGGTCTCCGGCGCTGTGGCCGCGTTGACGTCCGGAGCCCTCTTCAGATAGATCGCTCCGGCTTCGTTCGTGTCGAGCGTCGTGTCACCGAAGGAGTCGAGGATCTGAAGCTCGTACCGGTCCTGGAAGTAGACGCCGCTGTTGCCGCGGTCCTGACCGGTCACGTCGTCCGGCAGGAGCGGGACGCGGAACTCCACGTGCAGCTTGAAGTCCTGGTAGGCGTCCTTGGTGCGGAGGTCGCCGCAGCACACCTCCATCGATTGCTCGTCGGTCAGTGGCCATTCCACCGATCGGCCGTCCGTGTGCTGCCACAGCCCCTGTGACGCGGCGGACCCGTCGAAGAGGGTGACCCGGGCGCCGTGCGGGCGGACGGTGATCAGGTCCAGATTGACATGGCCCGTGTCGCCGGAGTCGAAGCGGTACGCGACGGTGTTCTTCCCCGCGCGCAGCGTGACCCGTTCGGTCCGGGTCGACCAGGTGTCCCAGTCGCCCGTCGAGGCCAACTTCGTCTGTCTCAGCTTCTGCCCGTTGGCGTACAGCGAGAGGGACTTGGTGCCCTGGAAGGGGTTGGGCCCGTTGGAGTAGCGAAGGTTCACGTCGTAGTCGCCGGCCTTCGGGACGGTGACGTCGAACGTCGTGGCGGCCTTGCCCTCCGTGCCGTAGCTGTCGACGAAGCCGCTGCCCGAGTAGCCGGTGTGGTCGGTGTTGATTCCGGCCGCTCCGGTCAGCCGCGCCTCCTCGGCCTCGTACAGCGTCGCGGGTGGCGGCTGCTTGCCCGGCAGGGTGTTGAGCGTGTACCAGGCCTCGGTGCTCCACAGCGTCTCACCGGACGTGGACGCGAAGGGGCGTGGTGAACGGACGTGCACGACGCGGCCCGGCTTGAGCCCGTCAAGGCGTAGCGAGACCGTGCGCCCGTCGTCGGCGAGGGTCGCCGAGCGGACGTTCAGCCGCTCCTCGGCGATCTTCGGTCCTCCGTAGTCCGATGTGGGCGTGTAGCGCCACTGCTCGGCCTGGTAGCGGGAGGCCAGCTTCTCCGCCGTGGCCTGGGACAGCGGCTGCGTGTACTCCAGGTCGAAGCCGCCGGGGACGGCGCGCATCTCCTTGATGTCGAAGGTGTTGCCGCCGTTAGGCGTCAGCTTCTGGAGGCCGAACTTCAGTTTGCCCTCCTGGCCCCAGTTGCCGTCGGCACCGAGCCCGCCCGCGTAGACCGCGCCGTCCGGGCCCATGGTGATGCGGTTGACGCCGGCTTCGAGGCCCTGCGTGTAGCGGAACACGGCGCCCTGGTACTGGCCCTTCACCTTCTCCAGATAGGCACGCTGGAGCCCGCCGTAGGTGACGTCACCGAGGAGCATCTGTCCGGCGAACCGGCCCTTGGTCAAGTACAGCGGGGTACTGGGGGAGTTGGCGATCTCGTTCTGCGGCAGCCACAGCACCGGTTCGGTCACCGACCGGTCGTCGAAGGGGCCCGAGGGCTCGGTGTAGTGGTTGAAGAAGCGGTCCTGCTTGATGTGGACGAGCTTGGAGGCGGGCAGCCAGCCGCCTTGGTTGTCGGTGGTGAAGATGTCGCCGCCGGGGCCCCAGCCGATGCCGTTGGGCGTGCGCAGGCCGCCCGCGATCGGCTGGATCTTCCCGGTCTTCCTACTGATCTTGTACGTGGTTCCGCGGCCGGGTGCCGGCTGCGGAGTCGTGGTCGCGCCACCGTAGTTGATGGCGACGGAGAGGTTCACGTAGAAGTGGCCGTCGCGGTAGAGCAGCCCGAAGGCGAACTCGTGGAAGTTGCCGCCGTAGGGCCAGGTGGCGACGGTGCGGTACTCGTCGGCGACGAAGTCCCGGTCGGTGTCGACCAGTTGGGTCAGCTCGTGCTTCTGCGACACATACAGCGAGCCGTCGACGTACTTGATGCCCATGGGCTCGCGCAGCCCGCTTGCCACCTTCTTCACGGTCACTTTGTCGCGACTCGTGTTGCCGGTGACGTTGTCGAGGAGGTACGCCTCGCCCGTCGTGGTCTGGGAGCCGCCCCAGGTGGTGATGGCCAGGCGCCCGTCGGGCAGCCAGTCCATGCCGGTGACCTGGGGCTCGAAGCCGTCCGGGCGCAGGTCGGTGAGGGTGAGGTCGGGGCGTACGTCGGTCAGTGGCAGACCGTCGCCCGGGCTGTCCGCTCCCGACTCGCACTCCTTGCGTCCCGGGGCGGTGACCCGCACCACCCCGGCGTCGGTGCTCAGTGCCTCGCTCGGCACCGTGGTGAAGTCGGTCGCGGACGGTGGCTTCCACGCCAGCGCGAGGCGCTGCTCGCCGCCCCGCTCGAAGTAGTCGATGCGGAACGGGTGTGATCCGGGCGTGAGTTGGACGGATCCGTCCTTCGGCTCGGCCCCGTGCAGTCCGTCGTGGTCGATGACCGTCCGGTCGTCGATGGTCAACCGGGAGCCGTCGTCGCTGGTCAGGCGGAAGGTGTAGGACCCGTCGTCGGGGACCACGAGGTAGCCGGACACCTCGGCCGAGAAGTTGTCGGCGAAGCCGCCGAAGTCGCCGGTCGTGGACCAGTCCACGGTCGGCATCAGCTTGTCGTGGTTGGGGGTCTGCCCCGGCTTGAGCGTGCACAGCTTGCTGAGCGGGACCTGGGTGTCGAACACCCGCAGGGTCACCCCCGGTTCCTGGGGCGGGATGTCATCAGGGGCGGCGGCGGACGGGGGCGCTGTCCACACGCCCCCGACGAGGAAGGTTCCGAGAAGCAGGGGGGTGAGCCGTCTTCGGGCGCGGCGGAACAACCGTAGATGCATCGGTCCTCCAGAACGGACCGGAGGCCGCCGGATTGCACTCCGGTCGAGAGACCCGCTGCGCGGGGGCGCGCAGAGGCGGTACTCGTGCGGTTGCGCCGATACCGTAGGGGACTTTCGCCGATCGCGTCCATACTTTGTCATCAGTCGGTTCAAAGTCCGATCGGTGAACCGGTCCTGCACCGGACGGCCGGCCGATGCAGACTGTCTCTGCCGTTCGCCCGCCGGTCCGCGCGGTGATCCCTGGACGTGCGGCGATCGACGGAGATCCGATGGAACGACGCCAACTGGAGTACTGCATCGCGATCGTCGAGCACGGCGGTTTCACGACCGCGGCCAACGCGCTCCATGTGGCGCAGCCTTCGCTGTCGCATGCGATCCGCACCCTGGAGCGCGAATGCGGCGGGAAACGGTTTCATCGGCTCGCACAGGGCGTGACTACCCCGTGTTCGACCTCGACAAGATCGTCAGCACCCGATTCGCGAAATCCGGCAGCCCGGCCTACGGCGTGGTGAAGAACTTCACCTGGACCAACGACGACCAGAACACCGTCGCCAGGTGCATCGCGCTCGACAAGATGACACCACAGGCGGCCGCGAAGAGGTGGGTCGCGGCACACCCCGGCAAGGTGAAGGCCTGGCTCGGGTAGCGCCGTGCGGGCCGGTCACCGAGCCGGTCACGCTTCAACTGGTCACAGACCGCCGAGTTTGCCGGCCGCGTCACGTACGGAGTCGAGCGCGTCCACCACGGCGTTGCGCCGCCTCGCGCCCGCCGCCCGGTCGGCCGGCACCAGCCGCGCGGCGGCCTGCACGGCGTAGGTGTCCGGGTCGCCGAAGGCGGTTCGCGGGTGCTCTCCCGTCTCCGCGCAGTGCACCGTGACCTCCTTGACCGCCTGGAGCACGACTGCCCGGTCCACGCCCGGCTGCATGGCCAGCCGTACCTGGAAACGGGCCATCCATTTCTCGCGGTCCTTCTCCGCCGCCGCGTCCGTCGTCCGGTCCTTCTTCGCCACGTGCTCTCCCGGGTGATCTGCAGCCGTCTGTTGTGGAGTTGGACGTCGAGACGTCGAACCGGGTTGCGTAAGCGGAAGGGGAACTGTTGGACAGCGGCCCTCGCGCGGCTCAGCCCCGGGCCACCGCGATGGCTCCGGCGAGCCGCTCTCCCGCCTCGTAGATCATGTACGGGACGCCGCCGTCGGTGCCGAAGGAAGGCGCCGCGGCGCGCCCGTTCTCCGGAGCCGCGCTGCGCGAGTTGTAGAAGACTCCGAGGTGGGTGCGCTTGCTGAAGTCGTTGCCGACTTCGGTGATCATGATGTCGCCGCCGCTGGACTTGTCCTTGTTGTAGACGACGTAGGTGCTGTTGTTCCGGTGCAGGAGGTGCGGACCGCCGACGTTGACGGCGCCGACGTCGCTGTGCCGGATCAGCGGCTGCTGGTCGTACGTCCAGGTGCGGCCGTCGGCGGACCAACCCCAGTGGATGTCCCGGTGGTTGGTGGTGTTGTTGAGCATGAAGACCATCACGTAACGGGCACCGCGTGAGGGCAGGTCGTGGCGGAAGACGCGGGCGTACGACGTCTCCGCGGTGCCCACCGGGAGCACGGACGTCGACAGCACGACCTTGTCGTACGTGAAGTGGATCCCGTCGGCCGAGCGGGCGAGGCGGGTCGTGGTGTTCTCTCCGTGGAAGTACAGCCAGAACTCCTCGGCGTCCTGGTTCCACAGCACGTGGGGCGACGAGACATGGCTGACGGAGTAGTGCCCTGACCACTTGTTGGAGACGATCGGGTTCGACGGGTACTCCGTGAACGGACCCTCCAGCGAGTTGCCGTAGGCCAGGCAGATCCCACCGGGTGCGTCGTGCGGCGCGTAGTACAGGTAGTAGCGGCCCAGTGGGGCGCTCAGCTTGTCGTAGACGCCCCGGACGCAGGGGAAGATGATCTCGCCGGTGGGGTTGTACTTCAGCTGAGCTGCCGTCAGCAGAGTGCGGACGTACTTGTAGTCGGGGAATCCGCCGGGCGCCGCGGCGGCGGGCCGGGCACCGACGGCCGTCCCAATGGCGAGAGCGGCTCCGGTGGCGGCGCCGGCGCGCAGGAAGAGACGCCGGTCGAGGGGGTGCTCGGGCATGGTGGGCTCCAAGGACGGAGGGGCTCAGAGGTGGGTGACGGCGGTGACGCACAGGCCGCCCAGGGCGACCGCCCACACGTACGGCAGGGTGCGCACCATGACCTGTTGCGGAGTGACGCCCGCGTACTGGGCGCTCCACACGGTCTGGGTGCTGGTGGGGTCGGCGACGCCGAAGACCTGGTTGTACGAGGTGGTCATGCCGAGGACGGCGGCCGCGGGGTAGATGCCGGTGGCGATGAGGACTCCGGCGATGCCCGCGCCGAGCCCGAACACGTTGAGAGGGCCGCGGTAGAGACACAGCGGGACGAGAAGGGTGAAGACGAGGACGAACAGCACGGGGTTCTGCGGACTGACGGCCTTGACGAGCGGTTCGAGCGCGTCCACGGCGCCCGGCAGTTTCACAGCCGCGAGCAGGATGCCGATGGCGACGAACAGGACGATCGGCGGGGCGGCCACCTCGAATCCGCCGTACAGGGTGCGCAGCAGCCGCTTGTTCATCGCGCCGGGCCGGGTCGTGGTGACCAGCGCGTAGAGAACGCCCGCCAACAGCGAGGGGATGATGGCGAGTTCGAAACCCAGGGCCAGGACGAGCGGGACGGCCGGGGCGAGCAGCGCGTACCACGGGGCGTCGCCCAGCTCCGCGCGGCGTGAACGAGGCTTCGCGCCGGAGGAGTCGAGGGACTTGAGCGACCAGGCATGCTCGGTGCCACGCCGACGCGTCTCGACAAGGACGAAGGCCAGGGCGGCGACCAGGGCGAACGGGAAGAGCTTCACCATGAAGCCGCGCACGGTCGGGATCGGCAGTTCCAGCGCGGTGGAGAAGAACTGCCACACCGGCAGCTCGAACGGGATGCCCACGGCGATGCCCATCAGCACCGTGCCCGCGGCGGTCACCTTGGGCACGCCGACGGCGATCATGGCGGGGATGCCGATGATGCCGGCGAGCATCGCGGCGGGCGCCGAGCCCGTCACCGTTCCGACGAGTGCGGACACGGCGAGGACGCCGAGGGCCACCACGGTCGGGCGGTCACCGCCGAACTCGACGATCTTGCGGACGAGCGTGCCCGCGATGCCGGTCTCGTCGAGGAGTTTGCCCAGCCAGGAGCCCAGAACGATCGCGATCATGGTGGCGGCCAAGGCCGGCGCACCTTCCTGGAGAACGGTGTCCAGCACGCTGTTCTCGCCGGTGAGCGGTGCCCCGGCGAGGAAGGCGATGACGACGGCGAGCAGCACCAGCGCGAAGGCGGTGGGAAGTCTGCGGGTGAGCATCAGGCCGACGCCTGCGGCCATGACGAGGAGGATGACGACACCCATGGGTCAGTTCTCTCTTCCGGGCCGGGGGAGCGCTGTGCGAAGCGCGGCGGTGAGGAGCAGGGGGCTGCGGCCGAGCCCGCAGACCGTTCTGGCGTAGGCGTGGGCGGCGACCTCTTCGGCACCGGCGACATGGCCGGCCACGCGGTGGCGTCCGAGGCGTAGCACGGTGTGGCCGAGCGCCAGCTTGAGCGCGGCTTTCGCCGGGCCGTGATGGAGGTGGGCGTGCACGGCCTCGTGGGCGAGGGCCGCCGCGCGCACGGAGCCCGGCGGGTACCAGGTGCGCCAGCCGCGGGCGTCGACCAGCTCCTCGGCGAGTGCGAGCGTGTCGGTGTAGAGCTCGACCGTCGGGGGCCGTGACGTGTAGCGGGCGAGCAGCATCCGCTCCAGGCCGTCGTCCCGCTCGACCACGAGCGCGGTGGACGGGACGGGGGCGAGCCGGGATCCGAACTCGTCGGCCCTGCAAGCCCATTCGCGCAGCAGCCGCGGATCACGGCCCTCGTGGGTCGGTGTGGCGGCCAGCAGCCGGACGGCCCATTCGATGTCGTCGATGTCGCGCAGGTCGTCGACGGCCGCCGGGACTGTCAATTCCCCTTCTCCGGAGGAGAGTTCATTTGCCGTCATGACCGCACCTCGAGAACCGCGACGACCGGCTCGTCGGCCGCGCGGGCACGCAATTCGCTGCGGGCCAGCGCGAGCAGAGGCTGCGGATCGAGGACGCCGGACAGGTCGGCGATGCGGGAGCCGAGCAGCAGCCGCAGGGCAGGGGCACGGACGCCGCCGTCGCCGTACGAGGTGGACTCGCCCACCAGCCGGGCGAGCACCTCGGGGGCACCGGCCACGGTGGTGGTCTCCACGCGGGCGTCGGCGGCATGGTGGCGTACCACGCCGTCCATGTCGACGATCCGTACGGGCCGGCGCGGCGCCCGCAGGCGACGGTGCGTCCGCG
Source organism: Streptomyces sp. NPDC055013 (assembly GCF_053608645.1). Taxonomy (NCBI): domain Bacteria; kingdom Bacillati; phylum Actinomycetota; class Actinomycetes; order Kitasatosporales; family Streptomycetaceae; genus Streptomyces; species Streptomyces sp. NPDC055013. Next base: position 71,619 of record NZ_JBSGVW010000022.1, read on the forward strand.
TGCCGTAGACGGTGTGGGCCGCGGTGCCCGCCAGGAGACGGACGTCCGCCGGGTCGGCCCTGAGACTCGCCGCCGCGGCACGCAGACGCTCGGTGTCGTCGGCGCGGTGGGACCGGTCCTGGGTGCGCAGTTCGGTGGCGCCGGTCGCGACCGCGCGCACGGTGCTGGTCTGCGGGTCGACGGTGACCTCGACCTCCACGCCTTCGGCGGCGGCACCCTGGGCGACGACCGCCCGCTCCGCCTCGGCACGGACGGCGAGGATCTGCTCCTGCGAGGCGCCGGGCACGATCCGCTCGACCTGCTCGCGTACGAGCGCGAGGGCGACGCCGATGGGGCTGATGACCTCGTTGTGGCGGGCGATCCGGCCCTCCATGCCGCTGGTGAGGGCGAGGTGCGGGGTGACGGACGCCGCGCCTCCGCCTCCGCCGACGAGAACGGCCGTGTCCTTGTCGAGGCGGTAGTCGCGGATCATGGCGTCCACCACCGTCCTCACCTGGGCGACGCCCGCGTCGAGGATCCGCGTGGCCGCGGTCGCGACGTCGGTGCCGAGCACGGCGGCCAGCGGCGCGATCGCGGCACGCGCGGTCTCCGGGGCGCAGCGGGCGAAGTCGCCCTCGGGGACGCGGCCCAGGGCATTGGCGGCACAGGTCATGGTGACGGCGAACCGCCCGCCCGCGGCGTCGAGCACCACGTAGTCGGCGGCGTCACCGTCCATGGGCCGGACGGTGGCCACCTCGGCGTCACGCAGTTGGCCGGGAGCGGCGAAGCAGGCGTACGGCAGCCCCGCGATGTGGGCACTGCGCGGTCCCACACCCCTCACCCGGCCCTCGCCGATCCGCACCATGGAGCCGCCGCCGACACCGACCGTGCGCACGTCCAGGGCGTTCAGATACGAGGTGCTGCCGAGGATGGTGGCGTGCCGTACGGCGACCTTGCCGCGGCGCACGACGCTGATGTCGGTCGAGGTGCCTCCGGTCTCCAGGAACGCTCCCTCGCTCACCCGCTCCTGCATCAGAGCGCCGGCGACTCCGGCGGCCGGTCCCGACAGCACCGTCAGGAGCGGTCGCCGACGCATCTCGTCGAGGGCCATCACGCCGCCGTCGCAGCGCATCACCATCAGGGGTGCGGTCACGCCCGCCTTGGTGATGGAGGCGTCGACGAGGTCGGCGGTGGCCAGCATGCGGGGCAGGATCGCCGCGTTGACCACCGCGGTGCGGGTGCGCTTGTGCAGCCCGTACAGCGAGGTGATCTCGTGCGCGGCGGTCATCGGCAGCCCGTACGGCCGTGCCGCGTCCAGGACGGCCTGCTCGCCCTCGGGCCGGTCGACGCTGAACGGCTGGCTGGCGACGAGAACTTGAGCCCCCGCACCCTTCACCTGCTCGACGGCACCGCGGACGGCCACCGCGTCGTCAGGGTCGGCGACATGCGCGTACACCAGCGGGAGTCTTTTGCCGGGGGCGAGTTCGAGCTTGCCGAACGAGGCGAGGCGGCGGGTGAACACCGCCGAGGGGCCGGTCCCGATGCCGATCAGCCCGACGGTCGCGACGTCGCCCTCCAGGAGGGCGTTGGTGGCCTGGGTCGTGCCGTGCGCCAGGAAGGCGACGTCGGTCGGGGCGGAGCCGGTCCGTTCCAGGAGCCGGTCGAGGGCCTCGACGATGCCGTGTGCGACGCCGTCCTCGTGATGGTGGCTGGTGGGGACCTTGACCTGTCCCAGGAGTTCGAGAGTCGTGGCGTCCACGGCCACGGCGTCGGTGAAGGTTCCGCCCACGTCGATGCCGACGCGGATGCGGGGTGTGTTCATGCCCAAGCACCTCCTTGTGCTGGATCGGTTCGCGTGTGCGCGACCCGTCTGCGCGCTGGGTTCGTTCAGTAGCCGCGTACGTCCGGCCAGTGGCGTTGGACTCCGTCGCGGTCGAGCAGCAGCGCGAACTCCTCGAACCGCTTGTCGTCCGCCTGCACCTGGTGCGGCTCGACGTCCTCGGCCACGCAGTGGGCGGCCAGCGCACCCGCGACCTCGCCGACGTTCCACTCCACCGGGTGGAGCCGGTAGCAGCCGTTGGTGATGTGCGTGGTGCCGATGTTCTTGCCCGCGGGCAGCAGGTTGCGGACGCGTCGGGGCACCAGTGCCCCGAGCGGGATCTCGAACGGCACCGAGCCGATGTCGATGTAGTTGTCGCCGCCGGTCGAGGGATGCAGGTCGATGCGGTACCCGCCCACGCCGACGGAGTTCCGGTGCCGGGTGCCGCCGTACGGGCCGACCAGGTCGATCGCCACGTCGTGCTCGGTGACCGTCGTGACGGCCTTGATACGGCGGGACTCGCGGACGTACGCCGCCTTGGCCAGGCCGTCCGCCGTGCCGGTCACGTCCGGGCGGATCCGCAGGCCGGGGAAGCCGGTGCCGCCGTCCTCGCGCGGTGCGTCGGTCTGCAGCCAGTACAGCAGTGACAGCGACAACTGCCGTGCCTCGCGCAGCGCTTCGGCCTCCTGGCCGATGTACGGCTTGAGCCAGTAGTCGTTGAGCGGCCAGTTGACGAGGGTGATGTCGGAGTCGAAGGCGCCCGGAGTGTGCAGCTTGCGGGCGAGGATCCGGCGAAAGCCCCACAGTTCCTTGTCGCCGGCGTCGGCGCTCTGGTCGGCGGAGACACCGAGCGGGTCGAGATCGGGATTCGGTACGAAGGTCCGCGGCACCGGCTCCAGCGTGCGCGGGTCGGGCGCCTCGAAGCCGAGCAGCGGACCGGGCCAGAACGAGGGCCGATAGCCGCGCCAGAAGTCGTGGTCCTCCGGCCGGTCGATCGTGTGGTCCTCGCCCTCGTGGTGGGAGAGCGCGAAGCAGACCGTGATGCCCTGCTGGTTGTCGGGCTGGGCCTCGTCCGGGGCGTGCGGCTCGTCGAACTCGGCGCGCGACTCGGCCCCGTTCGCGTACTCGACGCCCGCGAGGTGGAGGAGTTCGCCGGTCTCGGTGGCGTCCAGGACGTAGCGCGCGGTGAGGGTGCGTTGGGTCCCGGCACGCAGATCCTGCAGGGTCACCGACCTGACGACATCGTTGTCGGCCTCGGCGGAGACCGGCCGGTGCTCGGTGAGTACGGTCAGTCGGCCCGCCGCACGGTGGGGCGCGAGCATGCCCTCCAGGACGGCGAGAGCGGCCCGCGGCTCGTGGCACAGCTTGCTGACGCGGCCCGCTCCCGGGTTGAGTTCCGTGAGCGCCAGGGCCTCGGCTCGCAACGGGTACCAGTGGCGGTAGTACCGCCGGATCTCCTCGCGCAGCCGCCGATACGAGGCGGTCGTGCCGAACTGCTCCACCCACGGGTGCTCGTCGGGCGGTACGGCCTGGCTGGTGAGCTGGCCGCCGATCCAGTCCGTCTCCTCGGTGAGCACGACGCTGCGTCCTCCCCGGCAGGCGGCGAGTGCGGCGGCCACGCCACCGAGGCCGCCGCCCACGACGAGGATGTCTGCTTCGGGTATCACGCTTCTCCTTGCTGCCGGATCAGGTTCACGGAGGGTGGTGGCTGGGTGGGACCGTGTTCAGGGACGGGCCGGCGGCGGTCCGGTCGTCGGACCGGGGCGGAAGGCACAGCCGACGAGCGGCTCGCGCGCCTCCTCGCCCGCGACGAGCGTGGCCAGCAGCCGTACGGCCGCGGCGCCCAACTGCGGCCGGGGGATGTCGAATCCGGTCGGTACGGGCTCGCTCGCCAGATCGGAGGGCGGGCTGCCGAGCAGGGCGAGGGACACCTTCGCGGGACAGTCGAGGCCCGCCCCGCGTACGGCGGAGAGCAGGCCTCGCCAGACGGCCCCGGTGTCGGTCTCCTCGGCGACGAAGGCCGTCACCCCGTCGTCCGCCCAGGCCCGCAGCCGTTCGGGCGTGAGCTCCCGCTGCGGATCGGCGGACCGGAAGACGGACGTGGGCCCGGCGTGCAGGCCTGCCGCCTCCAGCCCTTCCAGGAAGCCGCGCTGACGGTCCGTCGAAGCGGGTGCATCGTCGTCCTCGCGGACGAGGACGATCCGTCGATGTCCCCACTCGGCCAGATGACCCACGACGTCACGGGTGGCCTGGACATAGTCCGCGCCCACCCAGGCCACGCCCTCCAACTCCTCGCGGCGGCCCAGGTGTACGACCGGGAAACCGTCCTCGACCAGCCGCTTGAGCTCCGCCCGGGGGGTGTGCCGGCCGATGAACAGACAGCCGTCCGCGAGCCGGACCCGGCTCAGGGCTTCGGGACCCTCGGCCCCCGCGCCGCCGGTGCTCGAACCGGTGAACAGCACCAGGTCGTAACCGAGCGCCGCCGCCTCGCGCTCCACGCCGACCAGGAAGGGGTAGTACGAGTGCTGCACATCGGTGGGGAACGTGGCGGTGAAGCTGAAGACGCCGAGGAGGTTGTTGCGGGCGGCGGCCAGCCGCCGGGCGGCCGGATCGGGCACGTAGCCGAGACTGCGGGCCGCCTCCAGGACCCGTTGGCGGGTCTCCTCGGAGATGAGGCGTCCCTTCCCGTCCGGCTTCGGGGAGAGCACCAGGGACACGGTCGCCTGCGAGACCCCGGCGAGCCGAGCCACCTCGGCCTGCCGGGGTCGTGACGTCCGCCCGGCCGCAGCAGGGGCACGTCCGGGGCGCTTCCTGGGTTCCACGGTGGCTGCTCCTTGTTAATGCGTATTACCTAATGCGCATTAACGAGACTGCACCTGCCCGCCCGGCGGGTCAAGGCTCGGGACGGAAGTGATGCGGGTGACCTCTGCGTGATCGGGATCAGTGGGGCTGGTCGGCCCCCTGATGCTCGGGCACTCGGGGCATTGCCGACGGACAACCCGGTCGAGACAGCCTGGACGCCTCCGCGGCCGCTCGTCTTTCTGTCCTCGGCCGGCGCTCACCCGGGCGGCGGCGTGCATGGCGCAGCGGGAGACCGGGTGTGAGTAGTTGCGGTACAGGAAGTGCCGCTGAGATTGATCATGGTCCGGCTGGTGTCGGGGTGAGCGGGTCGTCCGGGCGTCGGATGCGGACTCGGCGGGGGCGGGGGATGTCGTCGGCGTCCTGGAGGTTGGCGAAGTCCGCATGTGCCTGGGCGACGGCTTCGGGGTACGCCTCCTGCTTCTCGTGCTCGGCGAGCGCCCGGTAGATGCTCGCGACGCTGGGGGCCTGCCCCTTGCGCTTGCCTGTGGGGATGATCAGGTCAGGCTGGATCCGCTCAACCGACTCGCCGTTCGCCCGGCGCCGGAGCACGGTGTGCAGCATGTCCTCGGTGATGACGGGCGGTCGGCCGCCGTGCTTGCCCTTGCGGGCGGCGGCGTCGAGTCCTTCGAGGGTCGACTCCCGGATGTTCTCCCGCTCGGTCTCCGCCATCGCGGCGAAGAACGCGAAAAGCAGGCGGCCCGGCCCGCTGGGGTCGTACATGCCGGGCAGGGGTCCGGCGAGCATCTCCAGGACCAGGCCGTGGGCGGTGAGGTGGTCGGCGAGCGCGGTGAGTTCGGCGGCGTCGCGGCCGAGGCGCTTCATCTCGTACACGGTGAAGATGACGCGGCAGTGCGGGGCGTGGGCCTTGATCTGGCGGGCCAGCGCGAGTGCGGCCTCGAACTGGGGGCGGACCCGGACGCGGGTGCTGATCTTCTCGGAGAACACCTTGTCGCGGTCGATGCCGTGCTTGGCGAGTGCGTCGAGCTGGGACTGGAGTTCCTGAGTGAGCGTCGAGCAGCGGGCGTACCCGATGCGGATGTCGGCGCTCGGGGTGTCGGGGGCCAGGGCGAGCGGGACCGGGGTGCCGGGGCGCCACGGCTGGCCGGGCCCGCGGTCGGCGGGGGTGGGCACGCGCAAGAGCTTGGCGAGCCGGGGCACCTTGGTGAAGCGGCCGGTGTGGTAGGTGCCGGCGACCGCGCCGGAGCGCGAGCGGCACGGCGAGCGGGGCTCGGCCCGGCAGCGCGGGCAGGGATGGCGCTCGACGTCGTCCGCGTCGCTCGGGGAGGCTTCTTGAGGGTCCGTCACGCTCGGGATGCTGTCACAAACCATTCTCAGAAGTACACGCCCCACCTTTGAGTGAGAACGAGTTCTGCGAACCGGAACGGCACTTCGCGCCCGCCGGGGCATCATGTTTGATCTTGCTCGGGCAAAGGACCGTTTTTGAGACCGGCGCAGACTCGGTAGAGCATGAGGTCGCAGTCTCGCGAGCGGCCGGTCGTTCAGCGGGGCAGGATGCGCAGTACTGCCTCGTGTTCGCCGCTGAGCCGCAGGCCTTGCTGTACTGCGGCGCTCAGATCGAGGTCGCCGAGCAGGGTCGCGGCCAGCAGGTGCGGCGGTCCGGTCAGGGATGCGGTGGGGTGGTCGACCCGGCCGGCGTGGGTGTGCACCGAGCCGTCCTTGACTTCGATGACCAGGTCTTCGTTGCCGTCGGCGTGCAGTTGCAGGGCGATTGCCGGCTGGTCGGGGCGGTGGTCGGTCAGTGCCCGGGCGGGCATGTCCAGCCAGTGGGTGCGGAAGGTGTCGCTGTCGGCCGGCTCACGCAACAGCGGCACGCCCCACCGGCTCAGCTCCCGCAGCACCGGCTCCAGCTCGCGGCCACGCTCGGTGAGGGAGAACAGGGTGGTGGCCACCGGCGGCGGGGCGGCCTCGCGGTGGATCAGGCCGGCTTCCTCGAGTTCGCGGAGCCGGTCGACCAGCAGGTTGCTGGCGATCCCGGGCAGCCCGTTGCGCAGGTCGGTGTGCCGGCAAGGACCCAGGGCGAGCAGTTCGCGGATGATCAGCAGGGTCCATCGGTCGCCGATGGTGTCCAGTGCTTTCGCGATGCCGCAGTACTGCCCGTAGGTGCGCATGCCACCACCCTACATCGTGGTGTTGAGATTCAAAACTCTCTTGTTGACTTTCTCAACAACGTCGGTCTAGCGTCGCTGCCCATGACCCCCACCCTTTCCGTGCGTCGGCTGGCCTGGGCCGGCGTCGAGATCCGTCTCGGCGACACCCGCCTGCTGATCGACCCGCTCGAGAACGTCGCTCCGCTGGCGCCGGTGATGGGGCCGCCGCACCGGCCGGTCGACCCGGTCGATACCCCGCCCGGCACCCACGCCCTCATCACCCACCTGCACCCCGACCACTACGACCACGACCTGATCGCCCGGATCGCGGCCACCGGCACGATCGGCTGCCACACCCCGAGCGCGGCGGCGCTGCACGAGGTGGGCATCACCCCCGTTGCCCAGGACCTGGGCCAGTCACGCCGCATCGGAAAGCTGACCGTCACCCCGGTGACCTCGCTGGACTGGCGCGGTAACGACTGTGACCAGGTCGCCTGGGTCGTCGAAGGCGCCGGCCGGCGGGTCATCCACTGCGGCGACACCCAGTGGCACGGCAGCTGGTGGCAGATCGCCCGCGACCACGGCCCGTTCGACGTCGCGTTCGTCCCGGTCAACGGCGTCATCGCCCACTTCGAGGGCTACGCGGCCAACGTCCCGGCGACCATGACCCCCGAGCAGGGCGTCGAGGCCGCCGTCGCACTCGGCGCCGGCACCGTCTGCGCCATGCACTACGGCCTGTTCCACAACCCGCCGTTCTACACCGAACAACCCGACATCGAGCAGCGCTTCCAGCACGCCGCCGACGAGCGCGGCATCACCGCGGCCATCATCGCCGACGGCCAGCCCGTCCTCTGACCATCAGGAACAAGGAGCAACACATGAAGATCGTCCTGTTCGGTGCCAGCGGCAACATCGGCCGGCCCACCACCGAGGAACTACTGCGGCGCGGCCACACCGTCACCGCGGTCACCCGAGCCGGCCACGTCGACGGACTCAAGCACAAGGCCCTGACCGTGACCACCGGTGACGTCACCGACCCCGCGGCGGTCGCCGGCCTCGCCGCTTCCCACGACGCCGTACTGTCGGCCGTCGGCCCCCGGATCGGCCAGGAGAACGACCGCGCCACGATCGTCGGTGCCGCCCGTGCGCTGATCGACGGACTCCGCCGAGCCGGCGTCACCCGCCTGGTCACCATCGGCGGTGCCGGTAGCCTGCGCACGCCGACCGGCGCCCGGGTCATGGACGACCCGGACTTCCCCGCGCTGTGGAAGGCCAACGCCGAGGCCCAGTCCGAAGCGCTCGACCTCTACCGCGGCGTGCACGACCTCGACTGGACGTACGTGTCGCCCGCCGCGGTCATCGGAGCGGGCGAGCGGACCGGGACCTACCGCAGCGCCGGGGACACCCTGCTCACCGACGACGACGGCAACAGCCGCATCTCGTACGCCGACTACGCGATCGCCTTGGCCGACACGATCGAGAGCGGCACCGCGATCCGCCGCCGCATCACCGTGGCGTACTGAGCCATGAGCAACGACGCCGCCGGCCGGCACACCCGATTCATCGTCCTGCTCGCAGCGCTCGTGGCCCTGGGACCACTGTCCATCGACGGCTACCTGCCCGGACTGCCGGACCTCGCCGGCGACCTGCGCGCCAGCGCCGCGGCCACCCAGCTCACCATCACCGCCTGCCTGGCCGGGCTGGCCATCGGGCAGCTGATCGCCGGGCCGCTGAGCGACACCTACGGCCGGCGGCGTCCGTTGCTGGCGGGCCTCGCCCTCTACACGATCGCCAGCGCGCTCTGCGCGGTGGCGCCCGACGTCCGGACCTTCGTCGGCCTACGCCTGGTCCAGGGCATCGGCGGGGCGTTCGGCATCGTCATCGCCAACGCCATGGTCCGCGACCGCACCTCCGGAACCCGCACCGCACGTCTCTTCTCCGCACTGACCTTGATCACCGGCCTGGCGCCGGTGTTCGCGCCGGTCCTCGGCGGCCAGCTACTGCGCGTCACGGCCTGGCCGGGGATCTTCGTGGCCCTGGCCGTACTCGGCGCCGTGATGCTGGCGGCCTCCGCCGCAGGACTGCCGGAGACCCGGTCCTCCGCGTCACGCCAGCCGCTGCTGGCTGTCGTCGGGCAGCTGCTCAGCGACCGGGTCTTCACCGGGTACGTCCTGGCCAACGGCCTGGTCTTCGCGGCGATGTTCGCCTACATCTCCGGCTCGCCGTTCGTCCTGCAGGAAATCCACGGCCTGTCACCGCAGCAGTACAGCGCCGTGTTCGCCGTCAACGCCGCCGGACTCATTGCGGCCGCCCAGATCAGCGGCCGGCTGGTGGCCCGGGCCGGCGCCCGCGTGCTGCTGCTCGCCGGTCTGCTGGGCGCGACAGCCGGTGGTACCACGGTCCTGGGTGCAGTGCTGACACGGGCACCCCTGCCCGTGCTCCTGATCGGCCTGTTCGTCCTGGTCTCCAGCGTGGGCCTGGTCATGCCGAACGCCGCGGCCCAGGCCCTGGCCGACCACGGCGGACACGCCGGGTCGGCCGCCGCTCTGCTCGGCTTCAGCCAGTTCATGTTCGGCGGGGCACTTGCTCCGCTGGCCGGCGCGGGTGGCGCCACCAACGCCTTGCCGATGGGAATCATCGTCGCCGTGCTGCCGGCGCTCGCTCTGCTCACACTCGGCGTCCTCACCCGGTCGATGCCCGGTGAGCGCACTCGCAGGCCGGCTCGCCAAGGACCTGCCGGGCACCGGCGACCGCGCCGGCACATCGATCGCAGACGAGCCGGCATCCAGTGAATCGGGCCAGTGTCTGGCGAACAGGGTGATTCCGCGATCAGCGTGACAGACGTACGACGACGGTCGGGTGCAGCGACGCGTGGAACGCGTTCCCGCCCGTCTGGGGCACCTGCTCGCATCCCTGCAGCTGCCCGCCTTCGTGGAGGGCCGTCAGGGATAGGACACCGGGGCCTCCTCGACGGGCACGAGAAGGAACGTCACGTCGAGATGGCCGAGGACCTGGCCAGCAAGCTGCGTGACGCCCTGCGCTACGCGCACGCCCACCGGGCCTCGCTCCAGAACAATGACCAGCTCGCCGCCCGCACGTCCGAGCGGGATCTCGACCTGCTCGGTGTTCAGCAGGCCGTGGCCGGCGAGACCGTACTCCAGTTGTCCCTGCCGGTCGGCCGCACCATCACCGTCACCCTCGGCGAAGAGGACTACCGCAGTCCGAAGAGGGGCTGGACCACCGTGCGGAGCGACAGCGAGCTGCTGGACGCCACGGTCAGGGGCGCCGACCACCTCGCCATCAAGGGCGCCCTGGACACCATCGCGGAGCTCCTTACCGCGCACCTGCGGGAGGACGCCTTCGAGACGGACTGACCACTGACCGGGGCTACTCCTCCTCGTCACCGTCCTCGGGCGCGTCCGGGTCGCGGGAGGGGCGCAGGCCCTGGCCGGGGCCGCTGGCGGTGATGTTGAACAGGTAGCGGCCCAGGAAGTTGATGTGCCGGTCCTTGAGGGGGAGAGGCGGGCGACATCCTCGTCCTTGATGTCGTGGCCCTCGGCCCGGAGCCGGGCCACGGCGGCATCCAGGTAGCGGGTACTCCACAGCACCACGGCGTTGAGGACCAGGCCGAGCGCGGCGAGCTGGTCCTCCTGGCCCTCGCGGTACGCCTGGCGGATCTGGCCCCGGCCGCCGTGGCAGATCGCGCGGGCGAGCCGGTGGCGGGACTCTTGGACGGTGAGCTGCCGGTTCATCAGCCGCCGGTAGGTGTCGTCCACCGGGTCGACCAGGGCGAGCAGGTGCATGGTCTTGTCGATCCGCCCGTACTCGGTGAACGCCGCCCCCATCGGGGTCGGGTGCCCCTCGCGGCCGAACATCCGCAGCAGATCGTAGGCGCGGACCTGGTTGGTGATGAGCGACCCGGCCACCCGCAGCATGTCCGGCCAGTGCGTGGCGATCTTCTTGCAGTTGACCTTGTTGCAGGCCACGTCGTCCAGCGGCCCGTACCCGTCGGCCGCTTCCTCGCCGTCGGGTAGGTCGGCCCGCCAGAACCGCTGATCGGCCAGGTCGCGAAAGCGCGGGGCGAAGCGGAAGCCGAGCATCTTGTACAGGCCGAACGCCATGTCGGAGTACGAGGCGTTGTCCGTGGCCACCATCTCCGGCTTCACCCCGCCGTCCAGGTTCAGCAGCGTGTCCAGGGTGAACAGGCTGTCGCGAGGGGTGCCGCGTACGACCATCGCGCCGATCCCCGCGACCTGGTCGTTGACGGCATTGAGCCAGGTCACCCCGCGTTTGTAGCCGTAGTACTTGGGCGAGGAGCCGGTGTTGATGCTTTTGACGGGGACGACGAAGCGCATGCCGTCGACGGAGGCGAGCAGTCCGCCGCCCCACATCTGGGCCAGCTCGATGCGGGACTGCGCGCCGATCAGCGCGGCGTTCGCCGCGGCGATGGTGTCGGCGCGCACGTAGTTCTGGTCGACGTGCGAGAGCCGCGAGCGGGTCAGCGCCTTGTTGTTCGGGTCGATGACCGGGGTCAGCGCGATGTTGCAGCTCTGCGAGACCAGGAGGGCCACGAGGGAGACGAGCAGTCCCTCCATGCGGGTGCGCCGGTCGGAGACGTGGCCGAAGGAGTTGAGGAACCCGGTCCAGGAGTGCACCTCGAACAGCAGGTCCGGCAGGTCGATCCTGGGCAGCATCGACTCGGTGGTGGTCTTCAGCCAGGTCAGGGACTCCGGCTCGCCCACCGAGCCGAGTTTGTCCACCGACAGGCGGGCCCGGCCGTCCCGTACGCCTCGGCCTGCTCGTCAGTCAGAAACTCCACCGGCACGAGGCGGACCGTAACCAGCGCCAACAGCCGCCCGGCGTGCTTCCCGCGAACCCCAGCGGCAGCCGCTGCCCGTGTGCTAGCCGACCATGATCAATCTCAGCGGCACTTCCTGTACCGCACCTACTCATACCCTCGCCCTGCACCGCCACCGGCTGGGCGCGTTCTCCCGCGTCCAACAAGTTCCTGCCGTCCGCCCTGCGCAAGAAGTGAGCGGGTGGCCGCAGCAGGCGATTCTGCGAGCTCATCGCTCGACGGCAGGGGTGAGACCACGAGGCCGGGGTAGCCGCGTTCGTACGAGGCCTTATCGCAAGGGCGTTGTAGTCGAGCGTCTCAGGAGGACAGTCGTGCCAGGCATATTGGACAAGATCAAGCAGTTCAGCAGGAGCCCGCAGGGGCGACGTGCCGTGGAGGAGGTACGCCGGGCCTCTCGCGACCCGCGGCGCCGGGCCCAGGCCCAGCGGCTGCTCGGCAAGCTGCGGGGGCGGCGCCACTGAAGCGCCCGGTGCGCTTCTCTCGGCGGCCGGGCGCCGCGCCCACGGTTGTTGGGGCGCCGGTAAGAACGCTGTCACCGATCCTGCTGGCTTATTCCGTGCCCCGGCGGGGCTGGCGGCTCGTTGGTTGGGACAGCAGCGGCCGTCTTGGCGGTCCGGTCGGGGGCGGGGTGCGGAATGTCGATGCGGCCGAGGCCGTGGCCGAAGGTGCCCGAACTGACCGTGCAGGCGGCGCGGGCGGTGGCGGCACGGGGCCCGTTCCCGTTGGCGATCCGGGTCCGTGACGAGCTGGGCGAGTTGTTCGCGGACGCCGAGTTCGCCGAGGCGTTCGGAACCTGAGGGAGGCCGGGCTGGTCACCTGGCCAGCCCGGCGCTGGTGACGGTGTTGCAGTTCACCGAGAACCTCACCGACCGGGCGGCAGCGCATCGGGTGCGGTACGGCATGGACTTGAATACGCCCTCGGCCTGGAGCTGGATGATCCCGGGTTCGACGGCTCGGTGCTGCCCGAGCCCCGCACGCGCCTGGTCGGGCACGGGATGGGGGAGAAGGTGCTCGACCTGCTGCTGACCGCGCTCAAGGACCGGGGCCTGGTGAAGGCCGGAGGCAAGCAGCGCACCGACACCAGCGGCGGTACGCGACCTGAACACGCTGGAGCTGGCGGTGCCCGTTCAGGAATGGGCCGAACGCTGCGACCCGCGGACTCACTCCTGGCGACCGCCGGCTTCCACGAGCGAGCGCGAGGTGATGGCTCTGGCTCTGCGGCCGGGACGGGTTCGGGCTGCTGGAGGCGGTGCATGCCCCTGATGCTCCGTCCTGGCTGCGCGAACTCCCGCCGGTGCAGGTCCTGCGCACGATGGGGGTGCAGAACTACCACCGCACCGTGTCCGAAGCCGGAGCGGAGGTGAAGCGGCGGGAGAGCAAAGACCTGCCGCCCGGCAGACTGAGGCTGGCCTCTCCGTACGACACCGACGCCCGCTACGGCCTCAAACAGGGCTCCTGGTGGACCGGCTACAAGATCCACATCAGCGAGTCCTGCGACGATGCCGATGACCAGAACCCGGCTGCCGACGGCCAGGCGCTGATCCCAGGAGCCGACGGACCGCCGCCGCGCTTGATCACCGGCATCGCGACCACCGAGGCCACAGTGACCGACGCGGAAATGACCGAACCGGTCCATCACATGCTCGCTGCCCGCGATCTCCTGCCCGCCGAGCACTTCCTCGACTCCGGTTACGCTTCCGCCGAGTTGATCGTGGGCATCAGGAAGAACTTCGGGGTCACCCTGGTCACCCCGGTCCTCATGAACAGCTCACCCCAGGCGCGTGCCGGCGCCGGGTTCGACCGCACCGCGTTCACCATCGGCTGGGACAAGCGGCCTGCCACCTGCCCACGCGGGGACACCAGCACCTGGTGGAGCCCTGCCATCCTGCGCGGTACCAAGGCCATCGTCATCAAGTTCAGCAGGGAGACATGCCGCCCCTGCCCGGTGCGCGACCAGTGCACCAGCTCGAAGACCGGCGGCAGGACCCTCTCCCTGCAACCGCGCGAGGTTCGAGAAGTCCTCGACCATGCCCGCCTCCAGCAGGGCGACGAGCAGTGGCGAGCCAAGTACGGAACCCACGCGGGCATCGAGGGAACCATCCACCAGGCCGTCGCGGTCACCGGGATGAGCGTGCCCGCTACCTTGGTCTCCAGAAGACCCACCTGGAGCACGTCTTCTCCGCCGTCGCGCTCAACCTCATACGCCTCGATGCCTGGTGGAACGGCCACTCGCTCGACCGCACCCGCGTCAGTCACCTTGCCCGACTCGATCTCCTGCGCGGCGTAACCGAATTGGGGTCTGAGATTGGTAGGCGTCGTTGGCCGTGTAGTCGGTTTCGGCTGCCCGCTGTCGTGGATGGGGCGCGAGTGTCACGGACTGTGGTCGCGTCCGTCCCGTGGAGCGAAGGCTGCGAGGGCGTCGGCGTCGGTCGCGCGAGCGTGCAGGAAGTAGTCGGCCCATTCGGTGATGTCGGGATAGGACGAGTCGTGGCCGAGTTGGGTGGTTGCGGCCTCGATATCGAAGTGCGTGGTACGGAGTTCGACGCCCGGGCCCAGCAGGGTCCAGTGCGCTCCGGTCCGTCCGTAGGGCAGGCCGACGCTGCCGGGGTTGATCACGAGCCGGCCGTGGGCGAGGCGGATGAATGGCATGTGAGTGTTGCCGCAGACCACGGTGTCGCCGAGGGGGTCTGAGGGAACCGCTTCGGCGCGATGGGCGAAGGACAGGTGAAAGCCCACGTATTCGAGCATCGTCCCTTGGACGAGAGGAGCCCCGATGACCGTCGGACCAGGCGTCGGCATCGGCACCGCGCGTGCCGATGCGGAGAGCGACGCCTCAGTGATCGCGCGGTCCCGGGATGAGCCCGAGGCGTTCGCCGCGCTCTTCGACCGGCACGCCGACGCCGTGCACCGCTATGCGGCCCGCCGCCTCGGCGGCGAGGTCGCCGATGACCTCGTGGCGGAGACCTTCACCACCGCATTCCAGCAGCGGCATCGCTACGACCCGGCCCGCGGAGCGGGCGCCGACGCCCGGCCCTGGTTGTTTGGCATAGCGACCAACTTGGTCGGCCGGCATCGGCGGGCTGAGGCCCGCCGGTTCAAGGCCATGGCCCGGGTCCCGGCCCTCGCCGACCACGACGAGCCGTTGGCCGACCGGGCCGCGGACCGAGTGGTGGCGCGGGCCGTACGCCGGGAGCTGGCGGCGGCGCTGGTCGCGCTGCCCGCTCGGCACCGGGACGTGCTGCTGCTGGTGGCCTGGGGGGATCTCAGCTACGGGGAGGCGGCCCAGGCCCTCGGTATTGCCGTGGGCACGGTCAGATCACGGCTGCACCGGGCTCGCAGCAAGCTGCGCGAAGCATTGGGCGGATCCGACCCGACGGCACTGCGAGAGGTATCCGACCATGAATGACGAACTCGAACTCTTGAGGGAGTGGGACGCGGACGCGGCCCCGTTCACCGGTCCGGCCCGGGACCGGGCCCGGCACCGGCTGCTCAACGCGATGGCCCACGCGGACCAGCGCACCGGCACCGGCCCCAGTCGCCGCCATGCACTGCGCCTCGCGTCGGCCGCGGTGGTCGCCACGGCGGTTACGGGGACGGCGGTGCTGCTCGGCTCGGACGGCTCCGGCGAGGGCGGCGCACCGGGCACGAGCACCCCGCGGGTGGAGAACGCCGCCGCGGTGGTGCTGAACGGGGCGGCGGCGTGGGAGCGCGAGCAGGAGAAGGAGCTGGTGGCGCCGCGCGACGACCAGTTCATCTACTCGAAGCGGATCATCAAGGAGACGGAGCAGAAGACCGGCAAGGTCAAGACCTACACCGACGAGATGTGGGACTCGGTGGACGTCTCCAAGCCCTCGTTGACCATGGAACTGGGCCGCGAGATGTGGGAGGAGCCCGCGGGGAAGGGCGGCGGGGTGTGGCCACCCCGGAAGTGGAGCGAGCTGAAGAAGCTGCCCCAGGACCCGGAGAAGCTCATCTCGGCCATCATCTCCCTCGGCGCGTCCGACGACCGGTCGATCAGCGATCTCGACAAGCTCGAACGGTACGAGGCCTACTGGCTGCTCGGCGAGCTCCTGAAGAACCCGGTGCTGCCCCGGGGACTGCGCCCCGCGGCGTACGAGGCGCTGGCCCTTGTGCCCGGCGTCAAGACGATCCCGGGAGTGAAGGACTCCGCAGGGCGGACCGGGGTGGGGATCGCCCATGCCGAGCGCACGTACAAGTACCTGATCTTCGACCCGGCGTCGTATGAATTCCTGGGCTTCCGCGACGAGCGGATCTCGGCTTCCGGGAAGAAGAAGTACATCCAGCTGTCGCACGTAGTGGACTGGGGGATCGTCGACCGGGTGAAGCAGCGCCCGTAGGCCGCTGTCCCGCGGCCGGGACCCGCAGGGCCGCCGGCACCGGCAAATGGTGCCGGCGGCCCCGAGGTTTGCCTCCGGGAGATCAGTGGGGATGGAGATCAGTGGGGATGCCGCAGCCGAGGACCTCGCCGCCCGGCGTCGCGCACGCCACGTCGATACGGCGGTCCGGGGTTGAAACGGCATGTCCCTGACGCTGTCAGGGACAAAGAGCCCCGGCTCAGCACGGCAAGAGAACGCGAGGGGTCCAGACAACGGCCTTCTCGCCAGCCAGGAATTCCACCGGCACGCGGTGAACGTGGCCACGCCACGAGCACGTTCAGCGGGCTTGCCCGAACTGCCCCACGACCGCCGATCGCTGCGCCAGCTGACCAAGATCAATCACCGTTAGCCGCTGTACCGCTGCTACTCGCGACCGGACCAGCCGGCGGATGGCCGAGGTGGGGCCCTTCTCGGCCGGGACGCCGAGTTTCCGCAGCGCGTCTTGAGAACGTGATCAAGGTGGTCGCAGCCGTAGCCGCGCCGGGCATCGTTGCCGCGCAGGCCACGCCGCACGTCAAGAACAGGTTCAACGACCTCAAGCCGAAGCTGAACCGCAAGTCGGAGGACACCGTCGAGGCCACCGCGCAATAAGCCAGCAGGGTCGGTCACAGTGTTCTTACCGGCGCCCCTTGTTCGCTGAAGAGTGCGAGTCGTGTCGGCGCCTTCGGTGCGTCGAGCGGTCCGCACGAGCGCCGCGCAGCGACGGGGGACGCATTGTCAGTGGCAGGCGCAACAATGCGGTCCAGCAAGATCAACGTCGGGTTCGGAACGAGGCGCGCGCTGTCCGTCCTCCACCCTGGAAAGGCCGTACAGATGCCCCTCGCGACCTCCCGCGCCTCGTACTCCGTCGCGGACACCGACTCTGCTGCCGACACGGTTCACCCTGCGCGCCGCGGTGACCCCGACCGGCTCGGGCGGGTGGCCCGTACGGACCTCGCCGGCCTGAGTGCACCCTTCCAACTGCACCCGCCCAGATCCACGGTGCCGCCCGACGCCCTCGCTTCCGAGGTGCTGCGCATCGTGTCCGACTCCCGCACACCCGTCTTCGTGACCGTCCACGAGGGCGGACGAACCCGCTACGGCTACTGGCGCCCGGTCGACTCCACCACAGGCAGAGGCGGCTGCTACGTCGCCCTGCCCACCGACGTGTGCGACAAGCTGCGTTCCGGCGGACGCATCGAACTGGGCGAGCCCGTCATCGATCCGTCCAAAACCACCTACCGGATCAGACCAGCCCGTACGCGGGCGAAGACGGGACGCCATGTAGGCAGTGCAGCGTGACTCGTGACTGGGTGGCTGGGTGACTTGCTGAAGCCGTCGCTCTGCCGGCGCCGCACCCCCAAGAAATGAACCCGATCCCGGCAGGCGCGCCGCCCGACTGAACGGCGGTGCGCCGACTAGGGCTTGGGGATCCAAATCCTCGTGTACTCCTCATGGAACGGCTCGGTGTCCCGGTACGTCTCCTCCTTGCCGACCACGATCACGATGTCGTCGTGCCGCAGTACATGGCGCAGCTCGATCGTCGCGGTGGAGGAGACCAAATCATTGTCGGAGGCGGGCAGTTCGGACCAGTTGCGTCCGTCCCGTGAGGTCCAGACGGCCCCGACGGTCCGCTTCCCGTCCGGGAGGTTCGCCGCGCCCACGCCGATCAGCGTTCCGTCGGCGTCCACCACGCTCGACAGCCGCTGCTCGGTGAGCGGTACGGCGGTCGGATCGGGGAGCTGTCCCGTCCTGAAACGACCGATCCGCTTCCAGGAGTCGTCGGAGCTCCGTGTCCAGCAAGCGGGTGGGCCGTGCACGTCGTAGGGCGATTCCAACGTGTCCATGGCGCGCGTGCGTTCAGGCGTCGCGACCGTGGCGCCGCAGATCAGCGGGGAGCCCTTGTAGGTCAGGGCCGCCGTCGGCCACAGCGCACCGGGGAGCCGATCCGCCATCGACGTCCAGGTGCCGCTGCCGTCAGGTGAGGTCCACGCGGCGGGCCAGTAGACGGATGCGGGGGTGTCGTCGGGCGAAGCCGCGGGCGGCGGCGGATCCTGTCGGTAGCCGGCCGTCGTCACCTGGTCGTCGAGGGAGAAGACACCGAGTTCGAAGAGTTCTGACTCCTGACGCGGTAGAGGTTGTGCGATTTGCCTCCAGGTCCAGCCGGCCACGGAGGCCCAGATCTCCACGTCGGTGTCCGCGCCCTGGTCGGGGTTGTCCGTCGGCTGGATCAGGGCGACGACACCCGTATCGGTGCCGGCCGCGCCGTGCAGGATTCCCGCCGGCGGCGGTGTGCCGCGGCCCGGCCCCGCGGCGGGCGTCCACCGTCGGCCGTCCTTCGATGTCCAGACCTGAGTGGTCTGCCGACCCGAGGCCATGAGAAAGCCGACCTTGCGGGACATGGCGACGGCCCCGATCGCGTCGAGGTCGTCGTTGCGGCCCGCCGGTCCCAGATCGGCCGCCTGCCACGTGCGGCCGTCGGACGACACGAAAGCCTTGGGCAGCAACCGGAATCCGAGTTCCGCCGAGGGATCCTCCTCGCTCGCCATGCCGGCGATGACGAATCCGTACGGGGTCATCGTCGCGGCACGCGTCTCGAAACCCTCGGGAAGCCGGGTGTCCGACACCTGCGCCCACGAGTCGTAGGTGGGTCCCTCGGGGCGGTCGTCGGACCAGGGGCCCGCCTGGACGACGATCACCACAGCCGCCACGACCATCACTGCCAGCACCGCGATCACCCGGAGGCCGGGCCGGCGGCGGCTCATGGCGTCGTCCCCGTGGCCGGAGACACGCCCGGTGCGGCGGCGGGCGCCGGCGCGCAGTCCTCGCAGCGGGCATCGGGCCGCCATTGGCAGCGCTCGCTGTCGTAGCTGTACGACGGGGAGTCCGCGACGGACGTGGTGCGGAACGGTTCGCCGTGGTCGGAGACCACCGTTTCCCGGCGCTCGCCGCCGTCGATCCAATCCAGGTGGAGGACCCAGTCGCAGTCGCACGTACGCGTGTCCACCCGGATCCAGAACTGCTCGGGGTCCCCCTCGGAGACCTTGAACGGGAACGTGACGGAGCGGTCCTGCCCCTGACCGGCAGGCTCCGCGCCGCCCTCTTCTCCGGTCACGTCGGTCTCACGGGCCGGGGCAAGCAGAGGGTTCGGTTTGTCGAGGTCCAGTACGAAGGAGCGATAGCTGAAGGAGCCGCATCCCTCGGCGGGTGGTTCGAAGGTGCCGGCGATCGGGCTCCTGCGGGCGACCACCTCGACGCGAGCCCCTGTGAGCACGACGGCCGCCGCCGACGGGCTTTGCACCGTCACCACCAGGACGTTCCCGCGGGCGATGACACCTGTGGCGGCGAGGTCGCCGGGTGGCCCCAGCCTGCTCGGCCGTACCGGCTGAACTCTGCCCCTCCCGGCCTCGCACCCGTTCATGGGATCGCGCCACGTCGCGTCCCATGCCACCGCGGACCGTGCCGAAGGATCGTCGCGGAACAGGCCCATGACGCCCGAGACCAAGTGCGCGCCGAAGCCGGATATGACGGCGGTCCCGAGCGCGGCACCGGCCGCGACCGCGATGCCCACCAGATGGGCGCGCCTGGTGCGGGGGCGGCCGTCCTCGCCGTCCCCCTCGTCGTCGGCATCACCCGACGCCGGATTGCCCGACGGCGGATTGGCCAATGACGGTTCACCGGGCGGCGCACCAGCGGGCGGCGGATCGGTCGATGGAGGATCGGGAGCAGATGGCTCCGGCGCCGCCGGATCGGGCTGTGGCGTCGGGCGGTTGGCGGACCCGGACCCGGACCCGGAACCAGTGCCGCCCGGCAGCGGGTTCGGCGGGTGCGGCGGGTCCACCGACGGTCGACCGGGATCGTTGCGTGCCAATGTCTCTTCCCCCCGAAGCGGCTCGGCGTCGTCGCAGAGCGTGCGCACAGCATGGCACGGTGTGAATGACCCGCCGCAGCGAATCGCGTGAACGACCATGGCCGGAAGGCGAGTTGATTCCAGCAGCCCCATACGTGTGATCCGGGCCCGCGCCGGTCGGAGTGATCACGGCACCTGACTCCCCGAAGCCGAGCCGCAGGAGCAGGCGCGGCACGCCTCAAGCGAGCACGCACGGCAACCGCGCCCGCACAGATCCTGAGCTGCCGCCCGCCCGAACGATCCCGTGGCTCGCGCCGGTGGCCTGGGCCGGCGCCCACGGTTGCTTCCCGGCCCACCCCGACCCTAGGATGAATGCGCTTTCATTCACGTGTCGGCGCATCGCACGACCAGCACGGAACGGGGGATCGATCATGAAGGGCGCCGCATCGTGAGCGCCACACCCACGGTGTACGACGTCGCCGAGCGCTCCGGCGTGTCCATCGCGACCGTGTCCCGGGTGTACCGCAACCCCGACTCCGTGCGGGTCGCCACCCGTGAGCGAGTCCTCGCCGCAGCCCGGGAACTGGGATACGTACCCAGCGGCAACGCGCGTGGTCTCGCCAGCCGTTCCACCGGCGTCCTCGGTCTGTGCTTCCCCGACTACGCGGACCCGGACACCGCGGACATCGAGGACGACGACGCGGCCATGCTCTACTCGGACCAGATCATCCGGGGCATGGAACGCGCGGCCCGCCGCCACGGCTACGCCCTGCTGATCGCCGCATCGCTCGAAGGCGGCCCGGAGAGCCTCGTCGCCAAGGTGGCCGGCCGGGTCGACGGCTTCGCGGTGCTCGCGCGGACCGTGCCGACCGAGGAGCTGGAGGTGATCTCCCGGCGCCAGCCGGTCGTCATGCTCGCGGGCCCACGTGCGGATCCGTCCCTGGATCACCTCGACCATGTGGAGGTGGCCAACGAAGACGGCCAGTACGAGCTGACCCGCCACCTCCTGGACGATCACGGACTGCGCCGCCTCGCCTATGTCGGGGTCGACGACACCTCGCCCGACGTGGAGGCCCGATTCCGGGGCTTTCGCCGGGCGTGCGTGGAGGCCGGAGTCCACGCCGGGGCAAAACCCGCGCTGCGTATGCCGATGATGACGCAGGCGGAGGGCGCCCGAGCCGCGGAGCTGCTCTGCGAGGCGAGCGGGGAGCGGCCCGAGGCCTTCGTGTTCGCCAACGACCAGATGGCGGTGGGCGCACTCCAGGCGCTCGAACGTGGTGGTGTGCGGGTGCCGGACGACGTGGTCGTCACCGGATTCGACGGCATCCCCCTCAGTCGCATCGTCCGCCCCTCCCTGACCACGGTGCGCCAGCCGATGGTGCGCCTGGGGGAGGCAGCCGCCGAACTGCTGATCGGACGCCTGCGCGGGGAGAGCAGTGCGGAGCCGGTGTCCCTGGTACTTCCGGTGAGCCTGGCCCGCCGGGCGAGCTGCGGCTGTGCGGATGCGGGGTCGGGGACGTTCGGGGCCGTCTGAGGGCGACGTCGCGTGGAGGGGCCCGCCTGGAGGCTGTGCCGCTCGGAAGCGGCGGGGCTCGGAAAGGGCGGGGCCGCCAGGTCAACCACTGACTCAAGCGAGGTCGGCTCGGCGAACGGCACCCTGCCTTGGCGGGGATGCGCACAAGTAGGGCAACACCGTTGAGCGAGGCATCAACGGGCTCATACGGGGCCGGGGACTGGGGTGGCTTTTCAAAGCTGCACGCCCCCAGCCCGGCGTGACAGCATCCTGGCCATGGCCATCGCACACCCCAACGGGGACTACACGATCACCACGATGTACTCCGTGCCCGATGACGCCTGGTACCTGGAACTGGACCACACGGCCGGGCAACGGAATCTCGTGATCGCGATCATCCCTGATGAGGACCCGGCAAGGGAGCCCACGGTCTGCTTCAACCCTCAAGGGCCACACGTGGACGTCCCGTACGAGGTCATGCGCTGGTTCATGGACCAGGTCGAGGACGAGATCCGCACCTCCCGCGCCTGGATGCTGCTGAAGCCCGAACTCGTCGAGATCATCTACCAACTTCGGCAGGAACACATGGGTGTCATCGACGACGACGCATTCGGGCACGTCCTGGCGGGAATTCGCACCACAGTTTCCGAGGCAGACCTCCCCGCAGTTCTCGAGGCCGCCTTCGGGAGGAACCCTGATGGCACCACCATTGACCATGTCCAAGCGCCCCAGCCGGCAGACGGCCAAGGAGAGAAGATCTAGGCGGATCAGCCGAGCCGTAGGCGAAAGAAGCCGCGTCGACCGCTTCCAGCTGCCGAGTCCGGCTCAGCGCCCCGAGGATCGCGAACTGTCTGGGTGGAGGTACGCAGGGGAATCGAGTAAGGCCATCAGCACAGGGACCCTCGCGCGTGGCGCCGTAGGCGCATCCAAGTCGGCGAGGACCCGACGGCTTCCGGGTGCGCACGGACATAGCTGCGCACCGATATCGCTGCCGGTGCTGGGGAGTTGGCCAGGTGCGGCGGGTGATTGCCGACGGCGGGCACGGCTAGCCGGGCCGCCGCCGCGAACCGGTCGTCCGACGGCATCGCGAAAGCCCTGATCCCCCCACCGAAGCCCCCGGGAGCCCGCGCGCGAGCGGCTCAGGACCGTCGCCGAGCCGGGCATCGGCAGCGGTACACCCGCTCCGCTCCGACATCCGCGCGGCCGCCGTAGCCCTGCCGGACCGCGAAGCCACAACGTTGCGGCCCCTCGGTCGATAGCACCAGCAAAGCCGCCCAGCGCGCCCGCAGAGGATGTCCTGGTAGAGCTCCCGCACCTGACAGCCGTCGCGCCCCCGACGAACCGACCGAGACGGAATCGCGGAAGTGTGTGTCGGACGCCGCCTCGGTGGTCGCACCTAAAGTCATCGAAGCCAGGCGGCGCGGCACGCACGCCGATGACCAGCAGGTCATTGCGGTCGTGGCCGCGCCAGGGGCCGAAATCAAGAGTGACTGGGCAGCGGCGCACCGCGCCCGCCATCACCCCGCACGAGCCGCACCGTCGGGCGTCTCGCCGGATGCGCCGACAGCGGCATCGGTCACAGATCCTTTCACTATGCATTGATCCGCCATACGTTGCTGTCGCACCGGTCGGTCACGCGAGGCCACGTGTCACCGGTGCCCCGCGGACCGTCCGCAGGGTGTCGCGCTCGTTACCGGAGTGTGACCACGGCCCCTCTTGTCAGGCCCCGAAGCGCTGCAACAGAGTGATGTATGCGCTTACAGGCAGCGCATACATTTTTCATCAGAGCTCAAGGAGGAGCCCTCCATGAACCGCGCCGCCGTAATCGGGTCGCTCGCCCTCACCCTGGCGTCTGCGCTCACCCTCACCGCTTGTGGCGGCTCGGGTGGTGCGGGCGTGGCAGCCGATGCCGAGCAGACTCTGACCGTCTGGGCCATGGGCACGGAAGGCGAGAAGCTCGGCGACGTCGCCAGGGAGTACGAGAAGACGCACTCCAACATCACCGTCAAGGTCACGCCGATCGGCTGGGACGTCGCGCACCAGAAGCTGGTCGCCGCGGCCGCCGCCGGGAAGCTGCCCGACGTGGTGCAGATGGGCGGGACCTACTTGGGCGAGTTCGCCGACATGGGCGTCCTGGAACCGGTCGACACCAAGACGTTCAAGGAGGACGACTTCTTCCCGGCCGCCTGGGAGCAGGGCTCCTACGACGGAAAGGCCTACGGTGTCCCCTGGTACGTCGACACCCGCGTGCTGTTCTACCGCACCGACCTCGCCGCCAAGGCCGGCATCAAGAAGGCCCCGGCCACCATGGCCGAGCTCCAGAGCGTGGCGAAGGCCTACCAGGAGAAGGCCGGTTCCAAGTGGGGTCTGTCCATACAGCCCCGCGGCCTGGACACCGTGCAGAGCTTCTACCCGTTCCTGTTCTCGGCCGGCGGCGCCATTATCGACGACGACGGCAAGGCCGTCGTGAACTCCTCCTCCGCCGTCAAGGCGCTGGAGAACTACGGCAGCTTCTTCAGCAAGGACCTCAGCGACAAGTCCGTCCAGCCCGGCTACGACGTGACGAAGGACTTCAACACAGGCTCCGTGCCCATGTTCTTCGGCGGTCCCTGGTTCACCAGCCTCCTCGACGAGAACTACCCCGACATCAAGGGAAAGTGGGCCGTCGCCCCGGTTCCCACCGACGAGTCCTCCGTCTCCATGGCCGGCGGCTCCAGCCTCGCCGTGTCCGCCGACAGTGACCACGAGGCCGCGGCGAAGGAGTTCGTCGCCTACCTCACCGACGCCAAGGGCCAGGCCGACTGGTTCGAGCGCACCAAGGACCTGCCCGCCAACACGGCCGCCTGGAAGTCCGGCGACCTGGCCACCGACCCCACCCTCCAGATCTGGCGCAAGCAGATGGACACCGCAGAGAGCACACCCTCCCAGCCCAGGCTGACCGAGATCACCTCCAAGGTCGACGCGGCCATCGAGTCGGTCACCCAGGGCAAGTCCGGCGCGAAGGCCGCCCTGGACAAGGCCCAGTCCGAGATCGAAGGCCTCGTGCAGTAAGAGAGCGTGCCCCCCTCATGTCCCTCACGACAGGACCGGCCGCACCCCACGCGGCCGTCGACGAAAGCCCCGAGCCCGGCACACCTTCGCCCCGCGGGCATCGCTCCCTGAGCAGACACAACCTGACCGGATGGCTGTTCTCCACGCCCTTCCTGGCGCTGTTCGGCCTGTTCATGCTCTTCCCGATCGTCGCCACGCTCCTGATGAGCTTCACCGACTTCGGCGCCCGCAACGTCACCCGCCCCCTGGAGGCGGAGTTCGTCGGCCTGGACAACTACACCCGGCTGTTCCAGGACGACACCTTCCTCAAGGCCCTGTTCAACACCGCCTACTTCGTCGTCGTCGGCGTGCCCGCGACGATCGTCCTGGGGCTCCTCGCGGCGATCCTGCTGAACAACGGCATCGACCGCGCACGCACGTTCTTCCGGATCGGCTTCTACGCCCCCGTCGTCACGACCATCGTGGCCGTGGCCATCGTCTGGCGGTTCGTGCTCGACCCCTCCGACGGTCTCATCGCCTCCCTCGCCTCCGAAGCCGGCCTCACGGCGCCGGACTTCCTCGGCTCCGAGACCTGGGCCATGCCCTCCCTGATCGCCATGGCCGTATGGCGCAACCTCGGCACGGTGATGGTGCTGTGCATCGCCGGCCTGCAGGCGATCCCGGCCGAGGTCCGCGAGGCCGCCCGCCTGGACGGCGCGGGCGCCTGGCAGGAACTGCGCCGCATCACCGTCCCCCTGCTGCGGCCCACCCTGCTGTACGCCACCGTCATCACCTCGATCGGCTACCTCAACGTCTTCGAGGAGCCGTTCGTGATGACCCAGGGCGGCCCGTCCGACTCCACCCTGACGGTCTCGCTCGACATGTACCGCGAGGGCTTCAACTTCTTCCACATGGGCTACGCCGGCGCCATGGCGTACGTCCTGTTCGTCGTGATCATGGGCATCACGGTGCTCCAGCTCCGCCTGCTGAAGGACAACACCCGATGACCGCCGAGACAGCCGTCAAGGCACACCGCCCGCGCCGCACCGGACGCGTGCGCAAGCCGCTGCTCTACACCGTCGCCTCGGTGGGCCTGATGGTGATGGCCGCCCCGTTCCTGTGGATGGTGCTGTCGGCGTTCAAGAGCCGGCAGGACCTCACGGCGAACCCGCCCGTGTGGATTCCCACCCACTGGACCATGGAGAACTTCACCGCTCTCCTCGACCAGCTCGACATGCCGCGGTACTTCCTCAACTCGCTGATCGTGGCCGTCCTGGTGACCGTCAGCAACCTGCTGTTCTGCTCGATGCTCGGCTACGCGCTGGCCAAGCTCGACTTCACCGGACGCTCCAAGGTATTCGGCGTGGTCCTGGCGGCGCTCATGGTCCCCGGCAACCTCATGATCCTGCCGCTGTACGTGCTGATGAACGGCATGGGCATGATCGACACCTACGCGGGACTCGTCCTGCCGTTCGCGGCGAGTGCCTTCGGGGTGTTCCTGATGCGGCAGTTCATGCTCCAGGTGCCCGACGAACTGCTGGAGGCCGCCCGCCTGGACGGCGCGGGGGAGTGGTACATCTTCTGGCGGATCGTGGTGCCCCTGGTCAAGCCGGCTCTCGCCACACTGACGATCTTCACGTTCCTCGGCTCCTGGAACAACTTCATCTGGCCCCTGATCGCCACCAACGACCCCGACAAGTACACCCTGCCGGTGGCTCTGGCGACCTTCGCCAACGATCCCAACCGCACGGTCGCCGGTGGCAACGGCATGCTGATGGCCGGCTCCCTGCTCGTGGTCCTGCCGGTCCTGTTCGTCTTCGCCGTCCTGCAACGGCACTTCACCCAAGGCATCGCCACAGCAGGCCTCAAGTAGGCGCACCAGCACGTCGGACCCCGGCCCTCGCCTCGACGGCCTCGGGGCGCCAAGCCCACGCCCCACGGCCGCGGGCCCGGGCCGTCATGCCCGCACACCCCCCACCCCCGACTACCGGAAAGACAGCGACACACGATGACGTACCGCACCACGCCCTTCCCCGACGGCTTCCTGTGGGGTGCATCCACCGCCGGTCACCAGATCGAGGGGAACAACGTCAACAGCGACTGGTGGCGCAAGGAGCACGATCCGGCGGCCGGCATCGAACGACCCAGCCTCGACGCCTGCGACAGCTACCACCGCTGGGACGAGGACATGGACCTCCTCGCCGAACTCGGCTTCACCGACTACCGCTTCGGCATCGAGTGGTCCCGCATCGAACCCGTCCCCGGCACCTTCTCCCACGCCGAGATCGCCCACTACCGGCGCATGGTCGAAGGTGCCCTGGCCCGCGGACTGCGCCCGATGGTGACCCTGCACCACTTCACGGTCCCGCAGTGGTTCGAGGACCTCGGCGGCTGGACCGCGGACGGCGCCGTCGACCACTTCGTCCGCTACGTCGAGCACTGCGCGCCGGTCATCGCCGACGGTGTGCCGTACGTGTGCACCATCAACGAGCCCAACATGATCGCCGTCATGGCCGGTGCCGCGAAGGCCGGCGACCAGGGATTCCCGCCGGCCGGCCTGCCCACCCCGGACGAGGAGACCACCCACGCGATCATCGCCGCGCACCACGCGGCCGTGAAGGCGCTGCGCGGCCGGCACCCCGCCGTCAAGGTCGGCTGGACCGTCGCCAACCAGGTGTACCAGGCGCTGCCCGGCGCCGAGCAGGTCACCGCCGACTACCGTCACCCGCGCGAGGACGTCTTCATCGAGGCCGCCCGTGGGGACGACTGGATCGGCGTGCAGTCCTACACCCGCACCAAGATCGGCACCGACGGCCCGATCCCCGCCCCCGCGGACGCCGAACGCACCCTCACGCAGTGGGAGTACTACCCGACCGCCGTCGGCCACGCCCTGCGCCACACCGCCGACGTGATCGGCGACGACACCCCGCTGATCGTCACCGAGAACGGCATCGCCACCGCCGACGACGGTCGCCGCGTCGACTACTACACCGGCGCCCTCGACGCGGTCGCCGCCTGCCTCGACGACGGCCTCAACATCCAGGGCTACCTGGCCTGGAGCGCCCTGGACAACTACGAATGGGGCTCCTACAAGCCCACCTTCGGCCTCATCGCCGTGGACCCCGTCACCTTCGCGCGCACGGCCAAGCCGTCCGCCGCCTGGCTCGGCGCCCTCGGCCACGAGCGCACCCTGCCCCGCATCGGCGGCTGAACCACCAGGACGGGCGAGGGCCGGCCGGCCCCTGACACCGGCCGGCCCCGCCACACCCCCGTACGACCTCGTACGACTCCTCGGCACGCCCCGGCACCACCGCACCCGCACACCCGTCCGCCCACGCAAGGGAGCCAGTCCCGATGAACCGTCGAAGCTTCCTGACCGCCGCCACCGCCACCACCGCTGCGGCCGTCACCTGCGCGACCCCGTTCACCGCCCGCGCCGCCGCCCCCGCATCCCGCTCCGCCACCGACCGCCGCCTGCTGCACGAGTGGTTCACCGCGACGTACCGCTCCATGGAGGCCATGACGACCGAACTCGGCCTGGCCGCCGACAAGATCGACGTCAGCGGCAGCGGCACCCCGGTGCCCTCGGCACAGACCTCGCCCACGAACATCGGCTGCGGCCTGTGGTCCACCGTCGCCGCCGCCGGACTCGGCGTCATCTCCGGGACGACCATGCGCCGCCGCCTCGACCGCGCACTGAGCGCCGTCGAGCGACTGGAACGCGCCCACGGGTTCTGGTTCAACTGGTACGACGCCCACGACGGCTCCCTGCTGACGGCCTGGCCCGAGACCGGCGACCCGATACGCCCGTTCCTGTCCACCGTCGACAACGCCTGGCTGGTGACCGGCCTGCGCATCGCCGCCCACGCCGACCCCGCCCTGCGCTCACGCGTCGGCGCGCTCCTCGCCGACGCGGACTGGTCGTACTACTACACGCCCTACGACCCGGCCGACCCCGTCGCCGGGCCCGGCCAACTGCGCGGAGGCTACTGGCCGGACAAGCCCGGCAAGGGCGAACCCACCGCCCACCACTACGGCGCCCTCAACACCGAGCCCCGGATGGCCAGTTACCTCGGCATCGCCGACGGCTCGCTGCCCGTCGACCACTACTGGAACCTCTTCCGCACCCTGCTGCCCGGGGCGGGCCAGGAACAGGAACCCGAGGGCGAGTACGTCCAGATCGACGGCGTACGGGTGTGGGAGGGCCACTACACCTACCGGGGCCGCGACCTCGTCCCCACCTGGGGCGGCTCGATGTTCGAGGCGCTGATGGTCCCGCTCTTCGTGCCCGAGGCCGAGTGGTCCCCGAACTCCTGGGGAACCACGCACGACCGCTTCGTCCGCAGCCAGATCGAACACGGCCTGGACGAGCAGGGATACGGCTACTGGGGCTTCTCCCCGGCCTCGATCCCCGAGGGTGGCTACCGAGAGTACGGCGTCGATGCCATCGGTATGCAGGAGGACGGCTACCACTCGCTCGGAGTCGTCACCCCGCACGCCAACTTCCTCGCTCTTCCCCAGGCGCCCACCGAGGCCGTCACCAACCTCCGTGGTCTGGACCGCGCCTTCGGTGCCTACGACGACCGCTACGGCTTCCGTGACTCGGTCGACGTCACCACCGGTCGCGTGAGCGACTTCGTCCTCGCCCTCGACCAGGGCATGATCACCGCTGCCCTCGCCCAGCACCTCCGGCCCGGCCTGCTCCAAGCCCCCTTCCGCACGGGCGGTTTCAGCGGCCGAGTGCGGCCGTTGCTGCGCAAGGAGCGGTTCTCGATCTGAGCCGAGAATCCCCCTGCTAGGGTGCGCCGATGTCATCGATCAAGCAGTTCCAGGTCACCTTTGACTGCGCGGAACCTGAGCGTGTCGCTCGCTTTTGGTGCGAGGTGCTGGGGTACGTCCTGCCGAAGCCGCCGGAGGGGTTCGCCAGTTGGGACGATTACAACCGCTCGCTGCCTCCTGAGGATCGGGGTGCATGGGCTGCCTGCAGTGATCCCTCGGGTGTCGGCCCGCGACTGTTCTTTCAGCGCGTTCCCGAAGGCAAGGTCGTGAAGAATCGGGTTCATCTCGACGTGCGGGTCGGCACCGGGCTCGTGGGTGAAGAGCGCCTCGCCGTGCTCGAGGCCGAGTGCGCACGCCTGATCCCGCTCGGCGCGGTACGCGTGCGGCTGCTGCCCGCCGATGACGAGAACGAGTCGTGCATCGTGATGCAGGACATCGAGGGCAACGAATTCTGTCTCGACTGAGCACCCTCCGAGTCGGCGGGATTATTTGGCTTGGGTGAATGGCTATTCACCAACTATGGTGAATAGCCATTCACCCGCTGCCCTTGCCGGGCTATGCCCCGCTGGAGTGCCGATGGACCGGACCGCCGCGATACAGAAGCCGCCCCGCGTGAGCACCCTCCGAGACCGGCTCACCGTGCCGGTGCTCGCGTTCGGCGGCATCCTCATGGCCGTCATGCAGACCGTGGTCGTGCCCCTGCTGCCCGACCTGCCCCGGCTGACCGGCGCCTCGGCGGGCACGGTCTCGTGGATGGTCACGGCCACCCTGCTGTCCGGCGCGGTCCTCACCCCGGTACTGGGCCGGGCCGGTGACATGTACGGCAAGCGGCGGGTCCTGATGTCGGCTCTGGGGCTGATGACCCTGGGCTCGGTCGTGTGTGCCCTGACTTCCGACATCGGCGTGCTGATCGCCGCCCGGACGCTGTCCGGAGCGGCCGCCGCGGTCGTCCCGCTGTCCATCAGCATCCTGCGCGACGAACTGCCGCCGGAGCGCCGGGGATCGGCCGTGGCGCTGATGAGTGCCACCGTCGGCATCGGCGCCGCGCTGGGCCTGCCGCTGGCAGCCGTGATCGTGCAGTACGCGAACTGGCACACCATGTTCTGGGTGACCAGCGCCCTCGGCGTGGCGGGCGTGACGCTGGTCCGGTGGGCGGTGCGGGAATCGCCGGTGCGACAGCCGGGCCGGTTCGACGTCTCCGGCACGCT
This sequence comes from Streptomyces sp. NPDC055013, assembly GCF_053608645.1. NCBI lineage: Bacteria > Bacillati > Actinomycetota > Actinomycetes > Kitasatosporales > Streptomycetaceae > Streptomyces > Streptomyces sp. NPDC055013. The sequence continues at coordinate 102,001 of NZ_JBSGVW010000022.1, forward strand.
GGGCCTGGCCGCCGGGCTGGTGTGCCTGCTGCTGGGGGTGTCACAGGGCGGGCAATGGGGCTGGGGCAGCGCACGGGTCGTAGGCCTGTTCGCCGGAGCCGTCGTCGTGCTCGCCCTGTGGTGCAGACAGCAGCTGCGGACGAAGGAACCGCTGGTGGACCTGCGGCTGGTGGCCGAGCCCAGGGTCGGCCTGTCCCATGTGGCCGCCCTGCTCGCCGGTTTCGCGTTCTACGCCAACACCCTGGTCACCGCCCAGCTGGTGCAGGCCCCCAAGGCCACCGGGTACGGACTGGGTCTGTCCATCGTCGCCACCGGCATGTGTCTGCTGCCCAGCGGTGTCGTCATGCTCCTGCTGTCGCCCGTCTCCGCCCGGATCTCCGCCGCACGCGGGCCGCGCATCACGCTCGCGCTCGGGTCCGCGGTGATCGCCGTCGGCTACGCCGTCCGTATCGCCGACAGCCGCGACCTGTGGATGATCATCACGGGGGCCACGATCGTCGCCACCGGAACCACCCTCGCCTACTCGGCGCTGCCCACGCTCATCCTGCGAGCCGTGCCGGCCGAGCAGACCGCCTCCGCCAACGGCGTCAACGTCCTGATGCGGACGATCGGCCAGGCCGGCTCCAGCGCGGCCGTGGCCGCCGTCCTCGTGCACCACACCGGCGTGGTCGGTGGAGCACCCGTGCCCACCCTGCACGGCTACCAGCTGGCGTTCGCGACAGCGGGCGTGGTCGCCCTCGGGGCCGCGGCCGCGGCGCTGTGCATCCCCGGCGACCCCGCACAGGCGGTCACGGAAGGGCCGGAGCGAACCGGTGACAGCCCCCGGGGCGCGCGCGACGAGGCGATGGAGGGAGCATGAGTGCCGTGAGTACTCCACCCGTCACGCCCGCACCGGCCCGCAGGGACGCCGAGTCGACCAGGGCGGCCATCCTCCGGGCGGCCCGCCATCTGCTGGCCCGGCACGCACACGCCGACATCACGCTCAAGGCCGTCGCCGACCGCGCCGGGGTGAGCCCGCCGCTGATCCTGAAGTACTTCGGCAACAAGGACACACTGTTCGCCCAGGTCATGTCCTTCGAGGCCGACGCCGACGCCTTGCTCGCCGCACCACTTGCGGAACTCGGCCCGCACATGGTCCGGCACGTGCTGGTCAGCCAGTCCGAGCAGGGCGCCGACCCGCTGCTGCGGATCGTGTTCGCGCCCCTGCACGGTGAGCAGGGAGACATCCTGCGCGCCAACTTCCGCACCCAGGTCACCGACCGCATCACCGACCGCCTCACCGGTCCCGACGCGGGCCTGCGCGCCGAACTGGCCGTCGCCACCCTGCTGGGCCTGGGCGTGATGTACGGCATCGCTCGCGGCACCGAGGTGCGTGCGAGCACGGTCGACGCCTTGGTCGACCGGTACGCGCCGGCTGTGCAGGCGTATCTCACGCCCTGAGCGCCTTTGCCATCAGTCCGTCGCAGTGGCTCCCCGGTCGGTGAGGGTGCGATCGAGGAGGGGCAGCAGGCGGGCCCAATGCCGCTGCAGCGCACCGGGGTTGAAGGCGTCGGTGTCGGACATGGTGAAGCCGTGGACGGTGCCGGGGTAGATCTCCGAGGTGTGGTCGACACCGGCCGCGTCCAGGGCCCGGTTGAGCTCGCCGAGCGCCTCGGGCGTCATGTCGGTCTCGGCGTGGCCGAGGTGGACCCGGGCGGTGAGCGTCGAGAGGAGACGGCGCAGGCTGTCGGGCCCGTCGGCGCCCACGGGGCCGTGGAATCCGGCGACGGCGGCCACCTGGTCAGGGTGGGCGGCGGCGGTGCGCATCGCCAGGAGGCCGCCTATGCAGTAGCCGGTCACCGCGACCGGTCCGGCGGCCACCTCGGGCTGGGCGGTGAGGAACCTGAGAAAGGCATCCGCGTCGCTGAGGACACGTTCGGCGGTGTGCGCCTCGATCAGAGGCATCAGCTGGGCGAAGACCGCGGGCCGGGCCTCTTCACCGATGTATTCGGGAAGCTCGATCACCGGCGCCGGCCCGTGCCGGTAGAAGAAGTTGGGGACAAGTACGTAGTACCCGTGTCCGGCCAGTTCGCAGGCCATCTCCCGCAGCACGGGCCGGATGCCGAAGCCGTCCGCGTACATCAGCACCCCTGGGTGCCGCTCGCCACGGTCGGGGCAGGCGGCGAAAGCGTCGGCCCGGCCGTCGGCGGTGGGAATGTGCAACATCTTGGTGAGCATGAGTTCTCCTGTCGTGGTCGACGTGTCGAGTGCTGATCAACACGACAGGAGGCGGAGCCCGCGCAGCAGCGCCGGATCCCCGGTCCAACAGCGGGCCGGTATCGGCCCGTTCGGCGCTCAGGGGAGGGCCGGGTCACCGATCCGTGTGTGGCGCAAGGCCGTCCCGGTAGTCATCGCCGCACAACGTAGCCCACCGGACAGGGGCGATGCCAGTGACCGGAGTGCCAATAGTGTGGCCGCATGCCTGACATGTTGAGTTCCGGGAGAACCCGCGCCGCGCTTGCCACGTCCGCGCGCGTATCGGTCGAATTGCTGTTGGTGTTCGCGACGGTTGCGGTGGCTCTGTGGGGGCTGGCCCGGATGTGGTCGGTCGTGTGGCCGGTGATCATTGCCCTGTTCCTCACCACACTGACCTGGCCGATGACCCGTGCGCTGCGGCGGCGTGGGTGGCCCTCGGCGTTGGCCGCGTTGCTGGTGACCCTGCTGTTCCTCCTGGCCATCCTCGGCATCGTGGCGCTGATCGCGGTTCCGGTGGCGTCCCAGTCGGGCGAGTTGAGCGACGGTGTGGTCGAGGGCATCAAGAAGATGCGCGAGTGGGCCGCGGGGCCACCGCTGAACATCGGCGACGACCAGATCACGACTGCCCTGGACACCGCGGCCGCCCGCGTCCAGGGCAGCGTCGGCAGCTTGGTCAACACCGTCGCAACGGGAGTGGCCACCACGCTCAGCGGCCTGGTCACGGCCATCCTGGCGGTCTTCCTGATGTTCTTCTTCCTCAAGGACGGCCCGCGCTTCCTGCCGTGGCTCGCCCGCCAGTTGCCCGGCCGGCTAGCCAAGGACGTTCCGGTCCTGGCCGAGCGAGCCTGGGACACCCTGGGCTCGTTCATGCGGTCCCAGGCACTCGTCGGCATGCTCGACGCCGTCTTCATCGGCCTCGGCCTGTGGATCCTCGACGTACCGCTGGTGCTCCCGCTGACGGTGCTGACCTTCGTCTCCGCGTTCGTGCCCATCGTGGGCGCGGTGTTCGCCGGTTTCGTCGCGTGTCTGATCGCGTTGGTGTCGAACGGTCCGACGGACGCCCTGATCGTGCTCGCGATCATCCTCGTGGTGCAGCAACTTGAGGGCAACGTCTTCCAGCCCATGATCCAGAGCCGTGGGCTCGGCCTTCACGGGGCCGTGATTCTGCTGGCGGTGACGTTGGGTGGCAGCCTGGCCGGCATCGTGGGCAGCCTTCTCGCCGTGCCGGTCACCGCGCTGATCGCGGTGATCTGGAACTACCTGCGGGAGCAACTCGCCGAGCCGCCGCAGGAGCGGGAGGCCGAGAAGTCGCAGGAGCCGGAGGCAGAGAAGGCACAGGCTGGTGTCGCTGTCCCGGAGATGTGACATCTCTCGGGGGAGAGGTCCCAGGGCGCCCGGCGCGAGCACGTGCTTTACGGGTCAACCCCTGCCCGGCAGAGACCCGGTGCGAGTTCCCGCAGTCTGCTCGGCCTCGTGCGGTGGGGCCTGGTGCTCGGCGCCGGGAGCGAAGTAGTCGGCATCCTTCGGCCGCTGGGCCCCCGGGCGTGGGCGGGGCGCCGGCACGAGATGGGGGATGTGCTTGGAGCAGTGCACATACGCCTCCTCCACCGTGATGTGCACCCAGAACTCGGGCCGGCGCCCAGGAGCGGTGTCCACAGGAAGGTGGGGATAGGCGCGCCGCTGATCCTCGTCCCGGTGCAGCCGAGCTCCGCCGTTGACGTGCAGGCCGATGTGGTCATGGGCGAAGTCGACGAAGAGCAGGCCGATATGCGGGTTCTCGTTGATGTTCCCCGCACTCGCGAGGACCCCGTTGCCACGGTACTCGGGGTAGGTGAGAGTCCCGTCGTCTAGCACCGTGACGAAACCCGGGGGGCCTGCACGGAAGGTGACGTCGCAGGCTCCGCCGGCGTCCGACGTGGACAGGAACGCCATGGTCTGGCGCCCTATGAAGTCCGCCATCTGTGGTGTCAGACGGGCCTGCACCTGGCGGTCGTAGAAGGTGGCGGCCTGGTCGGCCGTGCCGAGAAGGTGCTGCAGGCGGCGCTCGCCGACGGAGCCGGTGGACTCGTGGGTGTGGTTCACGGAACGCGTTGCCTTCCTTTTGCCTGCAACTGGGCGTGGCGCCACGGCACTCTAACGCCGGATGGAGCACGGTGTCGTGGCCGGCAAACGGGCGGGGCGGCGTCTTCGCCGCCCCGCCCTGCTGAATGTGCTGGTCAGCGGACCGTCCGGGCCGCCTTCTCGATGATGTGGGTGACAACATCCGGGTGGGACACGCTCACGGCGTGGGAGGACTCGATTTCCATGATCTGGGCATTGGCGCGCTTGGCCATGTAGACCTGGGCATCCCGCGGGATGATCCGGTCCTTGGAGCCCACCAGAGCCCAGGAGGGGATGGTCTTCCAGGCGGGTTCACCGGACGGCTCGTTCAGGGCAGTGCCGGTCCCGGGACGCTGGGTGGCCGCCATGAGGGCAGCGGTATCCGCGGGGACGTCGGCACCGAACGCCTGGTGGAACCTGGCCTGGTCGATGGAGAAGTCGAAGTCCTTGGAGCCGTCGGGCTTGGTGATCGGGACGGGACGCAGAACGTCGCCGATGACGCTGCCCTCGAACTTGCTCCCCAACTCGTTGGCGCTCTCGCCCTTGTCGGGGAGGAAGGCGTCGGCGTACACCAGTGCCTTGACGTTGTCGGAGCCGTAGGCGGCGTTGCTGATCACCGCTCCGCCGTAGGAGTGCCCGACAAGCACGACCGGCCCGTCGATGCCGGCCAGCAGGTTCTTGACGGAGGCGGCGTCGCCGCTGAGACTGCGCAGCGGGTTGGCCGCGGCGATCACCGGGTAGCCGTCCTTCTTCAGCTGTTTGATGACGCCGTTCCAGCTGGAGGAGTCGGCGAACGCGCCGTGCACGAGCACGACGGTCGGCTTGGCGGCCTTTGCGGGGCCGCTCTTGGCGGCGCTCGCCGGACCGGCCGACGTGGCGAAGAGGGCGGTGGCGACCGCTGCGGTGGCCATGAGGGTGAGCGGCGTGCGGGCCTGCTGAAGACGCGAATGGCGGTACATGAGGAGCCCTTTCGAGGCAGAGGTTCCAACTATTTCTGGGCATGTGGGTCGAGTGTCGACCCCGGTGAATTTGCTGCGGCTGGACAGCGCGGTACTTCAGTTGGTGCGGAAGGCGGTGCGCAGGGTGCGAATGGCCTGCTCCACCGCGGCGGTTGTGGCCTGCGTGGGCCGGAGGGGGTTGAGCATCATGAAGTCGTGCAGGGCGCCGTTGTAGCGGATGCTCGTGGTGGGGACGCCGGCCTGGGTCAGCTTGCGGGCGTACGCCTCGCCCTCGTCCCGCAGCACGTCGTTCTCGTCGACCATGACGAGCGCCGGCGGCAGCCCGCGCAGCTCCTCCAGGCTCGCGCGCAGCGGCGAGGCGGTGATCTCCGCCCGCTGGGCGGGATCGGTGGTGTAGCAGTCCCAGAACCAGGCCATGCCCTTCGCCGTGAGGAAGGGGCCGTCGGCGAACTCCCGGTAGCTTTCGGTGTCCTGGGCCGCGTCCGTGACGGGGTAGTACAGCGACTGGTGCAGGAAGGCCACGTCGCCGCGGCGCTTGGCCATGTGGGCCAGTGCGGCCGCCATGTTGCCGCCGACGGAGTCACCGGCCACGACCAGCCGGGAGCCGTCCAAGCCCGCCTCGGCGCCCTTTGCAGTGATCCACTGAGCGGTCGCGTACGCCTGCTCGATGGCGACCGGGTACTTGGCCTCCGGCGAACGGTCGTACTCGACGAAAGCGACGGCGGCATCCGCACCGACGGCCAGCTCGCGCACCAGACGGTCGTGGGTGCCGGCATTGCCGAGGACCCAGCCGCCGCCGTGCACGTAGAGAACGACCGGCAGCGCGCCCCGACTGCCGACGGGCTTGACGATACGTACCCGCACGTCGCCGACCCCGGCCTGGACCGTGATCCACTTCTCCTCGACGTCCGGCTTCTCGACGGGCGCAGCCTGGAGGTCGTCCAGGACCCTCCGGGCACCCTCCGGGCCGAGTTCGTACAGGTACGGCGGATTGGCCGTCGCATCCGCGAGCTCCTGCGCTTCAGGCTCAAGAATCGGCTCAGTCATTGCTGCACTCCCTGGGTGGGTGGTGGGCTTTTTGCCCGCTTTACCCCATATGACAGGGAGCCTGCCCAAGGTGTGACACGCGTCGCGTGGAAGGCGACCGGGGGCCGCTGTTCGGGTCGGGGGTCCTACCCGCGCGGCGCGTTCTCGCGGGCCCGGGTCGGCAGGTGGCGCAGGATGCGGGGCATGTTTGCCGGTTTCATGGCCCGGGTGGTCGAGCTGCTGTCGGGCCGTCAGGGGCGTTCGCTGCATGTGAGGGCGGCCGCGGCCGCGACGGTCGTCCTCGGGGTCGTGATCCTGGTGGGTTCGAGCCTGGTCGTGTCCGCCGAGCGGGGTGCGCCCGGGGCGCGGCTGACCTCGTATCCGCGGGCGCTGTGGTGGTCGGTGGAGACCGCGACGACGGTCGGGTACGGCGACTTCTATCCGGTGACGTTGTGGGGGCGGCTGATCGCGGTGGTGGTGATGGTCGTCGGGATCACGGCTTACGGGATGGTCACCGCGGCCCTGGCCACCTGGTTCGTGGGGCGGGACGAGGAACGTCGGCACCGCCGCATGCGCGAGGCCGAGAAAGCGGTGGAGCAGACGTACGCGGAGGTGACCCACGCGGTGCACGAGCGTTTCGACCGTCTCGAGCGAATGCTGGAGGGCGGCGGCAGAACGCCGTGACTGTACTGGCCGCCCTGGCGTTCGTCGGCTCCGCCGGGCTCAGGAGCAGCCCTTCGCGGACTCAGACATGCAGGGCAGGGCGGTAGACGAGCTCCTGGATGTCGCCGTCGAGCGTCCGGTTCTCGATCAGCTCGAGGTCGAAGTCGGCTGCACCGTGGAAGATCGGGTCCAGCCCGGTCCGGCCGGTGATCACCGGGAAGAGCGTCACCTGGACGCGGTCGACCAGACCGGCGGCCATCAGCGCCCGGTTCATCGACAGGCTGCCGTGCGAGCGCAACGGTACGTCCGACTCCTCCTTTAGCCGGGCGACGATCTCGACGGCGTCGCCGCTCGCGACGGTCGCGTCCGGCCAGTCGAGGGGTTCTTCCAGGGTGGTCGAAACAACCGTTGCCGGCATGTTCCTCATCCGTGTGACCCATGGGTCACGCACCTCGGACTCCTCGGTGCTCGACGCCAGCATCTGCGCGAACAAGCGATAGGTGTTGGCCCCGAAGATCATCCGCTGCTCCTCGCCGTACAGGGCGAGGCGGTGGTCGAGGAGCTCGGGGCCCTGCTTGCCCCAGTAACCGGTCCAGTCGCCGCCGGCGGCACCGTATCCGTCGAGGCTGGAAAGACGTCGAAGGTGTAGGTCGCGGTCATGGTGCTCTCCTCGAGTGCGGTTGATCGCCTGCCGGAAATACAGACCGGCAACCACGGCGGGACTCATCGCCGCACCTCGGATTGACGGATTCACGTTCCCTCCCGCCGGGCAGTGAGGGGAGTGAATGTCATGAGCACGACTACCCTTCCCCCACGAGGAGGTCGATCATGCACGTACGTAGGCTGACCGGCGGCCTGGCCGCTGCCTGTGTGGTGTCGCTGTCCCTGATGGGCGGCCAGGCGGTGGCCGTTCCGCTCGACGAGGCGGACACCCCCTTGGCCGCCCGTGTCCTCACCTACGACGCCGGCGGCTCCGCGGAGTTCAGGAGCGCCGTCGACCGGGGCGCGGCGATCTGGAACGAGAGTGTCGACGCCGTCGAGCTGCGGCCGGCCGGCGCCGGGCAGCGCGCGAACATACGGGTCCTCGCGGACAACGGCTGGCCGCGCGCCCTGCCCACCAGCCTGGGCAACGGAACCGTCTACATCGGGCGCCAGGCCGTCGACCAGGGCTACGACACGATCCGCATCTCCGCCCACGAACTCGGGCACATCCTGGGCCTGCCCGACCGCAAGCCCGGACCGTGCTCCAGCCTGATGTCCGGGTCCAGCGCCGGCACCGCATGCACGAACCCGCACCCGAACGCGGCGGAGAAGGCGGAGGTGCAGGGGAACTTCGGCGGCGCGCTCGTCGGGCGGGCCCCGGCGGCGGACGCTGAGCTGATCGTGGACTGACGCGTGCCGCACCACGCATGAGCAAGACGAGCCCGCCCCGTGCCCTGCTCGCACCGGGCGGGCTCAAATCAACCCGGCCTGCAGCCGAACGCCCGCCCTCGTGCGCGCCCTGAGGCGGGCAACCTCTCGGCGGGCCCGGCGACCAGGTGGCAACGGATACGGCGGGACCGGCGGAGCCCGTCATGGCCGCCTGCCCCTGACCGCCCGTACCGAAGGCCTCGTGCTCGATCCCGTCTGCCGCCTCCTCCGCCGACCGCGCGTGCGGGGCCGCAGCGATGCGGGGATCCTACGAATGGGGTGGCCTGCCACCCCGTCGGCCTTGGCTCGGGCCACGCTCCGGACCGTCGCCACGACCCGGTGACCTAGATGCCCTGGAGGCGGAGATGACGTTGAACCGGCTCGGCCTGGTCGTGCATGGCGGACGTCCGGAGGCCGTGGAGGCCGCTCGGGTGGTTCGTGCGTGGTGTGCGGAGCACGCCGTGGGATGCACGGACATCGACGTGTGGGGCGAGGGCGGGCGGCGCAGTTCCCGTGCGGAGGTCGAGGCCGCGGGCAACCCCGACCTCGTCGTCACCCTGGGCGGGGACGGCACCTTCCTGCGCGGCGCCCGGATGGCCGCGCAGAACGACGCCCTGGTCCTGGGCGTCGATCTCGGCCGGGTGGGCTTCCTGACGGAGGTGCCGGCCTCAGGGGTGCGTTCGGCGCTGGACGCGGTGCGCGAGGACCGGCTCAGGATGGACACGCGGATGCTGCTCGCCCTGCGCGCCTCCTGCCGGCTGAAGGTACCGGCGGGCCTGGAGGAGTGGGTGCGGTACGGCCGCGGTCCGCTCCTGCCGCCGCCCCCGGTGCGCCCGGACTGCGAGGTCAACGACGAGTGGGGCATCCCCCTCGACGTGACCGCCCTCAACGACGTCGTACTGGAGAAGCTGGCCAGGGACCGTCAGGTGTCGGTCGGCGTGTACGTCTCCGGCCGGCTGTTGGCCGCCTACTCCGCCGACGCGCTGCTGGTGGCCACCCCGACCGGCTCGACCGCCTACAGCTTCGCCGCCGGCGGACCCGTCGTCTCACCGCGGGCCGAGGCCCTCGTCTTCACGCCGGTCGCCCCGCACATGGCGTTCGACCGGTCGATCGTCACGGCACCCGACGAGCCCGTCGGACTGCGCGTCCTCGAGCGGTCGGGACCGGCCGCCGTCAGCATCGACGGGCAGGTGCGGGGCGTTCTGGACCCGGGGGACTGGATCGGTGTGTACGCGGCGCCGCGCCGACTGCGCGCCGTCCGGCTCGGCCCGATGGACTTCTACGGCCGGCTGCGCGAGCGGATGAACCTGACCGACGCCCCGGCCGCCGTCGCCGACGGGAGCCCGGCGCCTCTCTGGTCGGTGAGCACGCCCCCGCCCGGCGACCTCGCCCATCTGGCGCTGCTGGGGGTTCCTGATGATCCGACCCCCATTCTGTGACAGCCGCGCCGACCGGGCAGTCCTCGTCACCGGGCCCCGTCCTCCGCACCTGGGTCATTCCCCGGGCCCGCCCGTCGAAATGCCGACTGGCCCCGCGCAGGAAGGAACCTGCACGGGGCGTCGGCGGGTTGGTGCGGGCGTCAGGCGCAGAGCACGCGCGTCTCCGGCGTGAAGACCGGGCCGCCGCTGGTGTTCGTCGCGTCGCTGAACTCGGCGTAGTAGTACGAGTAGAAGCCGATGTTGCCGTTGCAGCCCGAGTCGGCTGCGACCTGGAGGGTCAGCGTGACCGTGCGGCTCTGTCCGGGCGGGATGGTGGCGCCGTAGTTCTGGCCGAGGTTGCTGGGCCCGGTGCCGGCGCAGGGCGTGCTGCCGGCGGCCGTGGTGAGGGCGCAGCCCGTGAAGCTGTACTTCAGGTCGGGGCGCTGTGTGGTGAGCCAGGTCGGCTCGATCGTCTGGTAGACGAACAGGACGTCGTACGTCTTGTTGTTGGTCAGCGTCATCGAGAGTTGCACCGTGCCGCCGGGTGTCGTGGTGGCGGAATCGGCGGTGAACGTCAGGGCGGCCGGCGCGGGGTCGGCGCTCGCGCTGGGGGCCAGACCGAACACGGCGAGCAGGAGACCGAGGACGGCGGTGAGACCCAGGCGTCTCATACGTGGTGATCGCATGGCCCGGGAGGCTAGGCATCCGGCGCGCACGTCGTCTGCCCCTCAAAGGTCGTTCCTGTCGTCGATAGGCCGAATGTGTGTCTCATGTGATGAGCGTGCGACGGGCGTGTGAAGCCCCTGCTGGGGGTGCATTTGTGCACGGCAAGGGGCGGGAGGGGCCACCTGTGGGGAGCGGCGCGGTGCGCGTCGCCCGCGAGGTTCCTGATGTTGATATTGGCGTGATTCCGGATGTGCCGGGTGCCGTGACCTGTCGCCCGGTGCGGAGATTCTCGGGCATTCGTCGATTTCCGGCCTCGGCGGACACTGACGGTATGACCCGGACTCTCGTGGACCCGCACTCCGTCCCGGACGAACTGCGTCCCTACCTCCAGGAGGTCGTCCAGCGCACGCACGCCCTGTGCGGATCTGACCTGGTGAGCGTCATCGCCGTCGGCTCCGTCGCGCTCGGCGACTACCGGCACGGACGCAGCGACGTCGACGTGACGGTGGTCGTGGACGGCACCGCCCCCGACCGAGCCGTCCCCGAACTGGCCGCCGCACTCGCACACCCCGCCCTGCCCTGCCCCGCGGCGGGACTGGAGCTTGTGGTCTACGACCGGAACTTCACGGCCCGGCCCTCCGGCGAGGCCGGCTACCTGCTGGACATCAACACCGGACCGCTCCTGCCCGAACGGGCCGACGTCGACCCGTCGGAGTCGCCGGCGTTCTGGTACGTCATCGACCGTTCCGTCGCTCACCAAGCCGGGCGCGTGCTGTACGGCAGGCCGGCGCGGGAGGTGATCGCCGAGCCCGCACGCGCCGACGTGCTCATCGCACTCCGTGCCTCGGTCCGTGAGCACAGCAGCGGCGAAGGGCATCTCGCTGACAACCGGGTCCTCAACGGCTGCCGCTCCGTTCAGTTCTGCCGTACGGGCCGCTGGCAGGCCAAACGCCGGGCGGCGGAGGCGGTCGCGGCATCCGAGGAACGCTTCCGTCCGCTCCTGCGGGCCGCACTGCACAGCTACGAGCGCCCCTCCCGCACCGCCGCGACCGCGCTGCCCACCACCGACGTACACGTCTTCTTGGCCTGGGTGGCCGAACGCGTCGACGAGTCGGTCGACTCGGACCGGAGGGGGTAGCGGCGTCCACCCGGACCTCAGTCCGCCGGACGAGCAGGTCAGGCCCGGCCGTCCCAGGGGTACCCGGAGCGAGTCGGGACCCCTCCCGCGCGCTCGTCCCCAAGATCCCGCCATTTTCTCGGGACGACGAGCGATCAGACCGACCTGGCCGCCACCGCCGGCTGTGGCCACCTGAGTTCTGCTGACCGCATGCAGCGGCGATCCGGCGCCTGCCAAGCCGACCCGACGCCACCGCAGGCGGGATCGTCGGCGCCGGCCGGCGCTTCAGCCGTCCCGGACGCCTCCGCGTCCGCGGCGACATCGCACCTGACGCGGGACATACAGCGCGGTCTTCCTCACCACCGGCGCTGTCCAGGACGAGATCGACCGGCTTCGCGACCCGATTCCCTGCTACGGACTCAGCGACGCAGCCAAGCCTCCGCCTCCGCTTCGGGCGGGGGCCGAGGGCATGTGTACCGAGGGCGCCGACATCTTCAAGAGCGAGTGGGGGATCTTCCTGAGCAGCGTCAACCCCTCAGGGGCCCGCGGGCGCACCGCGGCCGGGCCGGTCGGCCTCACGGCAGCAAACGCTGTTCCTTCGCGACCGCCACCGCGCCTGCCCGGGTGTCGACGCCGAGCTTGTCGTAGATGCGGCGCAGGTGGGTCTTGACGGTGGCCTCGCTGATGAACAGGGCGCGGGCGATGTCGCGGTTGCCGATGCCCCGGGCGAGCTGGGTGAGGATGTCACGTTCGCGGTCGGTGAGGGTGGGGCGGGGCCGGCGGAGGTTGGCCATCACGCGGCCCGCGACCGGCGCGGACAGGGCGGGGCGGCCCTCGGCGGCGGCGTGGATCGCGGCGAAGAGTTCGTCGGGGCGCTCGGCCTTGAGCAGATAGCCGGTGGCGCCCGCCTCGATGGCGCGGGTGATGTCGGCGTCGGTGTCGTAGGTGGTCAGGACCAGGACGTGGGGGGAGGCGCCGGGCGTCGAGGTCAGGCGGCGGGTGGTTTCCACGCCGTCGATGCCCTCGCCCAGTTGCAGATCCATCAGCACCACGTCCGGCGCGAGTTTCGCGGCCAGTGCGAGCGCTTCCTCGCCGGTGCCGGCCTCCCCGACGACCTCGATGTCCGGGGCGCTGTCGAGCAGCGCGAGCAGTCCGGCCCGTACGACGGCGTGGTCGTCGCAGACCAGGATGCGTACGGCAGCTCGGTCGGGGGTCATCGGGGTGCCTCCAGGGGAACGGCCGCGGACAGGACGGTGCCCGCGCCGGGCGCGGAGTCGACGGTCAGGGTCCCGCCGAGCGCGCGCAGCCGGGCCCGCATGGCGGGGAGTCCGTGGCCGCGTCCGTCGGCGGGGGAGTCGGGCAGCGTCGCCGGGTCGAAGCCGTGGCCGTCGTCGGAGACGTCCAGGACGACCTCGTCGTCGAGGAGGGTCAGGGTGAGGGCGGCGCTGTCGGCCGAGGCGTGCTCGCGGACGTTGGCCAGGGCGCCCTGGGCGATGCGCAGCAGGGCGGACCGGACCCGGTCGGGCAGCTGAGGGAGGCGCTCGGCACCGTCGACGTGGACGCGTACGGTGAGGTCGGTCCCGGATTCCCGTCCGGCCAGGGTGCGCAGGGCCTGATCCAGACCGCCGCCGGCGAGATCGGCGGGGGCCAGGTCGTGTACGAAGCGCCGGGCCTCGGCGAGGTTGTGCGCGGTGACGGACGCGGCCGTGCGTACATGGGCGCGGGCCTTGTCCGGCTCGGTGTCCCACACCCGGTCCGCCGCCTGCAACAGCATTTGCTGGCTCGACAGACCCTGGGCGAGGGTGTCGTGGATCTCCATGGAGAGCCGCTGGCGCTCGGCGAGAGTGCCCTCGCGGCGTTCGGAGGCGGCGAGTTCGTGGCGGGTGCGGATCAGGTCGTCGATCAGGACGCGCTGGCGCGCGGTGTGCCGTTCCATCTGGAGGAAGACGGCGGTCGCGAGGGCTGCGACGGCGGGTGGCGCGAGGACCAGGTTCGGGTCGAAGCGGCCCGCGAGCTGCACCTGCGCGGCGACGACGAACACCGTCAGGACGGCCACGAGAACCAGGGCCGCGCGGGTCGGCAGCGTGCGCAGGCCGGTGTAGAAGAGCGGCACCGCGCACCAGGCGAAGCTGGGCGCCAGTACGACCAGGACCATCCACACCACGACGACCAGCGCCAGCCACGCCGAGTGCCGCCACGTGGGCCGGGGGCGCGTGTCGCCGGTCCTCGGCCCCAGCAGCTGCAGGACGGCGAGCACGACGCACAGGGAGATGATCCACGGCGTCCGCGGTTCGCCGGGATGACGCAGCACGAACCGGGCGAGCGCTCCGCCGAGCAGCAGGAAGAACGCCGCGTGCATCACGACGCCGAGCCACCGGGTGTCCACGGTGCTCGGTTCGTACGACCGGTTCGGCATCCGGGGTCCGCCTCCTCTCCTGCTCGCGCCCGCTGAACTGGGCAAACACCTCCATTGTGACCCGGTACCGGGACCCGGCAGGTCAACCGATCGGATGACCCCGGTGTCGTCCGTCGCGCTGCCCCCGGGCAGCCGGAACGTCGACGGTCCGGGCCCTGTTTCGGGCCGAGGGTGGAGAGCGGACGAAGCGGGGCGGCAACCGGGCCGCCCGCCCACCGAAGGAGTGGACCGACCCATGAACCCCGTGCACAAGAAGTTCTCCCGCCGCGCTCGCGTCGCCACCGGCGGTACCGTGCTCGCCGTCGTCGCCCTGGCGGGCTTCGGTGCCGTGTCCGCGAACGCCTCAGCGCCTGCCGCGGCGCCCGCGACGGTCACCTCGGCCAACGCCCCGGCCCGGGCCACCACCACCTCCACCCACCTGACGATCGACGCCGCCACCAAGGCGGCGCAGGTCGCGCTCGACGCCGCCGAGAAGGAGAACCAGCGCGTCACGGTCGCCGTCGTCGACCGCAACGGCAACTCCATCGTCACCCTGCGCGGCGACGGCGCCGGCCCGCAGTCCTACGAGTCCGCCGAGCGCAAGGCGTACACCGCGGTCTCCTGGAACGCCCCCACCTCCCAGCTGGCCGAGCGCCTGGAGCAGGCCCCGAACCTGAAGGACATCCCCGGCACCCTGTTCCTCGCGGGCGGCGTTCCCGTCACCGCGGGCAACGCGCCGATCGCCGGCATCGGCGTCGCGGGCGCTCCGTCCGGCGCGCTGGACGAGAAGTTCGCGCAGGCAGGGGCCAATTCGGTGACTCGCTGACATCCGGACCGCTTCACGTGCCGCTGCCGAGCACTCCGGCAGTGAACTTCGCCAACTGTTCGCGCAGTTCCTCGCGGGGCACCGCCTTCTGGCCGGCCAGGTATGCGACGAGGTCGGCCCTGGTGGCGGCGAGCAGCGCGTGGGCGGTGAAGTCGCTGCCGGACAGGCCGGGGACGCGCTCCAGTAGGTCGCGGAGCAGGGCGTGCCAGCGGTCGTAGTGGTCCGTGCTGTAGGGGCTGTCCGAGCCGGATGTCTCCAGGGCCTGTGCGAGATGCCGGTTGTCGAGCTTGAAGCACAGGACGGCGTCGAGCAGGGCCGGTACGCGCTCAACCGGCGGGGTGTCCGGGCCCAGCGGCGGAGGGCCCTCTTCCACGGCGACCCTCAGGGGCTCGAGTCGCGCGGTCACCAACGCGTGGATCAGGCCTGTGCGGTCGCCGAAGGCGCGGAAGAGGGTCCCCTTGCCGACGCCGGCCGCTGCCGCGATGTCGGCCATGGTGACCTCGTCGGGGCTCCGGCACTCGGCGAACAGGGTGTCGGCGGCCGTGAAGGCGGCCGCCCGGTTGCGGGCCGCGTCCTTGCGGGGCTTGCGTTCGGCCATGGGGCTCGGCATGGGGCTCCTCCGTTGCTCCTCCGCTTGCAATGCGGACCGGCGGTCCGTATCTTTCCCGGAGAAGCGGACCGCTGGTCCGTATCGTACGGGAGGACAAGCCCATGCCCGCAACCACCTCACCGGCAGATCTCTACCGTCACAGCCTGCGGCTGCTGCTGGACAAGGACATTCCCGCCTGGGTCGGCCTGTGGGCCGACGACGGCGTCATGGAGTTCCCCTTCGCGCCCCCGGACTGGCCGGAGCGGTTGGAGGGCCGGGAGGCCGTCGCCGCCTACATGCGCGACTACCCGGACCACATCGACCTCCACGGCTTCCCCGACCTGCGGATACACGAGACGACCGACGCCGGGACCTTCGTGGTCGAGATGCGCGGAGTGGGCCGTATGGTCGCGACCGGAGGTCCCTTCGACATGACCTACATCGCCGTCGTGACCGTCCAGGACGGGCGCTTCACCTCCTACCGCGACTACTGGAACCCCCTCGCGGTCCAGGCACCCGGCGCCGACTTCACCGGGAGCAGCGCCCGATGACCGTCCCCCGCACCACCCTGGTCATCGGCGCCACCGGCACCACGGGCAGCCGTACCGCCGCGCAGCTCGTCGCCGTCGGCCACCGCGTCAAGGCCGCGAGCCGTCGCGCCACCCCGTTGCCGGGCACGGAACCGGTCCGCTTCGACTGGTACGACCCCGCCGGCTTCGGCGACGCCCTCACCGGGGCCGACAGCGTCTACCTCGTGCCTCCGGTCGGCGATCCGGATCCGGTCGCGGTCATGCTGCCCTTCCTCCGGCAGGCCCGCGCCTGCGGTGTGGAGCGTGCCGTACTGCTGAGCTCCTCGGCCATCCCCGAGGGCGGCCCTGCAGTGGGCGCGGTGCACCGGGCCCTGCCCGGCCTGTTCGACGCGTGGGCGGTGCTGCGGCCCTCCTGGTTCATGCAGAACTTCACCGGCACCCACACCCACGCCGACAGCATCCGCGAGCACGGCGTCATCCGCACCGCCGCCGGGAGCGGCCGGGTCGGCTTCGTCGACGCCGAGGACATCGCCGCCGTCGCCGTACGGGCCCTGACCGACGACCGCGCCCCCGACACGGACCTGATCCTGACCGGGCCGGAGACACTCGGTCACGACGACATCGCCGCGATCGTCACCCAGGTCACCGGCCGCCCCGTCACCCACGACCGCCTGACCTACGATGACATGCGTGACCGTCTCGCCGCGGTGATCCCGCGGGAGTTCGCCACGATGCTCGCCGGCATGGACCGCGCCATCGCCCAGGGAGCGGAGGACCGGACCACCGACACCGTCCTGCGCCTGACCGGCCGCCCGCCGAACGGGTTCCGGGCGGTCGCGGAACGGGAGCTGACAGCGACGCAACCCTGAACCCTCCACAGCGCCCCCGTACCGCCCCGTCGCGCCGGTACGGTCACCCGCCCCGCGGGGAAGGATGACCCTCATGGCGAGCATCGTCGTACTGGGTGCCGCGCTCGGCGGCCTGCAGACCGCTCTGCTGTTGGCCGCGGACGGCCATCAGGTGACCGTGCTGGAACGCGACCCGCATCCCCCGCCGGCGGAGCCCGACGTGGCGTGGGCGCAGTGGCATCGCCCCGGCATCCCACAGCTGCGTCTCACTCACCTCCCGCTCGCCCGTTGGCTTCAACTGGCCGAGGCGCACCTGCCGGGCCTGGTCGGGCGGATGACGGCGGCGGGGGCCGTCCGCATGAACGCGCTTGCGCCCGAACCGGGCCTGCGCGGTGGACTGTCGGCCGCCGACGCCCGCTTCTACACGCTGGCCGCCCGGCGGTGTCTGCTCGAGTACGTCACCACGCGCGCGGCCGAGGCCGCCGGTGTCCGCATCGAGCGGGGCGTGGCGTGCCGGGGCCTGCGGAGCGGGCCGGGTGGCGGACGCGGCGTCGGCCGTTCCGCGCCCCACTCCCGCGTACCGCATGTCACCGGGGTGGAGACGAGCGCGGGACCACGGACCGCCGATCTCGTCGTGGACTGCACCGGGCGCCGTTCGCCGCTGCCCTCCTGGCTGCGTGACATCGGCGTGCCGGGCCCGGTCGAGGAAACGGGGCGGCGCGGGTTCACCTACCACTGCCGCTACTTCCGGTCGGCCGACGGCGCCCTGCCCGCGAGTACGTTCCCTCTGATCGAGGAGCACGGTTCCCTCGGCCTTCTCCGCATCCCGGCCGACCACGGCACCTACTCGCTCGGTCTCATCAGCCGCAGCGACGACCACGAACTGCGTCGGCTGCTGCGCCACGAACGCGCCTGGTCGGCGGCCGTGCGCCTGTTCCCCGGCGCGGAAGCCTGGCTGGAGGGCGGTTCCCTCACCGACGGGGTCCGGATCATGGCCGGGCTCACGGACCGCAAGCGGAACCTGTACGACGCCGAAGTCCCCCTCGTCACCGGGCTGGTGGCCGTCGGCGACGCGTGGGCGGTCACCGTGCCGAGCATCGGCCGCGGACTGGCGATGAGCCTCCAGCACAGTCTGATGCTGCGTGACGTCCTCCGGCAGAACGGCACCGGTGACCCGGTCGCCCTCGTCAACGCCTTCGGCCGAGCGACGCGCGAGGGTCTGGAGCCGGTGTACCGGCAGAGCACCTCCTACACCCGTCACCGCCTGGCCGAGATGGACGCACACACGACCGGCCACCACTACCGGCACCCCGACTGGGACCGGGCGAGGGCACTGACGCTGCTCGCCGGCCGCGATCCCGACACGCTGCGGGCGGAGCGGGCCGGGGCCCATCTCCTGCCGGGTGCGGGGGAGGAATTGAGCGCTCCGGCCTTGGTGGAGGCGGTTACGCGAGCCGTGGCGGAGGTCGAGCAGCGTATGCCACCAGGCCCCGCGCGGTCGGAGGTCCTCGACGCCATCAGCGTCTAGCACCAAGTGCCTGGGACTCGGTGCTTGGTGAAACATCGGCCCCTCACACACACCCCTCCGTACCCGTGTCATCGAGCGCGTACAACCCACTGACCCGCGCTCCACGCAACCGCTTCGCCTCGATCGCCTTCATCCCCGCGTGCAGGGCGGTCGTGCCATGGCGGTACGCGTCCTCGATCGGCTCGTAGTACGTGAGCGCGAAGTACGCGAACGGAGCCGGGCGTTCGGGGTCGATGCCGACGGCGCGCAGCCAAGTGGTGCTGCCCTGGTGGTAGTAGAGGCAGAAGCCGGTCATGCGGGAACCGTCGTGTGCGGCTACGACTCGGGCGTGTTCGCCCATGGCATCGGCCTGTCGTTTCAGCAGTCCCGTCATCGCGTCCGTGTCGTCACCGTGGCCGTGGGACCGCTGCAGCGCCGCCAGGAGCCGCCCGGCGTCCTCGTAGCAGTCCATGAGGTACACGCGACGTACATCGAGCCCCGCCGCTTCGAACGCGGCGCGTTCGTGACGTATGGCCACGCGGCGCTTGGACGGCAGGGCCGCAAGATAGTCGTCGAACCCGGCGCCGGGCAGCGGAATCGTCGCGTCGTCCTCCATGTGCTGCGGGGGCGTGCCGTACAGCGGCGCGAGCCGTCGCGTGGCGGACTCGGTCAGATAGGGCCACCAGTGCGAGGTCCCGTGCAGCCCGGCGTGCTCGCGTGCCGCATCGCGGAGCAGGGACAGGCAGTGGACCTCGACGTCGTCGGGGAGGTCCGGGTCGGTCAGCGGCGTGTTGTGGTAGCCGCGTCGGGCGCCCGCGATCACGCGAGGCCTCTGCGCGCCGGGCGGCAGATGCGTGGGCTCGTAGTAGGTGTTGGGCTCGCTGTGCACGAGATACAGAGGCGCGGCCGCGGCGAGGGTGCCGTCGTGGTCCCGGATCAGCACGTACGCGGCAGTCGCGGTCGGGTCGGTCTCCTCACCGGCGAGCCAGTCGTGTGACAGGTACACCCCTGCGTGCTCGGCGAGCCGGTCCCAGTCCGCCGCCGGCACGTCGTGGACGCTGCCGACGATCTCGGTCTTCACGTCTGTTTCCTTCCGCCCTGCGCGGCAGGGGACTTGAGGGCCGGGATCGCGGCAAGGGCCACGAGACACGCCACGCCCTGCACGGTCCAGGGCAGCAGGGCATCGGCGCCCAGGAGGCCGGTGAACAGGGCGGGGGCGACGATGTTGCCCGCGGACCAGGAGAGTTGGTACAGGCTCTGCCTGCTGCCGCGGGCGGCGCCCGGGGTGAGCGTGACGGACAGTTCGCTGACGGCCGGCGAGTAGAAGATCTCGGCCAGGCTGAACAGCACGATCGCCGTGACCAGGGCCGGCCATGCCGGCAGGTCGGCGTCGGGCAGCGCGGGCGCGGCGAACGCCATCATTGCGCACACCAGCAGGACGTGGCCGAGGGCCATGGTGTGCCGGGCCTGCCCCGGGGCGGCGTGTGCCGTCAGCGGGCTGGTGAGGGTGGAGACCATCGCGGTGTTCACCACGAGCAGGATGCTCGCGGACCAGGCGGGCAGACCGAGCGTCTCGGTGGCGTACACCGCGATGAGCACCGACAACATGGCCTGGGACAGGACGAAGGGGATGTTGCAGGTCACCAGGAGCAGGTAGCGGCGCATGTCGCCGGCGTCGGACCTGGTGCCTGCCGTCACCTTCTCCCTCGGCGGCTTCTCGGGGGCGCTCTGCGGCGGCGGACTCGTCGGAACACGGGCGAAGCAGAACGCCGCCAGCAGATACAGCGGCGCCGCCGCGACGACGAGCCACGTGAGGGCATCCGTGCCGAACAGGGCGAGCGTGCCTGCCGCCAGCAGCGCCCCGACACCGATGCCGATGTTGCGCAGGCTGCCGGTGAAGGCGAACCAGCCGCGCGTCTCCGCGGCCGGCGCCGCGTGCAGGATCAGCGTGCGCTGCGCCGTGTAATAGGAGTTGATGCCGGACTGCACCAGAAGGTAGGCGCAGGCGACCTGCCACGGCCGCTCGGCGAGGAGGAAGGAGAGGAAACCGGCCGCGCTGACGACATTGGCGATGACGGTGAGCCGTCCTGGCCCGCGCCGGTCCATGAACCGGCCGGCGGCGAAGACGACGGGCAGCGCGGCCAACTGGCCCACGGTGACGGCCGCCCCGACCGCGGCGAGGGGCAGCTCGCGCACGGTCGTGAAGTACAGCAGACCCAGCGGCAGGAGCATGCCGTTGCCGAGGGAGTCGATGAGGTTGCCGGTGATGAACCGGCCGTGTCCGCGTGTGGCGGGGATGCCGAGCACGCGACGCAGCCGGGACTCACGGGGCGTAGGGGGCGTACGGGGCGTGACGGTGCCGGTCATGGGGTGAGCAGGGCTCGGATCTTGCCCAGGATCTCCGGACGCGGCCAGCTCGCTGTCCGATGCAACTCCTCCAGTTGCTTGACGGTCTGTTCTTCGTCGCCTTCGGCGAGAGTGAAGACGACGATGTCGCCGTGACTGGTGTCGTCGATCACCAACTCGTGGGCGGTCACCAGATTCAGACGGCTCGTCAGCTCCGGCCGCGCCGACTCCGGCAGGCGCTCGTGGGAGAGGAACTCGATGGCCCATCCCGTACGTCGCACAGGGGCCGGGCTGTGGTCGCCGCGGGCCATGGCCGCCAGGGCGTCGAAGGTGTTCGTCGCGGAGGCCGCGCAGGACAGTGTGGTGGCGCCGCCGATACGGGGGTTGATCTCCAGGACCACGTACCGGGAACCGGTGTAGATCATGTCGATGTTGACGGAGCCCTGGACGCCGAGGTCCTCGCACAAGGCGACCAGCTTGGCCGCGACGGGTTCGAAAACGGCGTCGGCCTGCGGTCGGGGGCCGCACCAGCGCAGGTCGGCGAAGGTGAACACGGGCTCGGTGCCCGCCGTGCCGGTCCAGCACACGGGCAGCACCCGGTACTTGCCGGGTTCACCCACCACGTCCACCGAGCACAGCGCTCCCGCCACGCACTCCTCGATCACCGCGGACACCTCGGGCGGATCGGCGAGGTAGGCGTCGAGAGCGGCGGCGTCGGGCAGGGCCCTGATGCCCATGCTGGTGGAGTCCCACAACGGCTTGGACAGGAGGGGATAACCGACGCCGGCGGCCGATGCGCGCAGGGTGTCCGTGTAGGCGGGAAACGCGACGCCGCGCCCGGCGAGCAGGTCGGAGTCGACCTTGACCCCGCGCGGGGTGTCCAGGCCCGCGCGGGCGAGGAGTTGCTTGGTCTCCCACTTGTCGCACAGGGCGAGGGTCGACGGCAGCGGGGTCATGACCGTGGGGATGCCCCGGGCGTCGAGGAGTTCCTTGACGGTGGCGTCCCGCAGCGCGTTCTCGCACGGCAGGGAGATGGATACGGCTGCGTCCGCACCCCACTCGACGACCTCGCGGGCGAGTTCGGCGGGTGTGACGGCGGGATCGAGGCGGCGGCGCATGCCGGGGAAGTCCCCGTCGTCCGCCGTGCCGTGCGTGTGGAACAGGCAGCTCTCGATGCCCTGTCGGGCCAGGTCGCGGACGGTTCGCTGGATGTACGGATCGGCGCGTCGGATCTCCACGGATCGCACGAACGCGATCTTCCGGACGGGATTGCGCACGGGTCAGCTCACTTTCACCAGGGAGTCGGCGATCACTTGGCCGGCAAGGCGGCGGGCCTCGTCGACGGACGCGGCGCGCGCCACGACGTGCCCGACCCGGCCGGAACTGTCGGACGGTTCGGGCACCCGTTGTCCGGGACGAATGTCGATGTGGCTGTGGGTGCCGGGCAGGTCGGGGATGAGGACGTCCTCGACCACCCCGGCCCGGTCGGGCAGCAGAAAGCGCAGCGCGGCCGCCTCGTCGCGGGTCGGCGCGATGTGCGGCAGCCGCCCGGTGACGGCCTGCAGATAGGCGGCCGCTTCACTGACGCCGGTGGCGGCCTCGACGATCTCGCAGATGTTGTCGCCGGGCAGCCGGGCGCCGGTCTCGATGACGACCGGCCTGCCGCCGGGAGGGATCTTCACCTCGGTGTGGGCGATGCCGTTGCGCACGCCGACAGCGAGCGCCGCACGAGCGGCGGTGTCCTGGATCGCCCGTACCGTGCGCGGGTCGAGCCCGGCCGGGCAGGAGTGCCCGGTCTCCACGCGGTAGCTGCCCGCCGTGGTGTCCTTGCGGACCACGGGCAGCGGATAGGGCACTCCCTCGTGCACGACCGTGTCGGCGGAGAACTCCTCGCCGGGCACATAGCTCTGCAGCAACACGCGTGAGTCCAGCGGCAGACCGTGCGGCTCGGCGCGGGTGAACCGCCCGGCGGCGGCCACCGCGGCATCGAGGCCGTCCGGTCCCGCCACCACGCTCACACCCCAGGAGCCGCCCTGCTCGGCCGGCTTGACGACCAGCGGCCACCCCAGCCTGCCGGAGGCGGCGACAGCGTGGGCCTGCTCGGCGCCGGTGACCACCGCCTGCGCGGGGGCCGCCACGCCCCCGGCGCGGAACGCCTCGGCCATGGCGATCTTGTTGCGGGCGGCCTTGGCGCGCAGCGGATCGTTGCCCGGCAGCCCGAGGCGTGCGGCGAGCAGAGCGGCCAGCGGGGTCAGCAACTCCCAGCAGACCGCGACTCCCGCGATGCGCCGCTCCCGGCAGAACACCTCCATGTCGTCCAACGCGCCCTTGGTGTCGGCCAGTTTGGTCAGGCAGACCCCGGTGAGGCCGCGGGTCAGCCACGGTTCGTAGCCGGCGTGCACCCGCTCGTCGGTGGCCGCGTACAGCCGTATGCCCAAGCGGGCGGCGGCCTCCGCGAGGAAGCGTCCCGCATTGCCCATCGGCTCGATCACCATCACGCCGGTCACGCCCGGCTCGTCGCTGCTGTCCACGAACCCAGTGGATCGGTCACGGCGGCGCACCGTCCATCGGGCTGTTCTCTGAAAACAACTTGCTGATGACAGGCCCGAGTTGGCCGAAGTCACAACGATGACGCCCCGTCGGCATGCGGGAGTTGGTGCACAACACCGATAGCTTCAACAAAATGTTGCGTGTTCGGATCGGGGTGCAAGGTCAACCGAACGGCATGGTGCGAAGGAGTCATCCATCGTGAACAGCCCGCACGACCAGCTCGCCGAGTACATCCAGCAGGGCGTCATACCCCCCTACCAGTACTCGTATCCGCCCCGCTCCACCTACCGGCCGCTCGACGAGAGCGCCTGGGACATCCACGACGTGTGGGCGAGGGACCTGGCCAACCATCCGGTCCCCGAACTCAACCTGTATCTGCACGTCCCGTTCTGCCGCTACAAATGCGGGTTCTGCAACCTCTACACGGTCATCTCCACCGACGAGGACCTGTACGACGCCTACACCGACGCGCTCTGTACGCAGCTCCGCGACCATGCGGAGGTCATCCGGGCGCGCCGGCTGCGGACCGTCTACATCGGCGGCGGCACGCCCGCGCTGCTGTCGACCCGGCACTTCGAGCAGATCTTCACCACCCTCGGCGAGATCTACCCCAACTGGCGTTCCACCGTCGAGGAAGTCGCCCTGGAGGCCGCACCGGACTCCATCGTCGCCGACCCCGACGGCTTCGGGCGGCTGCTCGACATGGGCCTGACGCGCGCCAACATCGGCATCCAGTCGCTGGTCCCGCAGGAGATCCGCGAGGCGGGGCGGGGCCAGGCGGGCGAGGACGTCATCCGCCGGGCCGTCGAGATCGTCCACGAGCGCGGACTGCCGGACCTGTCGACGGACCTGATCATGGGGTTCGCCGGGCAGACCCCCGAGACCTGGCGCCACTCGGTGGACGAGCTGGCGAAGCTCGCGCCGACGACCATCTCCACCTACTTCCTCACGGTGCGACCGGACGCCTGGTTCTCCCGGACCGGCGCGTACCAGTACATGTGGAAGCCGGAGCTGTACGAGCGTTACGACTACGCCCGCGAGGTGTTCACCGCCCACGGCTACGTCCAGGAGGGCTCCGTCCGCTACAAGAAGCCCGGGCGCGGCGGCTATGTGCAGAAGGTCCTCACCTTCCACGGCGTGCCCCTGCTCGGCCTCGGTGTCGGCGCCCGCTCCTACAGTTCCGTCCTCGACTACATGACCGGCAGCGTCAAGCCGTCCCTGAGCGAGGTCGCCGACTACATCGAGAACGCCAGGGCCCACCGCCTTCAGCCCACGACGGGGTTCGCCCTCACCCCGGAGGAGATCGTCCGCAAACGGCTCGTGCTCGACACCTTCGACCTCGATTTGTCCGAACTCGACCGCTTCGGCCTGGATGCAATTGCCCCCGAAGTGGACCAAATCCTCGACGCGGCCCAGGCCAACGGGCTGCTCCACCGAGTCGGCCCGCGCCGCGTCCAGCTGACGCCCAAGGGCTTCAAGTACCGCGACATCCTGTCCTGGATGTTCTACTCCGACCACATAAAGAAGCTCGACCGCGAGTACTACGAGGGCCTGCACGAGGCCAACACGCGGGCGCGCAGGAACATGGGTACGCCTGTGCGCATCACCGGGATCGGCACCGCACGGGAGACGGTGTGAGCGACCTGTTCATCGCCGCGGGCGGCGGCGGGGACCCCGTGGGTACCGCGATCACCGCGGCGACCGTGGGCCGTGTCCTCACCGGCACACCCCTCGGCGAGACCACGATCGCCACGTACGCCTGGGAACGCCTCGAAGTCGACCCCACCCCCGGCCCGCTCGGGGTCGTGCACTTCGCCGACCTCGCACACCATGCGGGCATGCAGGTGATCGCCCCCACCACGCGGCCGATCCCGCCCGCCGGCTCCACGCTGCCCGCCCTGGCGGCGGACCTGCCGGCGCGCCTGGCCCTGCTCGACCCATGGCAGGGACTGCCGGCACTGGTCGAACAGATCCGACGCCTCGTGGACGCCGGACACGACCACGTCCGCATCGTCGACGTCGGCGGCGACATCCTCGCGCACGGCGACGAGGACACCCTGTGCAGCCCTTTGGTGGACGCCCTGGTCCTGGCCGCCTGCCGGCTCGCCGGGGTGCCCGCGACCGTCTACGTCGCCGGGCCAGGAGCCGACGGGGAGATCCCCCAGGCCGACGTCTTGGACCGCCTGGACGGCGACGCGCTCACTCCGCTCACGCACGACGTGGCCGCGGTCCGAACCGCCCTGTCCTGGCACCCCTCGGAAGCCTCCGCCCTGTTCGCGGCGGCCGTCGACGGCGTACGCGGACCGATCCGCACGGTGAACCACCTCATCCCGCTCACGGACGCCTCCGCCCGCATCCACTCCACCACCCTGGACGATGCCCTCGCCCACAACACGGTCGCCACCCACCTGCTCGGCGTACTGCCGCCGACCCTGGAGGCCGCCGCCGACCTCTCGGCCGAGCTCACGCAGATCCATGAGCTCGAACGGGAGCGCGTCGCGGCAGCGGAGCCGCAGGCACCCGCCCGGGCCGCGCTGCCCTGGACGGAACAGGCCGCGTGGCAGGCGATCCGGAGCGCGGCACAAGGTGCCCCGCACGTCAGCCTCCGCTTTGCCGCCCACGCGCTGGGTTTGACTTGGCGTCAAATTTCCTACCTGCGTGCGCTGTTGGGTGCCGAGGGGGCGGTGCTGAACTTGGCCTGAGGCGTGCGCTCGACGTCGATTCGGTGCCGTGGCACTTCGCGGCACCGAATCGGCCGGACAGGTCGCGGTATTTGATACCTCGTCGGTACACCGTCGTACTCAACTGTCAAAAGGGACATAAACGGGGCGCTATCGGCTGGGAGTCGTGAAGGTTTTCACGTCGATGTGACTTTCCCCATTGCGCCGCCGTAACGGTCCCGTGAGTCTCACGTGGAACATGCGTCCGAAGAACTGTTATCCCGGGCTCACCGATCGATCTCCCAAGTATCGGACAGCATCGTTCGGCGTCGAGGACAGGGAAGTTTTGATGAGTACAGAGCGCACTACGGAGTCGGTGGCACTGGTGATCGCTGCCCGCAGCGGCGAGCCGGCGGCTCAGGACGCCCTGGTCAGCGCCTACCTCCCGTTGGTCTACAACGTCGTGGGACGGGCACTGAACGGCTCGGTCGACGTCGACGACGTCGTGCAGGACACGATGCTGCGTGCCCTCGACGCCTTGGGTGGGCTGCGTGCTCCCGAGAACTTCCGCTCCTGGCTCGTCGCCATCGCGATGAATCAGGTGCGGGCGCACTGGCACGCGCGGCAGTCGGCGCCGGGCGGAGTCGAGGAGGCCGAGGATCTCGCGGATCCGGGCGCCGACTTCGTGGACCTGACCTTGATGCAGCTCCAGCTGTCCGGTCAGCGCATGGAGACCGCGAGGGCGACCCGCTGGCTGGAGCCGGACGACCGGGGGCTGCTGTCGCTGTGGTGGCTGGAGTGCGCCGGCGAGCTGACGAGGGCCGAGGTCGCCGAGGCCCTGGAGCTGTCCCCGCAGCACGCGGCGGTCCGGGTGCAGCGGATGAAGGCGCAGCTGGAGGCGGCCCGCGTGGTGGTGCGGGCCCTCGACGCGCGGCCGCGCTGCCAGGAGCTGCAGGGCCTGCTTGCCTCGTGGGACGGCCGGCCCTCGGCGCTGTGGCGCAAGCGAATAGCCCGGCATGCCCGTGGTTGCTCGCATTGTTCCGGTTTGTGGAGCGGGTTGATGCCCGCCGAGGGGCTGTTGGCCGGTCTGGCGCTGGTCGCCGCGGCACCCGCACTGCTGGAGGGTGTGCTCTCCGCCGCCGGCGGTATGGCCTTGGCCGGCTCGGCGTCCCAGCTGAGCGCGTCGGGAGGCCACGGCGGGTCGGGCATGGGAGCCGGCGCCCGGTCCGCCTCCCGTACCGCCGCGCGTCGACGTCGCCGCAACCGCCGCCGGGCCGTCGGCGGCGCCGTCGTGGCGGCCTGCGTGGCGGGCGGCGCCCTGTGGTACCTCGACACGGACCCCGGGAACGGGAAGGAGGACGCGGCCGCCGCGCGCAACCCCGGCGCTCCCGCCGCCGAGCTTTCGGAACCGAGCCCCCTCGAGACGTCCCCGTCGGCCTCGAAGTCGCCGTCCCCGTCCGCCTCGCCCTCGAAGAAGGCGAGCCCCTCCAAGTCGCCCAGCCCCACGAAGAAGAGCGCGCCGGACCCCAAGCCCTCCTCCCGGCCGACCCGGACCGCGTCCAGCACCCCGCAGACGCAGGCCGCCCCGTCGGGTGCCGTCGCGCAGGTGGTCGCGCTGGTCAACAAGGAGCGGTCGGCCGCCGGCTGCGGTCCGCTGTCGCAGGACTCCCAGCTGAACCAGGCCGCGCTGCGCCACTCCGAGGACATGGACGCCCGCGACTTCTTCGACCACACCAACCCGGACGGCGCCGACCCCGGGCAGCGTGTCACCGCCACGGGCTACAAGTGGTCCACGTACGGGGAGAACATCGCCCAGGGCCAGCAGACGCCCGAGGCGGTGATGGATTCCTGGATGAACAGCCCGGGCCACCGCGCCAACATCCTCAACTGCTCGTTCAAGGACATCGGCGTGGGCATTCACAAGGCTTCCGGTGGCCCCTGGTGGACCCAGGTCTTCGGCGCCAAGCAGTGAGGCCCTGGCCGGCGGTCACAGCATGACGTGCTTGACCTGCGTGTAGTCGAGCAGGCCGGTCATGGAGAGGTCGCTGCCGTACCCGGAGTGGCCCACGCCGCCGTGCGGCATCTCCGACACCGTGGTGCCGTGGGTGTTGACCCAGACGATGCCGGTCCGCAGCGCACGGCTCGCCCGCATCGCCCGGTCGTGGTCGCGGGTCCAGACGCTCGCGGCGAGTCCCTGGGTGACCCCGTTGGCCAGGCGGAAGGCCTCGGACTCGTCGGTGAAGGGCTGGACGGTGACGACCGGCCCGAACACCTCGCTGCGTACGATCTCGTCCTCCTGCCGCACCCCGGCGACCACCGTGGCCCGGTGGAAGTAGCCGGGACGGGGCAGCCCCGTGCCACCCGTGACCACCTCGGCGTGGTCGGGCAGCCGCTCCAACAAGCCACTGACGCCCGCAAGTTGAGCGGCGTTCGCGAGCGGACCGAAGTCGGCGCTCTCGTCGTCCGGGGCACCTGGCAGCAGTCGGGCGGCCCGGTCGGCGAAGAGGTCCAGGAAGGTGTCGTGGATCCGCCGGTCGACCAGGATCCTGGTCGCGGCCGTGCAGTCCTGGCCCGCGTTGTAGTAGGACAGCGACGACAACTGCTCGACCGCGTCGTCGAGATCGGCGTCCGCGTGGATCAACACCGGTGCGTTGCCGCCGAGTTCCAGGTGCAGCCGCTTGAGGTCGGCGGCTGCTGCGGCGGCGATCTGCTGCCCCGCGCGGACGCTTCCGGTCACGGCGACCAGCCGGACGTGCGGATGGCCGACGAGGGAGCGTCCGGTGTCGCGGTCGCCGCACACGACGTTGAGCACGCCGGGCGGCAGGTGCTCGGCGGCCAGCCGGGCGAGGAGCGAGGCCGACGACGGCGTGGTGTCGGACGGTTTCAGGACGACCGTGTTGCCCGCGGCCAGCGCGGGGGCGATCTTCCACACGGCCATCATCAGCGGGTAGTTCCACGGGGTGATCTGGGCGCAGACGCCGACCGGCTCGCGCCGCAGCACCGAGGTGCGGCCCGGCGTGTACTCCGCGGCGGCAGCGCCGGGCAGGTTGCGGGCGGCTCCGGCGAAGTACCGCAACACGTCCACGATCGCGGGCAGTTCGTCGCCCAGGAACAGAGCGCGCGGCTTGCCGGTGTCGGCCACCTCGGCGCCCGCCACCGCACCGGCCTCCCGCTCCAGGGCGTCGGCGATGCGCAGCAGTGCGGTCTGCCGCTCGGCCGGAGTCGTCAGCGACCAGCCGGCAAAGGCCTCCTCGGCCGCCCGGCAGGCCGCGTCCACGTCCTCCGCACCGGAGAGCGGCGCCGTGCCGTGCAGCAGTCCGGTGGCCGGGTCGATCAGCCGGAGGGTGGCGCCGGAAGCGGCCGGCACCTCCTTTCCGCCGATGTGATTCAGGACGGTTGCGAGGTCGTCGGTGTCAGCCACGGCGCAGTACCTCCTCGGCGGCGCCGCGGCCGGTGCGGACGGCGCCCTCCATGTATCCGGCGACCCACTGGTCGGAGCCGCAGACGTAGAACGGCGGTTCATGGGTGCCGTGCAGGGGGCCGACGGCCATGACCTCGCCGGGCGGCCACTGGGTGACGTATCCCTGGGTCCACGGGTCGGTGCCCCACAGCCGCAGATGGCAGGCGGTCGGCCGGAGGGCCTCGTCGCCGAACATGCCGGCCATCTCGGCGAGCAGTTCGGGCGTGCGCAGATGGGCCGGCGTCCCGAGCAGGACGCCGTACCGCTCGGGCGGGATCAGGGCCGACAGGACGCCCTCGTTCTGCGGCCAGGTACTGCCCAGCACACCCTCGGCCTCGGACAGGCCGTTCAGGTCGGCGTCCCGCCAGAAGGGGCGGTCGTACACGGCGGCGAACTTCGCGGCCGTCGCGTGACGTTGCCTGTGCAGCGAGGCGAGCCGGGCCTCGCTGACGCCGCTGATGGCGACGTCCCGCAGCGGTCCGACCGGCAGTGCGCTCACCACCGCCGTCGCGGTGAGGACCTCACCGGTGACCAGGCGCACCGAGCAACGGTCGGGGCGGATGTCCAGGGCGGCGACGGGGGCGCCCAGCCGGATGCGCGGGCCCAGGTCGCGGCCCATCACCTCGGCGAGCGTCGCCGAGCCGTCCGCGAGCCGCAGCCCCTCCCAGTCCTCGTAGTCGTAGTCGCCCGTTCCCGAGCCGGGCACCGCCGCGCTCTTGCGCAGCGCGGCCAGCAGGGAGATGCGCTCGTACGAGCCGCCGGCCAGGGCGAGTTGGCCGACCTCCCACAGGCGCACCACCGCGGGCGTGGCGTGCCGGGAGCGCAGCCAGTCGGCCACGGACAGCCGGTCCAGGGCGCTCGCGTCGGGATGGGACCATGGATCGTCGGGGTCGACCGTGGCGGCGAGCGCGGCGAACTCCGCCCCGAGCCGCTCGTGCAGGGCCGCGTCGCCGGGGCCGAACCAGTGCGGGGGATCGCCGGCCGAGTTGCCCTCCGGCGTGGCACGGGTCATGCGGCCGGGTTCGGCGACATAGCTGGGAACCAGCTCCAGGCCGAGTTCCTTGGCCAGTTGCAGGTACGCGGTGTGGGCATGGCCGACCACCTCGCCGCCCAGCTGGACGAAGCGGCCGTCGGGTGTGCGGGTCTGCTCGACCCGGCCGCCGACGCGGTCCCGGGCCTCCAGGACGAGCACGTCGGTGCCGGCGGCGGCCAGGTCCCGGGCGGCACACAGGCCCGCCAGACCGGCGCCGAGCACGATCACGTCGTGATGCATCAGCTTCGCTTTCATGACAAGAGTTCGTTCGACAGAGCCCGTTCCACCGTGCTCTGTCGACAGAGCCCGTAAGAGCTCGTGAGGGGACAGGAGGTCAGGCGAGGACCAGACAGTGCTCGGGCCGCCAGCCGAACTCCACGGTTTCGCCGCCGCTCCAGCGGTCCTCCATGCGGGCACGGGCCGTGTTCTGCTCCAGCACCGACAGCGTGACGCCCGGGGCGAGTTCGATGAGGTAGGTCGTGGTCGGGCCGCTGTAGACGGTCTCGCGGATCACGCCGCTCAGCATCGACATGCCCGGTTCGAAGTCCGACAGCCAGATCTTCTCGGGGCGCACGGACACGCTCACGGCAGTGCCGTCCGCGATGCCGGAACGGGGGCCGACGGGCAGTGCGGGCCCCTTCTCCAGGGCCACCTCACCGCCCCGGTAGGTGCCGGTCATCAGGTTGGAGGTGCCCATGAAGGAGGCGACGAAGCCGGTGGCGGGGTGCTCGTAGATGTCCTCGGGGGTGCCGCACTGCTCGATACGGCCGGCGTTCATCACTGCGATCCGGTCGGACATGGTCAGCGCCTCGTCCTGGTCGTGGGTGACGAAGACGAAGGTGATGCCGACCTCGCGCTGGATCTGCTTCAGCTCCACCTGCATCTGCCTGCGCAGCTTCAGGTCGAGCGCCGCCAGCGGCTCGTCGAGCAGGAGCACGGCCGGACGGTTGACCAGCGCGCGGGCGAGCGCGACGCGCTGCCGCTGCCCGCCGGAGAGGGTCCGGGGCCCCCGGTCCGCGAATCCGGCGAGCTGGACCAGGTCCAGCATCTCCCCGACGCGCTGCCGGATCTCGGTCTTGGCCACGCCTCTGCGCTTGAGGCCGAAGGCGACGTTGTCGGCGATGCTCAGGTGGTCGAACAGGGCGTAGCTCTGGAAGACCGTGTTGACGTTGCGCTTGTTCGGCGGCAGCGCGGTCACGTCCTCACCCGCGAGCAGCACCGATCCCTCGGTGGGGTCGCTGAACCCGCCGATCATGCGCAGCGAGGTGGTCTTGCCGCAGCCGGACGGGCCCAGCAGGGAGAAGAAGTGCCCGGCCTCGATGTCGAGGTCCAGGTGGTGCACGGCGTAGGAGTCGGCGAACTGCTTGGAGACGCCGTCGAGCCGGACAGCGGGGGTCGCGTCCATGGAGTCACTCTCCGGAGAGGATGTCGAGGCCGCCGCGGCGGCCGAAGAGGCGCGGGATGAACAGGGCCAGGGCGATCAGGGCGATGGATCCCGCGAGCATCAGCGTGCCGACCGCGTTGATGGTGGGCTGCACCCCGAAGCGGATCGCCGAGTAGATCCGCACCGACAGCGGCTGCGGGTCGACGCCGGTGGTGAAGTAGGCGAGCACGAAGTCGTCGAAGACCAGCGCGAAGATCAGTACGGCCGCGGCGAGCACGGCCGGCAGCAGGGCCGGCAGCGTCACCAGCCGGACCGCCTGCCAGCGCGTGGCGCCGAGGTCCATCGCGGCCTCCTCCACCTCCGGGTTCAGTGCGGCGACCCGGGATCGGAGGATCACCGTGACGTAGGAGATGGAGAAGGTGATCTCGGCCAGCATCACGGTGCCGGTGGACAGCGGTATGCCCAGCCCCTTGAACAGCAGCATCGACGCCACGCCGGTGACGATCTCCGGAGTGATCAGCGGCACCAGCATGATCAGGCCGGCCAACGAGCCGAGCCGGGTGCGAGACCTGACCAGACCGAGGGCCAGCGCCACCCCGAGCAGCACCGAACCCGCCATCGCCACCAGGGAGATACGCAGACTGGTGCCCAGGGAGGCGATGAGGACGTCGTCGTGGACGAAGGCGCGATACCAGCGCAGGCTGAACCCGTCGAACACGGTCAGCGACTTCTGGGAGTTGAAGGAGAACAGCGCCACCACCGCGATGGGCAGATAGAGCAGCGCGAAGAACAGCCCGGTGACGGCGATGAGACCGCGGGGCCTGCGGTTGGCGCGGCCGCGCCGGGTGCGCGTCCGGGCCTTCGGACGGGCCGCGGGTGCGGTGGCGGTCGGCAGCTTGAGCAGGGTCATCCGCGGGCCTCCGCCTCGTCCTTGCGGGTACGCCGCAGATAGCCGAGCATCCCGACCAGCAGGACCAGCATCAGCAGCATGGTGAGCGCGGAGCCCAGCGGCCAGTTCTGGCCCTGGAAGAACTTGTCCTGGATGAGGTTGCCGATCATGATCTGGTCCGGGCCTCCCATGAGCTGGGCGCTGACGAAGTCACCCATGGCGGGCAGGAAGACCAGGACGAGCCCGGCCGCCGCGCCCTGCCGGGTGGCGGGCAGGGTGACGAAGAAGAAGGTGCGGACCGGGCCGCCGTACAGGTCGCGGCCGGCCTCGATGAGGGAGACGTCCAGCCGTTCCAGGGCCGCGTACAGCGGGATGATCATGAAGACGACGAAGCCGTAGACCAGTCCGGCGACCACGCCGAGGCCGCTGTTGAGGATCTTCGTTCCGCCGTCGGCGATCCCGACCGCGCGCAGCGTGCGCAACACGGGCCCGTCGTCGGAGAGGACCACCGACCAGCCGTACATCCGGACCAGGTAGTTGGCGAAGAACGGTACGACGATCGCGGCGATCAGCGCGTGCTTGTACCGCCCGCCGTACAGGGCGATCGTGTACGCCACCGGATAGGCGATCAACAGCGAGATCAGGCAGGTCAGCAGGGCGTAGCCGAGGGAGCGGGCCAGGACCTCGGTGTAGGCGGGGTCCGCGAGCGCACGTACACCGGCGAGGCTGAAGCCGAAGCGGGGGTTGCCCAGTTCGTCGGTGGTGCCGACCGCCAGGACGCCGACGAGGACCAGCGAGGCGATCAGGAAGCCGGTCATCCACAGCGTGCCGGGCAGCATGAGCCAGGTCCAGATACGGGTGCCGTTCGCATGGGGGCCGCGGCGGGCGCGTGAGGAGGGTCGGGGCAGTGCCATGGATCAGCCCGCCTTCACATGGGTCCAGGCGGCGTCGCGGGCGGCCTGGGCCGCGCTGCCACCGTTGCGGAAGAACACGTCGGCCTTCAGGTCGTCCTGGGTGACCAGGCACTCCGGGAAGGGCTCGACCAGGTCGGCGTAGGTCTTCTCGGTGCCCGCGACCGGCATCGGGTAGCCGATGTACTCGACGTTCTTCTTAACGTTCTCCGGCCGCAGCATGTAGTCGATGAACAGCATCGCGGTGCCGGGGTGGGGCGCGTTCCAGGGAATGGCGTAGCAGTCGGAGTTGATGGGAGTGCCCTCCTTGGGGGCCTGGAACCCGAACACCGACGGGTCCTTGGCCTGGTTGAGCATGGCGGCCATGTCGCCACTCCACGCCTGCTGGATCAGCGCGTTGCCGTTGAGGAGGTTGTTGTAGCTGTCGCTGGAGAAGCCGCGCAGCCGCGGCCGCAGGGTGCCCAGCAGGGAGGTGATGCGGTCGAGGTCGCCGGTGTCGCCGGTGCTGACGTCGAGACCGAGGGTGAGCGCGCCCATGCCGAGGACCTCGTCGCGGTCGTCCAGCAGGAAGACCTTGCCCTTGGCCCGGTCGCTCCACAGGTCCCGCCAGGAATCGGTGAGCTCACCGATCTTGTCGCGCCGCCAGCCGATGCCGGTCTTGTACGCGGTGAAGGGGACGGTGTGCGCGGAACCGGGGTCGTACCACGGGTCCGCGAAGTAGTCGTACGTTCCGAATATGGCCTGGGAGTGGGCGAGCCCGGAGTGGTCGATGCGGCGCAGCCGGCCTCCGCGGACCAGACGCTGGGCCCATTTGGCCGTGGGGAAGATGATGTCGTAGCGGTTGCCGGCGTTGAGCTTGGCGACCATGCCTTCCATCGAGTCGAAGTTCGACTGGATGACCTTGACGCCGTACTCCTTCTCAAAGCCCTTGAACACGGACGGGTCGACGAAGTCGGCCCAGTTGAAGTAGACGAGATCGCCGTCGACGCGCGCCTTCACGGGCGCCAGCTGCTGGGCGTCGGGCGTTTTCGCGGGCATGAACCCGCAGCCGCCGGCCGCGGCGCCCAGCAGGCCGAAGGCGCCTGCCCGCAGTACGGCGCGTCGGGACGGCGGTATTGCCTCGGGGGACATGAACGTCCTCTCCGTCGAGGAACGGCACAACTCCAGGGCGGGACCGGCTGGTCGGCTCACTTCAGGCCCTGATTCCGCAGTGAAGACCGGTCTGGGGAGGTGCGTACGCGCGTCAGACTGCGCGCGGTAAGGCTGCACGGAGGCCGGCGGTGGCCTTGTGCGGATGCGCCGAACGCGCCGCGCCGAAGGGCGTCACCCGGCGTCCCCCTCCAGGTCCTCCCGGACGCGGCGGGCGAACCAGCCGACAGCGGCCTCGCGCTGTGACAGCGGACCCGGCTCGAAGCCGGGGGTGCGCATACCTGCCTGCACGCGCTCCACCAGCTCGGCGTCCTCGTCGTTGGTGACCCAGCCGATGTGGATGTTGATCCGCCGGGCCAGCCGGGTACGGAAGCTCTCCCCGTGCCGGGTGTAGAAGCCGCCGGGAATCGCCGCCCGGTCCTGGGCGGTGGGCAGGGCGGTCCACGCGAGCACGTGGTCAGGGTAGAAGTCGATGAGCGTATTGGGATAGATCACGGCGTATCGCCACACCCTCCGGTCGGCCTCGGTGAGCCCCGGCATCGGGGTCGCCAGCCGCTGGTAGAGCCGCTCGGTCCAGTTCGAGGACGGCTTGTCGCGCAGCGGTGACTCGAAGAGTACGTAGTTCTCCTGCACGTCCACCGTGTACGCCTGGTAGTCGAGCAGTCGCATGAGGGAGGGGTGGGCCACGGGGACGTGGTAGCCCTCCAGATAGTTGTCGACGATCACCTTCCAGTTGGCGTTCTGCTCTTCGCCGTCCGCCACGTCATGGATACGGTGCTTGCCGACCGGGACCAGGCCGGGCCCGGCGTAGTGCCCGACGGACTCGGCCAGCCCCGCGCAGCTCTCGGCGAGCGGGGTCGCCTCCATGTCCAGGTTGACGAAGACGAAGCCGAGGAAGGACTCGACGTTGACCGGGTGCAGTCCGAGCCGGGGCTTGTCCAGGCAGGGGATCCGGCGGGCCTCGGGGGCCCCGACCAGCCGTCCGTCCAGCTTGTAGGTCCAGCCGTGGTACGGGCAGCGGATCGCCTTGCCCGACGGTTCGGGTTCGGTGACCAGGCGGGTGCCGCGGTGCCGGCAGACGTTGAGGTGGGCGGCGAGGCCGCCGTCCTCGGTGCGTACGACCAGCACCTCACGGCCGGCGGCGGTGGCGGTGAGCCGGGCGCCGGGGCCCGGGAGGTCGGACTCGTGGCAGACCAGCTGCCAGGACTTGGCGAAGATATGGTCGGTCTCTGCCTCGGCGATGGCCGGATCCGTGTAGTAGCGGGCGGGCAGCGCTTCCCCGGGGTGCTCAAGGGGCGACTGGGCCGGCTGGGGCGACTCCGGCGGGGGAGCGGAGACAGCGTCTGCCCGTGTGGTCGAGGGATGCATTGGGGTCCTCCTCCGCGCCGCTTCGGCGGCGATGGGCGGTGAGGGCGAGGGCCGGTACGGACGGCCGGTGGGGCGCCGGGTGTGCTCGAAGCGGGGCGCCGGACCAGCCGCGATCCGGCTGACTGATTGGTTAGTCAGAGTGGGACCATCGCGGGGGCAAGTCAAGACTTGTGGGCTGACTAATTAGTTAGTTAGTCTCCTGGCAGGCGGATGACCCGGGCCCCGCAGACCGATGCCCAGGCGCATTCCGCAAGCCCGCGGACCACCGTCCGCGCCACAGCGGGCGTCCGGATCCGGACACCCCGCACAGCTCCCGCCCCCTCACGTCACGGCACCGGAGCATCCGCACCCACGTCATCCCGACTCACGTCATCGCCGCGCCACCCCCGTCTCCGGACCACCCGGGAACGGTGCGAACCCGGAGGCACGCATGATCGCTCGCCGCAGTCTTGTATGGCTCGGCCTCACGCCGGAGCCCGAACTGGAACTGCCCACCGCCGTGGCCGCCCTGCGCGCCCCGACGGACGGCAGCCCGCCGCCGGCTCTGGTCACCGCCGAACGACACCGCGTCGAGCGACTCGTACTGCGCGGCACCCACCGCGGCTGGCTGCGCTACCTCGGCGAAGTCACCGACCTGGTCGTCGAGGCCGCCACCGGCTCCGGTGCCGCCGATCCACGGGCGGCGCTGGTGGCGGGCGAGGTCGTCCTCGATCACCACCGCATGCTGATCGGCCTGCCCGGGGCCGGTTACGCCCGCACCGCGACGCAGCGGCGGGATCTGGAACGGGCGCTGGGACTCCTGCGAGCCCGCCGTGCCCCCGCCCGCACCGGACACCACCAGCCCAGGAGCACCGTATGACCCGCGTGTACTCCCTCCTCCCCGAAGGACACCACGGCCTGCTCGCTCCGCTCGGGGGCAGCGAGGACATCCACGGCTACCTCGCCGTGGGCGGTTACGCGCCGCTCGTCGCGCCCGACCGCCTCCTCGACCGCATCGCCGCTACGGGCCTGCGCGGCCGCGGCGGGGCCGGGTTCCCCGCCGCCGTCAAGCTCCGTGCCGTCCGTGACGCACCACCCGGCCCGCGCGTGGTCGTCGCCAACGGGGAGGAGGGCGAGCCCGGATCCGTCAAGGACCGCTGGCTGCTGCGGCACCGCCCGCACACCGTCCTCGACGGTCTGCGGCTGGCCGCGGCCATGACCGGTGCCGAGCGCGGCTTCGTCTACCTCTCCGACGACCTCGCCGAGCAGGCCGTGCGCGGGGCGCTCGCCGAGTCCGCGCCCGAGGTGCGCATCGACGTCGTACGGACGCGGCACACCTACGTCGCGGGGGAGGAGAGCGCGGTCGTACGAGCTCTCGACGGCGGCCCGGCGCTGCCCACGGCGAAGCCTCCGCGCCCGTTCGAGAGCGGTGTCGGCGGCGCGCCCACGCTGGTCGCCAACGTGGAGACCCTGGCCCGCGTCGCGGTGATGTACTCGCGCCCGGACGAGGCCGACTCCGTCGCCGGGACCCACCTGGTGACCCTCTCGGGCGCCGGCGCCGCCGGTGCCGCGCTGGCCGAGGTCCCCGCCGGGACGCATCTGAAGGTCCTCGCCGACCTGAGCGGACACGGTACGGCCGCTGCGGTCCTGCTGGGCGGCATGTTCGGCGGACTGTACGGCGAGGGCTGGACGGACCTGCCCCTCGACCACGACCGACTCAAGGAGGCCGGCGGAGCCCTCGGCTGCGGAGCGCTGCACTTCCTGCGCCCCGAGGACTGCCCGGTCGGCGTGGCCGCCGAGGCCGCCGCCTATCTGGCCGCGCAGAGCGCCCGGCAGTGCGGGGTGTGCGTGTCCGGCACCGGGGCGCTGGCCGGGACCCTCACGGCCGCGGCCCGCGGCGAGGCGGGCTACGACTCCGTCGACAAACTGCGCCGCTGGTCGCAGCAGCTGCCCGGCCGCGGGGCCTGCGGTCTGCTGGACGCCGCCGCCCGCGTCGTCGGCAGCCTCCTCGCCCACTTCCCCGACCGGATCGACGCCCACCGCCGCTCCGGCTGCCCCGCCTGCGAGGGCGCGGCAGCCGAGGACGGGCGCCGGTTCACGGTGC
Organism: Streptomyces sp. NPDC055013; assembly: GCF_053608645.1. Classification (NCBI taxonomy): domain Bacteria; kingdom Bacillati; phylum Actinomycetota; class Actinomycetes; order Kitasatosporales; family Streptomycetaceae; genus Streptomyces; species Streptomyces sp. NPDC055013. Next base: position 140,123 of record NZ_JBSGVW010000022.1, read on the forward strand.
CGGTGCCCTGAGCCGCATCCAGGCCCCGTACGCCCTCCGACCCCGCCGCACCGAAAGGACCGCACCATGAAACTCCTGCTGGACTCCACCCGCTGCCAGGGCTACGGCCTCTGCCAGGAACCCGCACCCGAGCTGATCGACCTCGACGAGTGGGGCTATGCGCAGATGCGGGCGACCGACGTGCCGCAGGGTGACGAGGAAGCCGCCGAGGCCGCTGTCGCCGCCTGCCCCAACGCTGCGCTGCGGCTGGTGAAGTGACATGGGACGTGACCTGTCGGCCCTCTTCGACCCCGTATCCGTCGCCGTCGTGGGGGCCAGCGACGACCCGGCCAAGTACGGCCACGCCATAGCCGCCCAGGCCATCCGCGCCAACGGTCGTCGCCCCGTGCACATGGTCAACCGCCGCGGCGGCACGGTGCTCGGCCGCACCGTCGCCCCCAGCCTGAGCGCGATCGGCGAGCCCGTCGACCTCGCGGTGGTCTCCGTGCCCGCCGCCGGTTTCGAGGACGCCGTCGACGAGGCCCTGCGGTGCGGAGCCCGGGCGATCGTCGCGATCACCGCCGGTTTCGCCGAGACCGGCGACGCGGGGCGGGTACGGCAGCAGGCCGTCGCCGAACGCGTACGCGCCGCCGGTGCCGTGATGGTCGGGCCCAACTGCCTGGGGATCGCCGACAACACCACCGACCTCTTCCTGGCCTCCGACACCTTCACACCAGGCGGCGTCGCACTCCTGAGCCAGAGCGGCAACCTCGCCCTCGAACTCCAGCTCCGCTTCCGCCCGCACGGCCTCGGCTTCTCGCGGTTCGTGTCGCTCGGCAACCAGGCCGACGTCACCCTCGTCGACCTCCTCGCCGACTGTGCCCGGCACGAGGGCACCCGGGCCATCGCGGTCTACGCCGAGGACTTCGGCGACGGACGCGCCTTCGCCGAGGCTGCCGCCGACGCGGGCAAGCCCGTGGTGCTGCTCACCGCCGGACGTGGCGACGCCTCAGCGCGCAGCGCGCAGTCCCACACCGGCGCGCTGACCACTTCGGCCGACGTCGTGACCGCGGCCTGCCGGGACACCGGTGTGGAACTCGTCGCCACGCCCCGCGAACTCACGGTGGCCGTGGCCGCGTTGAGCGGCCCTCGACGGGCTTCGGGACGCAGGGTCGCCGTGCTCACGGACGGCGGCGGACACGGCGTCGTCGCCGCCGACGCCGTCGAGGCGGCCGGCCTGAGCGTGCCCGAACTCCACGAGCCGACAAGGCAGGAGCTGAGGGAGGCCCTCTGGGAGCAGTCGGCCGTCGCCAACCCCGTGGACCTCGCCGGGATGGGTGAGCAGGACCCCGGCTCCTACGCGGAGACGGTCGCCGCGCTGCTGGCGGCCGAGGAGGTCGACGCCGTGCTGATGACCGGCTACTTCGGCGGCTACGCGGCGGCCGAAGGCGGGCTCGGCGGAGGCGGCAAGGCACTTGCGGACGGGGAGGAGGAGGCCGCCCGCCTCATCGCCGCCCGGCACCGTGCCACCGCGAAGCCGCTGGTGGTGCAGTCCATGTATCCCGAGTCCCCGAGCTGCCGCACCCTCGCCACCGCGGGCATCCCGGTCTTCGCCGCAACCGAGGATGCGGCCCGCGCCCTCGCCGCGACGGCACCCGTGGAACAGCGCACCGGTGTCACCCCCCTTCCCCGGCCGGCACCCCCGCTGGGCGAGAGCGGCTACATGGAGACGCGCCGAGCCCTCGAAGAGGCCGGACTCGCCTTCCCCGCAGCCCGCGAGATCCACGACGAGACCGAACTGCTCGCCGCAGCCGAGGAGTTCAGCGGCCCGTACGTCCTCAAGGCCCTCCATCTGCTCCACAAGTCCGACGCGGGTGGAGTGGTACTCGGCCTGGCCGGACCCGACGAACTGCTCGCCGCCTTCCGTGAGATGCACGCCCGGCTCGGCGCCTCCTCCTACTCCGTGGAGGCCATGGCCGACCTGACCGACGGCATCGAGCTGATCGTCGGCGTCAACCGAGACCCGCGCTTCGGCCCGGTCGCCATGGTCGGCCTGGGCGGAGTGCTGGCGGAGGCCCTGCACGACGTCGCCTTCACGCTCGCCCCCGTGCCCGCCGAACGGGCCGTGAGTCTGCTGCGCGGACTGCGCACCGCCGCCCTGCTCGACGGGGTGCGGGGCAAACCGCCCGTCGACGTGGAGGCGGCCGCGAAGGCCGTGGAGGCGATCACCGCGTTCGCCGCCGCCCACCCGGAGATCGCCGAGATCGAGGTCAATCCCCTTCTCGTACGCCCCGACGGTGCCCTCGCCCTCGACTCCCGCGCCGTACTCGCCTGACCCGCCCCACCCCGCACGCCGTCCCCCGACCTGACCGAAGAGGCCCCCATGGACATGCGCTACACCCCCGAGCAGGCCGACCTCAAGCGCCGCGCCGCCGAGTACGCCCGCCTGCTGATGCGTTACGAGGACCAGTCCGAGCAGGCCGGCGGCCCCCTGCCGCAGCAGCTCGTGACCGAACTGACCCGGGCCGCCATGGACGCCGGTGTCTACGCCATCAACATGCCCGCCGAATGGGGCGGCGCCGGACTCAGCCTGCTCGACCAGGTCATCGTCGAGGAGGAGTTCGGCAAGGTCACCAACTGCCTCTGGGACATTCCCTGGCGGCCCGCCAACGTGCTGGCCTACGGCGACGAGCGGCAGCGCGAGAAGTACCTGCTGCCCGTGATCCGGGCGGAGAAGTTCGACGCGTTCGCGGTGACCGAGCCGGGCGCGGGATCCGACCCGTCCTCCGGCACCTCCACGGCCGACCGCACCGACGGTGGATGGGTGCTCAACGGCGAGAAGTGGTTCGTCACCTGCGGCGACATCGCCGACTTCCTGCTGGTGCAGGCGGACGCCGGCCCCGAGCGGCAGCCCACGCTGTTCTTCGTGGACCGGGCCGCGCCCGGCGTCGAGATGACCCGGGTCCCGCACTTCATGCACTCCGCCGTCAACGGGCACCCCGAGTTCACCTTCACCGACGTCTTCGTGGCCGACGAGGATGTGCTCGGCGGCGTCGGCAACGGCTACGAGCTCACCAAGGAATGGTTCACCGACGAGCGCCTGATGATCGCGGCCCGTACGGTCGGCGCGGCCGAGCGCGCTCTGCAACTCGCCCGGGACTGGGCCGTGGAGCGCGAGCAGTTCGGGGCGCCCATCGCCTCGTACCAGCTGATCCAGCAGATGCTCGCCGACTGCGCCGTCGACATCGCCGTCAACCGTGCCTACACCCACCAGGTGGCCTGGGAGGCGGACCAGCCGGGCACCGACCGCAAGACGCTGCACGCCAAGGCCTCCACCGCCAAGCTCGCCGCCAGCGAGGCCGCCGGCCGGGTCGCCGACCGCTGTCTGCAGATCTTCGGCGGCCGCGGCTACGACCGTACCTACCCCGTCGAGCGCATGTACCGCGAGCTGCGCGTCGACCGGATCTGGGAGGGCACCTCCGAGATCCAGCGGCTGATCATCGCCAACGAGCTGATCAAGCGCGGCACGCGCGCCCTTGCTCTGCCCACGCCCTGAAACCGCCCACCCGTCACATCACCGCACAGCGAGGACTTCCATGGACTTCCGTCTCACCCCGCGCCAGGTTCAGCTCAAGGCCGACGCACGCGCCCTCACCGACTTCATCGCCGGCTTCGAGATCCAGTGCGAGGAGGACAACGGCCTGCCCGCCGACGCCCACACCAAGGTCCGTGACGCCGTGCTGGACGCCGGTCTCCAGGCCGTCAACATGCCGGCCGAGTGGGGCGGCGCCGGACTCACCATCGCCGAACAGGTCACCGTGCAGGAGGAGTTGGGGCGGCTCACCGGCGCCCTTTGGGACATGGTGTGGCGGCCCGCGAACGCGCTGCGGTTCTGCACCCCCGAGCAGCGCGAGCGCTTCCTCGTCCCCGTGATCAACGGCGAGCGGCGCGACTGCTACGCCGTCACCGAGCCCGGCGCCGGCTCCGACCCGCAGAACCTGGCCACCACGGCGACGAAGAACGACCAGGGCTGGGTGCTCAACGGCGAGAAGTGGTTCGTGACCGTCGGCGACCACGCCGACTTCATGATCGTGCTCGCGGCGGCCGGCCCGGAGCGCGCACCGACCCTCTTCCTGGTCGACAAGGACACCCCCGGCATCGAGATGACGCGCGTCCCGCGCTGGATGCACACCTTCGTCTACGAGCACCCCGAGTTCACCTTCACCGACGTCCAGGTCGGCGAGGACGCCGTGCTCGGCGGCATCGGCGAGGGATACGACATCACGCGCTCGTGGTTCACCGAGGAGCGCCTGATGATCGCCGCCCGCACCATCGGCGCGGCCGAGCGGGCGCTGGAGCTGTCCCGGGACTGGGCCGTGGAGCGGGAGCAGTTCGGGGCGCCGATCTCCTCGTATCAGCTGATCCAGGGCATGCTCGCCGACTGCGCCGTGGACATCGCCGTCAACCGCGCCTACACCCACCAGGTCGCCTGGGAGATCGACCAGGCCTCGGCTCAGGACCGCAAGACCCTGCACGCCAAGGCGGCCATCGCCAAGCTCTCGGCGAGCGAGGCCTCGGGCCGGGTGATCGACCGGTGTCTCCAGATCCACGGCGGGCGCGGCTACGACCGCTCGTACGCCGTTGAACGGCTCTACCGCGAGCTGCGCGTGGACCGCATCTGGGAGGGCACCTCCGAGATCCAGCGGCTGATCATCGCCAACGAACTCATCAAGCGCGGCTCGGGGGTTCTGGACCTGCCCAGCGCCTGACCCGCACCGTCGCAGACCACAGAGAGGGATACGGATGACCGACATCAAGCGCGTGGGAGTCGTCGGCTGCGGGCTGATGGGCGCCGGCATCGCCGAGGTCTGCGCACGGGCCGACGTGCCGGTCACGGTCGTCGAGCGCGACGCGGAGGCGGCCCGGGCCGGCCGCCTCCGCATCACCCGCTCGCTCGACCGGGCCACCGCACACGGCAGGCTGAGCGACGAACGACGGGAGACCGCCGAGTCCCTGGTCACCGTCGTCCATGAAGTCGAGGCATTGCACGACCACGACCTGGTCATCGAAGCGGTCGCCGAGGACGAGGCTCTCAAGATCGACGTCTTCACCCGCCTCGACTCGGTGATCACCGGCGACGACACGATCCTGGCGACCAACACCTCCTCCATCCCGGTCATCAGACTCGCCGCCGCGACGACCCGCCCCGACCGGGTCGTCGGCGTGCACTTCTTCAACCCCGTACCGGTCCTGCGGCTCGTCGAACTCGTGCCGTCGCTGCTCACCTCGCCCGGCACGGCGGCACGGGCCGAGGAGTTCGTCACCGGCACCCTCGGCAAGGAGGTGGTCCGGACCCGGGACAAGGCCGGGTTCGTCGTCAACGCGCTGCTCGTGCCCTATCTCCTGGCCGCCGTCCGCATGGTGGAGTCGGGCAGCGCGACCGTCGAGGACGTCGACCGCGGCATGGTCCTCGGCTGTGCGCACCCCCTCGGCCCGCTCGCCCTGACCGACCTGATCGGCCTGGACACCACACGCGCCATCGCGGAGTCGCTCTACGCCGAGTTCCGCGAGCCCCAGTACTCCCCACCCCCACTGCTGTCCCGGATGGTGGAGGCCGGATTGCTGGGGCGGAAGTCCGGGCGGGGCTTCCACGCGTACGACGCACAGGGCCGTCCCGAGGCCGCGGCACCGACGGGGCGGCCGTGAGGGAAGATGGTCATGGCCTACGTCCACGGAACGAGGGGAGCCCGAGGGTGTCCACGAAGGTGCGCACGGCAGACACACGCGAGCGCATCCTGACCGCGGCGTGCGAGGTCATCGCCGACATCGGGTTCGAGAAGATCCGGATGCGCATGGTCGCCGAGCGGGCCGGCGTGTCGACGGCGCTGCTGCACTACCACTTCGACACGCGCGAGAAGCTCTTCACCGAGGCGATGACCCACTCCTTCGCCAACACGGCCGTCGACGTCGAACGTGACGCGGAGACGGCCCCCGTGGCGGTCATCCTGGCCCGCATCCTGCGCAACCTGCTGCCCACCGACCCCCAGCTGACCCAGGACTGGCGGCTCTGGCAGGAACTGTGGGTCCGGGCGCTGCGCGACGAGACCACGCGGGTCTTCGCCGTCGACCTGTACGCCCAGTTGCACGCCTGGGTGGGAGACGCGGTGCGACGCGGTATCGCTTCCGGCGAGTTCACGCCGACCGACGTGGACGAGCTCAGCACCCTCGTCCTGTCCCTCAGCGACGGCTACGGCATCCGCCTCATGCTGCGCGACCCGACGGTCACCCTCGACACGGCGCTCACCTCCATCTGGCGCCATGTCTCCACCGCGCTGGGTCTGCCGGCGACCGTGCCGACGGACTGACGCCCCCAACCCGAATGGCTCAGCGTCGCTGCGCCGGAGGAGGCGAGGGTGGGTGAGTGGTGTGAGCGTGGTGGAAGGGATGCGCGTGAGCACTGCGACGAGGAGGCGCGATGGCGTCGGAGGGACGGGCCGAGGGCGGCACTGCGTGTGCTGACCCCGGGGAGGACGTGGACCTGCCGCCGGGCCGGTCCGGAGGCGTCTTCGAGCAGGTGAGCGCGGTCGCCGACGCCGTCCTCTATGAGGGCTACCTCCTCTATCCCTACCGGCGCTCTTCGGCCAAGAACCGCGTCCGATGGCAGTTCGGGGTGCTGTTCCCCCGGGACTGGGTGGAGTCGGACGGTCCCGTCGTCCCCGGCATCTCCGGTTCCGCGGACTCCTGGTACCAGCAGACCGAGTGCCTGCTGAGGCTCCGGCAGCCCGGCGCGGCCGTACATGTCCGGCTGCGTTGTCTGCAGATGCAGCGCAAGCAGGTCGAGGAAGCGGACCGGGACGGCGGACACCGCCCCGTCGAGTCGCTGCGCACCGACGACGGCGCGACCCATCTGACCTTCGACGAGGCCGTGCCGCGCGAGTTCGATGCCGTGATCCCGCTGGACGAGCTCCTTCAGGGCGAACACGCCGTTGTGGTGGCGGCGCCGGCCGGCGAGGACGTCGAACCGCTGCTGGGCCGCTCGGGCCGGGTGGTGCGGCGCCGCGAGCAGGTGCGGGCCAGCCTCACCGTCGCCGCCGAGCGCCTCGCGCCGTATCTCTGCCGGCTCCGGGTGCGCACCACGAACACGGGACCCGCGCCGGATTCGGGAACCCCGCGCGACGAGGCGCTGCGCCGGGCACTCATCGCCACGCACACCCTCATCGGCGGTGACGGCGTCGAGTTCGTCTCGCCGACCGATCCACCCGCGGACCTGCGGGCCCATGCGAGCGCGTGCCGCAACGAGTTCACGTTCCCCGTGCTCGGCGGTGAGCCCGACGCCGTCGGACGCGTCCTGCTGTCCGCCCCGATCATCCTGCCCGACCACCCTCAGGTCGCCCCGGAGAGCCCCGGCGACCTGCACGACGCGGCGGAGATCGACGAGATCCTCACCCTGCGCACGATGCTGCTGACCGACGAGGAGAAGCAGGAGGCGCGCGCCACCGACCCGCGGGCCGCCGCGATCCTCGACCGGGTCGACACCATGCCGCAGGAAGTCTTCGAGCGGCTGCACGGCGCCGTCCGCTCCCTGACTCCGTCGGCCACGGCGCCCACCCGGGCCACCCCGTCGCCCCTGGCTTCCCCGCCCGCCGAACGCCCGGCCTGGTGGCAGGAGGGCGCCGACGACGGTCTCTCCCCGTCCACGGACACCGTGCTCGTGGACGGCGTACCCCTCGGAGCGGGCAGCCGGGTAAGGCTCCGCCCACGGGGTCGCGGCGCCGACGCCCAGGACATGTTCCTGGCCGGGCGGACCGCCGAGGTCGCCGCCGTCTTCCACGACGTGGACGGCAGCGTGCACCTTGCCGTCACCGTCGACGACGATCCCGCGGCCGAACTGCACACCTGGTACGGCCGCTTCCTGTACTTCCGGCCGGACGAACTCGAGCCACTGGAGCCCGCTCCATCCGAAACCCCCCGCAGCGGAGGCCGATGACATGGCAACGCACAGCAGTACCGCCGAGGTCAGCAAAGAACCCGGTCGAGCCGAGGACCGCGAGGGCTTCGACGAGATCACCATCCTCTGGATCTCCGAGGGCATGAGCTGCGACGGCGACACCGTCTCCCTCACCGCCGCCGACCAGCCCTCCATCGAGGACCTCGTCCTGGGTCTGATCCCGGGCCTGCCGAAGGTGAACCTGGTCAACAAGGTGCTCTCGCCCAGCCTGGGCGGCGAGGACTTCCTCGCTCCCTACCGGGCCGCCGCGCGGGGCGATTTGTCACCGTTCATCCTCGTTATCGAGGGTTCGATCCCCAACCAGAACATCATCGAGGGCGACGGCTACTGGACGTCCTTCGGCAACGACCCGGAGACCGGTGAGCCGCAGACCCTGAACTGGTGGATCGACCAACTGGCCCCCAAGGCCTGGGCGGTGGTCGCCGCCGGCACCTGCGCCACGTTCGGCGGCATCCACGCCATGTCCGGCAACCCGACCGGCTGCATGGGCCTCGCCGACTACCTCGGCTGGGACTACACCTCCCAGGGCGGCCTGCCGGTCGTCAATGTGCCCGGCTGCCCGATCCAGCCCGAGAACTTCATGGAGACCCTGGTCTGGGTCCTCTACCACGCGGCCGGCTCCGCGCCCCCGCCCCCGCTGGACCACATGCTGCGCCCGCAGTGGCTGTTCGGCCGGACGGTCCACGAGGGCTGCGACCGCGGCTCGTACTACGAGCAGGCCAGCTTCGCCAAGGACTACAACTCGCCCAAGTGCCTGGTCAAGACGGGTTGTTGGGGTCCGGTCGTCAACTGCAACGTGCCCAAGCGCGGTTGGATGGCAGGCATCGGCGGCTGCCCGAACGTCGGCGGCATCTGCATCGGGTGCACCATGCCCGGCTTCCCCGACGCGTTCATGCCGTTCATGGACGAGCCCCCGGGCGGCACGCTGTCGTCCCTGGCCATCAAGCCGTACGGGGCCGTCATCCGCAGGCTGCGCGGCATGACGAACGAGCTGGTCAACCACGAGCCCAGGTGGCGCCACAACAAGCGCAAGCTGACCAGCGGCTACGACCCGCACTGGCGCCCCTGATGGCACCCCGCGCGCGGCTCCCGAAGCCGCACGACCCCCACCGCACGACCCACCCGCACATCACCGACAGCGAGGGGCAGCACCGCAGATGACCACCACCGAGGCCCGGCCCACGGAGCGCAAGCCGCCACAGCTCGTGGACATGTCCTGGGATCCGATCACCCGGATCATCGGGAACCTGGGCATCTATACGAAGATCGACTTCGCCAACCGGGAAGTCGTGGAATGCCACAGCACCTCGTCGCTCTTCCGCGGCTACTCCGTGTTCATGAAGGGCAAGGACCCGCGCGACGCCGGCTTCATCACGTCCCGCATCTGCGGCATCTGCGGCGACAACCACACCACCTGCTCCGACTACGCCCAGCAGATGGCCTACGGGGTCAAGCCGCCCCCGCTGGCCGAGCACATCGTCAACCTCGGCGAAGCGGCCGAGTACATGTTCGACCACACGATCTTCCAGGACAACCTGGTCTTCGTGGACTTCTGCGAGGCGATGGTCAAGGCCACCAACCCCGGCCTGCTGGCCCGAGCGGAACGCACCGAGGCGCCCCGCGGGGAGATCCACGGCTACCGGACGATCGCCGACATCATGAAGGCCTTCAACCCCTTCGAGGGCGAGGTCTACAAGGAGGCCCTGAAGGTCAGCCGGGTCACCCGTGAGATGTTCTGCCTGATGGAGGGGCGGCACGTCCACCCGTCCACGCTGTATCCGGGCGGCGTCGGCACGATGCCCCAGCCGACCGTCTTCACCGACTATCTCGCGCGCCTCATGCGGGTCATCGACTTCGTGAAGAAGGCCGTCGCCATGAACGACGACGTCTTCGACTTCTTCTACGAAGCACTGCCCGGCTACGAGGAGGTCGGCCGCCGCCGCGTCCTGCTGGGCTGCTGGGGCGCCTTCCAGGACCCCAAGGTCGTCGACTACCGCTACGAGACGATGAACACCTGGGGCAAGGCGATGTACGTCACGCCCGGCATCATCGTCGACGGCGAACTCGTCACCAACAACCTGGTCGACATCAACCTCGGCCTGCGCATCATGCTCGGCAGCTCCTACTACGAGGACTGGGTCAACGAGCAGCCCTTCGTCACCCACGACCCGCTCGGCAACCCCGTCGACATGCGTCACCCGTGGAACCAGACCACCGTCCCGGTGCCGCAGAAGCGCGACTTCGACGACAAGTACAGCTGGGTGATGAGCCCGCGCTGGTACGACAAGCGGACCGACCAGCACCTCGCCCTCGACACCGGCGGCGGTCCGCTGGCCCGGCTGTGGTCGACCGCGCTGAGCGGTCTGGTGGACACCCCGTACATCAAGGCCACCGGCCACAGCGTGCGCATCTCGCTGCCCAAGGGCGAGTCGCTGCCGGAGACCACCCTGGAGTGGCGCATCCCGCAGTGGAGCAACACCATCGAACGCGACCGCGCCCGGCCCTACTTCGTCGCCTACGCGGCCGCCATGGCCCTGCAGTTCCTCGAAGAGGCCATGGGACTGGTCCGCGCGGGCGAGACCAAGGTCTTCGAGAACTACGAGGTGCCCGACGAGGCCATCGGCTGCGGCTTCCACGAGGCGGTCCGCGGTGTCCTCTCCCACCACCTGGTGATCAAGGACAAGAAGATCGCCAACTACCACCCGTACCCGCCCACCCCGTGGAACGCCAGCCCCCGCGACATCTACGGCACCCCGGGTCCGTACGAGGACGCCGTCCAGGGCCAGCCCATCTTCGAGGAGAACGGGCCGGACGACTTCAAGGGCGTCGACATCATGCGCACGGTCCGCAGCTTCGACCCCTGTCTGCCTTGCGGCGTGCACATGTACGTCGGCAAGGGCAAAACGCTCACCACCCTGCACTCGCCGACGTACGGAGCGAACCATGGCTGAGGCCGGTGCCGCCCGGCTGGCGGACCCGGACGTGGAGGCCCGGCTCGCCCGGCTCGACGAGCTGCTGGCGGGCCTGGAGTCCGCGCCCGGCCCCACCACCCGCTCCGCGACCGAGGCGGTGGGACTGCTGACCGAGGTCTACGGCGAGGCGCTGGCCCGCGTCATGGACCACGCGGACGGTCAGCTGGCCGAGCGCCTGGCCGACGACGAGTTGCTGGGCCACCTGCTGGTCCTGCACGACGTCCATCCCGAGCCCGCGGAGCGCCGGGCGGCCCGCGCGGTCGAACGGCTGCGTCCCGCCGTACAGGAACGTGGCGGCGACGTGGAGTGGGCCGGCGTGGAGGGACAGGTGGCCCGGGTGCGCATGACGGCGGGCGGCGGATGCGGCTCGGGCTGCGGTGCCGGGGCACTGGACGTCACCGACGCGGTCCGCGAGGCGGTACTCGCCGTGGCACCCGAGCTGACGGCGGTGGAGCCGCTCACCGCGGCCGCGGCCGCACCCCCGCCCGCGTTCGTCCCACTCGCCACGCTGACGCACCGGGGCGCACGGTGACCACCGACGGGGCCCTGGCCCGCCTCATCCGCTCCTCGGCCGACCGCGCGGCGGCGGCCCGGGTGGAGGCGTGCGACCTGTGCGCCGCGCGGGTGCCGGACGAGCACGCGCACCTGTACGACACCGGCCAGGACGAGGTGCGGTGCGTCTGCGGCCCCTGCTCGGTGCTGTTCGCCGGGGCCGGGGCGGGCGACGGCCACTACCGGCTGGTGCCCAGGCGTCGGATCAGGCTGCCCAAGGTCGACACGGCGGCGCTGGGCGTACCCGTCGGCCTGGTCTTCTTCGTGCCCCGGACGGACGGCACCGTCACCGCGCAGGGCCCGAGCCCCGCCGGTGCCATGCGGTGGGAGGTGGACGGGTCGGCCTGGCTCGGTCTCGCCGAGACGTGTCCGCAGCTCGCCACCGTGGAACCCGAGGTGGAGGCACTGCTGGTGAACACCGTCCACGGCCTCGACCACCACTGGATCGTGCCGATCGACGACTGCTACCGGATGGTCGCCGTCGTACGCCGGGAATGGCGCGGCCTGTCCGGCGGCGGGCAGGTCTGGCCGGCCGTCGAGCGGTTCTTCGAGGACCTCACCGAGCGGTCCTGAGCACGTACTCCGCAGGTCGGAGGCGAGGAAGGAGATCACCCCATGGGCAGCATCAGAGTGGGCCGGGCCCAGGCGAAGCCCGACACCCCCGGGCACGTGGCCGGCATGCACCAGGGCAACCGGGGGCGGTACGAGGACCAGAAGGGCCACCACGAGGACGGCACCGCCGACGCGCGCCGCTCCACCGGGATCCATTGGAAACGGCATGACGTGCTCGTGGAGACCATGCCGAACATCTCACCGGGATGAGAGACAGCAGGGAGTCGCCGCAATGAAGGTCCAACGAGCACAGTGGTCGGCTGCCACGGGCAGACGAGCCGGCCTGAGCGGACAGCGGGTGCTGATGGCCGAGGCCGCCCTTGCGGGCGGCCTGGTCCTCGCCCTGCTGGCCTGGGAATGGCCCAGCCTCAGGCGGGAGGCGCGGATCTGGCGGATGGCCGGCGGGTTCCGTGCCGGTCGCCGGTACCCGTGAGCCGGTCGTGCACGAACTGTCGATCGCGACCGCGATCATCGAGCGTGCCGGTGAGCTGGCCCGGGCCGACGGAACCGAGTCCGTCTCGGCGGTGACCGTCCGGGTCGGTGAACTGGCGGGCGTCGTCCCCGACGCCCTGGATTTCGCCTTCGAGGTGGCCCGCGACGGCACCCCCCTCGCCGAGGCGCGGCTCGTGGTCGAGCAGATCCCCGCGCAGGCCTGGTGCGGCCCGTGCGCCGAGGAGTTCCCGGTGGGCATGCCCCCGTTCTTCTGGTGCCCGCGCTGCGACGTGCCCTCCACGGACCTGCGCAGCGGCCGGGAACTCGAGATCGCCGGGATCGAGCCGTCACCGGCCCGCGCGGACCGCTTCGACCGATGGGCCCTGTGGGGCGTCCTGGCCGGTGCCGCGCTGATGGCGTGGATGCGGCCCACCGACGCCGTATGGG